>JBJMQD010000046.1:0-10996 GCA_045802855.1 Myxococcales bacterium | reverse complement strand
GACTTCCCGCCGATGCGGTTCATGGCGATGGCGAGCGTCTCGTGCGCCTCCTTGGAGATCGAGCCGTAGCTCATCGCGCCGGTCTTGAAACGGCGCATGATCGCCTCGACCGGCTCCACCTCTTCCAGGCGCACGGGCTTCGCGGCGGCGCGGAAGTCCATCAGCCCGCGCAGCGTGCAGTGCTGCTTCGACTGGTCGTCGATGAGGGCCGTGTATTCCTGGAACGCCTTGTAGTCGTTGTTCCGGCAGGCGGCCTGCAGCTTGTGGATGCTCTCCGGGTTCGTGAGGTGGAACTCCCCTCCGGACCGGTACTGGTAGTCGCCTCCGGCCGGCAGGCTGGTGTGGAAGATGGGCCGCTTGGGCGGGAAGCCTCGCTCGTGGCGCATGCGCGCCTCGCGGGCGACGACGTCGATTCCCAACCCGCCGACCCGGGAAGCGGTCCAGGTGAAGTACTCGTCGACGAAGTCTTGCGAGAGGCCGATGGCCTCGAACACCTGGGCGCCGTGGTAGCTCTGGATGGTGCTGATCCCCATCTTGGAGATCACCTTCACGACCCCCTTCACCACCGCCTTGAGGTAGCGCTTCTCCGCCTCGTCGGGCGGTCCGGGAATGAGGCCCTGATCCACCTGGTCGCGCACCGTCTCGATGGCGAGATACGGGTTCACCGCGCTCGCGCCGTACCCGATGAGGAGCGCGAAGTGGTGCACTTCGCGAGGCTCGCCGCTCTCGACGATGAGGCTGCACCGGGTGCGGGTGCCTTCGCGGATGAGGTGATGGTGGACGGCGGCCACCGCCAGGAGCGCCGGAATAGGTGCCGAATCAGCGTCGTTGCCGCGGTCGGATAATACGATGAGGTTGAACCCCTCCGCGATGCACTCCGACGCCTTCCAGCGCAGGTCCTCGAGCGCGCTGCGCAGGCTCGTGCCGTCCCCCTTGGGATTGAACAGCGTAGGCAGCTTGACCGCCTTGAGGCCGCTCGTCCCCGGACCGCCGTCGAGGGCCCGGATCCGCCCCAGCTCGTCGTTGGTCAGGATCGGCGAAGGGAGCGCGAGCTGGCGGGCGCATTCAGGGCCCGGCTCGAGCAGGTTCACCTCCGGCCCGATGGTCGTCTCCGCCGCCATGATGATCTCTTCGCGGATGCCGTCGACCGGCGGGTTCGTCACCTGCGCGAAGAGCTGCGAGAAGTAGTTGAAGAGCGGCTGCGGCCGCTCCGAGAGCACCGCGAGCGGCGTGTCGGTCCCCATCGACCCCACCGCCTCGTTGCCGGTGGTCGCCATCGGGGTGAGGAGGAGCTTCACTTCCTCGGAGGTGTATCCGAACACCTCCTGCCGGCGGATGAGCATCTCCCGGTCGGGCGGCATCCAGCGGATGGGCGGAGGCAGGTTCTCGCTCCGCAGCATCGACTCGTTCAGCCACTCGCCGTACGGCGCCTGCCGGGCGATCCTTTCCTTGAGCTCTTCGTCGCCCACGATGCGGCCGAGCTCGGTGTCGACGAGGAAGATCCGGCCCGGCTGCAGCCTCCCCTTCTCGATCACGCGGTCGGGCGGAATGTCGAGGACCCCGACCTCCGAGGACATGACGACGAGATCGTCCTTGGTGACGTAGTAGCGGGAGGGCCGCAGGCCGTTGCGGTCGAGGACGGCGCCGACGCGGATTCCGTCGGTGAAGGCGATCGAGGCGGGCCCGTCCCACGGCTCCATCAGGCAGGAGTGGAACTCGTAGAAGGCGCGCCGCTCCTTGCTCATGGTCTCGTGCTTCGTCCAGGGCTCGGGGACCATCATCATCACGGCGTGCGGCAGCTCGCGCCCCGCGAGCGTGAGCAGCTCGAGGACGTTGTCGAACATGGCGGAGTCGGAGCCCTCGGTGTCGATGACGGTGAGGATCTTCATCAGATCCTTGCCGAAGAGCTTCGAGCGCATCATCGACTGCCGCGCGTGCATCCAGTTGATGTTGCCGCGCAGCGTGTTGATCTCGCCGTTGTGCGAGATGTAGCGGTACGGGTGCGCCCGGCCCCAGGAAGGGAACGTGTTGGTCGAGAAGCGCGAGTGCACCATCGCGATCGCGGACGTGACGGCGGGATCCTGCAGGTCGCGATAGAAGCTGCGCAGCTGCCCCGCGTTGAGCATTCCCTTGTAGACGATGGTCTTGTGGCTCAGGCTCGGGACGTAGAAGTGGCTCCGGCCGGGGATGGCGGAGCGCGAAACCTTCTTCTCCACCAGCCGCCGGATGACGTAGAGCCTTCTTTCGAAAGCGGCGACGTCGGCGATATCGTCTCCGCGGCCGATGAAGACCTGCCGGATGATGGGCTGGCTCGCCTTGGCCGTGCCTCCCAGCGATGAGTTCTCGGTCGGGACGTCGCGCCAGCCGAGCAGGTGCTGCCCCTCGGCGCGCACGGTATCCTCGAACAGCTTCCCGATCGCCTCGCGTCCCCCCTCGCTCGGAGGCAGGAAGACCATGCCCGCGCCGTACCGCCCGGGCGGCGGCAGGTCGATCCCGAGCTTCTGGCACTCGCGGGCGAGGAACGCGTGGGGCATCTGGAGAAGGATGCCGGCGCCGTCGCCGGTGTCCTTCTCGGCGCCCGTCGCGCCCCGGTGCTCGAGGTTGAGCAGCACTTCCAGCGCCTGCATCACGATCTCGTGCGAGGGCCTGCCCTTGATGTCGGCGACGAATCCGAACCCGCAAGAATCGTGTTCCAGCGCCGGGTCGTAGAGACCCTGCCGCGGCGGCGGTCCTGCTTCTGCCATCTGAGCTTCGCCTCCCAGCGGAGGTCGCCAGCGGTGACGACCCCATTACAAAAAATGGACAGTCACCTGAAGGTTCCTGCTTTTGCGCCGGGTGTCAAACGGGTCGTGGCGTGCGGCAGGATGTCGCGACAAAGATGTAATGCACGCGCGCGAATAACCGACGCGTAGCGCCGTCAAGACCCGCCAGGTTGGCCTCGGCGTCCGGCCCGTACGGTTCCCGCGAGGAGTCTCGGGTCTCCTTCGCGGATCCCGCTTCCGGACACCAAGGCCGTCCAATCTACTAACGACGGCGCGAGCCAGGCGCGACGTCCTCAGGGCGCAGAAGTCGCCAGGGAGGAAGTCATGAGATTCGCTGCCGTAGCGCTTGCCGCGTCGTCCCTCGTCGCGCCGGTCTGGGCGGCCGAGGAAATCCCCGTCACCTCGAAATCACCCGAAGCCCGCGAGCTGGTGAAGCGCGCCCAGGTCGCCATCGACAACGTCCACGTCGCCGAAGCGGTGGCGGCGCTGAAGAAGGCCCTCCAGCTCGATCCGGAGCTTGCGACTGCCCATGCCATTCTGGCGACGCTCTCCCCGCCGGCGGAGGGCCGCAAGGAGATCGAGCTGGCGCAGCGCAACGTCGCGACCCTTCCGGAGGCGGAACGGGTCCGGATCGAGGGCATCGCTGCCGGCCTCGCGGGCGACAACGCCAAAGCGCGCGAGCTGCAGGTGAAGCTCGTCGAGATCGCTCCCGGCGACTTCCGCGCCCACATGGCGCTCGGAACCACGGCTCTGGGCGACCGCGACTTCGCCAAGGCGCAGGCCGAATTCGAGAAGGCCATCGAAGTGAACCCGCAGGCCGCCGGCGCCTACAACCTGCTCGGCTACACCTTCGCGGGGCAAAACCAGTTCGAGAAGGCCGCCGCCACCTTCCGCAAGTACGCCGAGGTGGTGCCCGACGAGCCCAACGCCCACGATTCCCTCGCGGAAGTGCTGCTGAACGGAGGCCATCTCGCTGAGTCGGAGGCGGAGTTCCAGAAAGCGCTCGCTCTCAATCCGAAGTTCGCGGGGGCGTGGACCGGCATCGCCCAGACCCGTCTCATGCGCGGCGACTTCCGCGGAGCGGACGACGCGCTCCAGCGGGAGAAGAAGATCGACGAACGTCCGGTGGCCGTCCTCAACGCCGAGATCAACGTGGCGGTAGCGAAGCTCATCGAGGGCAAGGCCGACGAGTGCTGGAAGAAGCTCGACGAGGTGGTGGCGAAGGGGACGAAGCTAGGGACCGGACACCGGTATGGAACGCCAGGGTTCAAGGCGCGCCTCATGGTTCGCGAGGGGAAGGCGGCAGCGGCCGAGAAGATCATCCGGAGCGATCTCGCCGAGACGAAGAAGGGCGACCTGCCGGAGGGTTTCCGCACCGGAATCCAGCGCTTCCTGCTCGGAGAAGAAGTCCGGGCGAGCGTCTATGCGGGGCACGGCGATTCCGCCGCGAAGGCGCTTCTGCAACTCGAAGAGGCCTCGAAGTCCGTCGCACAGGTGGCCTTCAACGCCTCGTTGCAGAAGAACGCGCGCGGTCTCGTGGCCCTCGCCAAGGGAGACGCGAAGGCGGCGGCCGAGGAGATGCGCGGCTGCACCGACGTGGACTTCAACTGCCAGTACGACCTCGTGCGCGCGCAGGAGAAGGGCGCGGACACGCAGGGCGCGGCGGCGACTCGCGAGGCCTTCTTCCGGGTGCCGAGGCGCGGGATCGAATACGTGTATCTCTGGAAGAAGCTCGGCGGCAGGCCGGCGGCGAGGGTCGCCGCCAAGCCGGAAGGCGAGTAGCGGACATCCGGAAACCCGGCGGCGGCGCATCGCGCCGCCGTCCCGTTCAGCGAAGGAGACGCTCGACGAGCGAAAACAGGGCGTCGAGGTTCACCGGCTTGTTGAGGAAGGCGCTGTACCGGCCGGTGGTGACCTTGTCGCTCGCGTGGACGTCCGCGGTGACGAGGACCACGGGCACGTCCTGATTCGACCCGTCGTTGCAGAACTCTTCCATGAACTTGGGAGCGTTCATGGGGGTCATGTTCCAGTCGAGGAAGATGAGAGCTGGCTTCGGATTCGCCCGCAGGTAGTCGAGCGCCTCGCGCCCGCCGGGCATGTCGACGACCTCGTACCCCTCGTCCTGCAGCGTGTCCACGAGCGCATCCCGGACGTCCGGATCGTCGTCGACGACGAGGATCGGACCCTTACGACCGCCCGGCGGCATCACCCTCCTTCGGCTGCAGCGGCAGCTTGACCGTGAACGCCGAACCGTCGCCCGGGATGCTCTGCACCCAGATCTCCCCTCCGTTCGCCTCGACGATGTTACGCGAGATCCACAATCCGAGCCCGAACCCCCCGTACTCTCGCGTCCCTTTGGCGCGCTCGAATCTCTCGAAGATCTTCTTCTGGTCGTCGGCCGAGATGCCGATCCCGCGGTCGGCCACGCGCAACACCGCGCAGGGACCCTCGACGCGCGTCTCGATCTCGATCGGCCTCCCCTTGCCGTACTTGAGGGCGTTCGAGACCAGGTTGGTGATTACCTGCTCCAGGCGGACCCGGTCCCAGACGCCCTCGACGGGATCGAGGTTGAGCGTGACCGGGCAGCCGGATTCCGCCGCCAGGTCCGCGAAGCGGTCCATGACGTCCCGGATCACCTGGTCGAGTCGCATCCGCTCCCGATCGAGCATCAGCCGGCCGGCGTTGATGCGGGAGACGTCGAGGATCTGGCTGATGAGCTTCTCGAGGCGCGTTCCGGCGGACGCCGCCTTCTCCAGGCGCTCCTTGATCTTCGCATCCTCCACGCGGGCGCTGCGGGCGAGGCTCTGTATCTGCATGAGGAGCGCGGCGAGCGGCGTGCGCAGCTCGTGGCCGGCGGTGGCGAGGAACTCGTCGCGCAGCGCGACGGCGAGCTGCGCCTCGCGCAGCCGCTTCGCCTCGGTGAAGTCGCGGGTGACCTTGGTGAAACCGATGTGGCGGCCTTCCTGGTCGAACAGCGCCGTGATGACGACGTTGGCCCAGAACTGCGAGCCGTCGTTGCGGAGCCGGTAGCCCTCCTCCTCGTAGCGGCCTTCCGCGATCGCCCTGCGCAGCTCGTAGGCCGGGTGATCGCGGCGGCGCGCCTCCTCCGGGTAGAAGATGGAGAAGTGTTTTCCGATGATCTCCTCGGCCTTGTACCCCTTGAGGCGCTCGGCGCCGATGTTCCAGCTCGCGATGTGGCCGCCTTGATCGAGCATGAAGATGGCGTAGTCGCGGACCGCTTCCACCATCAAGCGGAACCTCTCCTCGCTCTGACGGTAGGCCTCGTTCGCGTTGCGCAGCTCGGTGACGTCCCGGGTCACCTTCGAAAATCCAATCAACCTGCCTTCCACGTCGCGCAGCGCGGTGATGGTGACGTGCGCCCAGAACCGCTGGCCGTGCTTGCGGACCCGCCATCCCTCCTCGCTGTAGCGGCCCTCGCGAACGGCGACCTCGAGCTCGCGCTCCGGCTTGCGGGTCGCTTTGTCCTCTTCCGGGTAGAAGATCGAGAAGTGCTTTCCGATGATCTCCTCGGCCTGGTATCCCTTGATTCGCTGCGCACCCGCGTTCCAGGACGCGATCGTCCCATCCTCGGTGAGCATGAAGATCGCGTAGTCGGCGATGCTGTCGACGAGTTTCTGGAACCGATCGTCGTTGCTGCTCGCACGCGGGGGAGACGTGTGTCTGCTCGACTCGCCGCCGAGCGCCTGGACAGCGGCATCGAGGGACGCCACGAGGCGCTGCGTCTCGTCGATCGGATGGCTGCCCAGACGGCCGGCGCGAATCCGGGACCGCCACCGCGCCGCAATCGTCCGGAGCAGCTCGGCAGCGAGGTCCTTGCTATCCGCAAGCTCCTGATCGCGGAACGTGTCCGCCGCGCTCGTTCCTTCGTTCGAGTCTCGGGCGTCGGGCGGCACGCTCGCTCGCATCTTCGTTCCTCCGGAACCGGAGGAACCTAACCGGTTCGAGGCTGTACCGGAAGGTGAAAAGGAGCCGTGTTCCGGTATTGAACCAGCATCGGTAGCCCGACCGATGAAGCAATTTCCCAGAGCATGGCAGGCTTCCCGACGACTCCAGCGGCGCCGATTGCGGCGCCCCGGAGACCAACCAAGGGGAGGGTTCATGGGCGCGAAAGCGGCGATCCGGGTTCTCACAGCAGCGGCGATGGCGCTCCTCACAGGGTGTGCCGCGTCCCAGACGATGCTCGCCAAGAAGGACCTGATCGTCCAGGCGAAGACCAGCACCGCGGTCTTCGTCGAGCCGGTCGCCAAGGCGAAGCGGAGCATCTATCTCGAGGTGAAGAGCGGCGTCGAGGCGTTCGATCGGCGCGCGTTCAAGGAATTCGTCGCGGAGCAATTTGCGGCGAGCGACAACGGCTATCGGGTGGTCGACGATCCGGACGCCGCGCAGTTCCTCATGGTCGCCTACGTTCTCGATCTCGAGGAGACGAATCCGACCGCGGCGGAAAAGGCGCTCGAGCAGGGATACAAAGGCCAGGCCGTCCTGGCGGGCGCCGTGACGGGGGCGGTGGCCGGGCAATCGCTCACGTCGACGGCCCTCGGCGGCCTCGCGGGCGGGGTGACGGAGCACGTCACGAGCTATCTGGTGAAGGACGTCACCTACATGCTGGTGTGCGACGTGCAGATCCGCGAGCGCGCCGCGGACGGCGTCGCGGTCCGCCGGGACACCGACATCACGGCGCACGTCTCGGACAACGGAACCACCCGGCAGACGGCGTCCGAGACGCTCCGCCACAAGGAGTACCGGACGAGGATCGTCACCACCGCCAACAAGGCGAACTTGCACCTCGCCGACGCGCAGCCGGAAATGTTCCGCAAGACGGCTTTCGCGATGTCCGGATTTTTCTGAGCGATCGGAACGAGGGGCTCGATACGCGGAGCCCGCGCCGACGAGCATTCGGGGATCGCATCAAACACCCGGACCCGGCGGAACGCTCGCTAACCGCAGGGGGGGCTGTGGGTCGCGAGGTCCTACCGGGCCCGGGTTCAATCAATACGATACTGAGGCTTCGAGTGGAATCCCGCGTTAACGATGACGTGCGCGGCAGCTACGGCCCGGATCTGTGTCGCGAGGCGAGGCGGGGTTGGCCCCCTGCCCGCCCCGAGTGAGATTTACGGAACTTTGTACGTATTTAGAACGCGGATCACATCGCTAAAGACACGAGCGATGTAGCACATCAGCCTTGCTGCGCGCGCAGCCAGGCTGCGACGGCCTCGGTCCGGCTACGGAACCCAAGCTCGCGGAGCAGCCGATCGAGATGGGTCCGCACGGTTCGATGCGAAAGGCCGAGCCGCGACGCCACTTCCTTGTCGGAAAGGCCCGCCGCGACGAGCGCGAGCACCTGCGACTGCCGCGGAGTCACCCGCAGCCGGCTGAGCGACTGCTCGAGCTTGCGATACCCGGCAGAGGCGCGGGTGGCGAGCGCGGCGAGAACGTCTTCGTCGCCGGCGGCGAAGGCGTCGGGGCGGAACGACGCTAGATAGGTGAGACCCACGATCCGGTTGTCCGTCGCGAGCGGGACGTGCAGCGCGGATCGCAACGGCAATGGCGGCGCGAAGGTGGAAGCGTCCGGCACCCGCCCCGCGCCGCCCGCGATGAGGCGGTAGAGCGCGAGAGCGTGCTCGCGCACGCGCTGAAGGGTCTCGTCGGAGCAGTCCGATCTTGCGTAGACGTCCACGAGCGGCTCGGCGCCGGGACGCGCCACGATGCCCGCGCCGACGTCGAAATCGATGGCGCGCTCGAGGGCTCGAGGAAGGAGACCTGCGAGATGCGGATAGGACCGCGGCTCGTCGGTGATGTCCGGAAGCGCAAGGTCGCCGGGGATCGAACGCTCTTCCCGCGGGTGGAGCTCGAGGAGCGCGCGGACGGCGATGGCGATCTCCACCGCCCGGACGTCCGAGCCGAGCAGGATCACGGGATCGGCCGCGAAGGCGGCGGCGAGGCTGGCCGTCTCCGCCGGGTTGGTCGCCGCAACGACCACGGGGAGGCCAGGATGAGTCTCGCGCAGCGCCCGGACACCCGCGACGGAGCCGCCGCCCCATCCGACGACCACGTCGGGCGAGCGCGCGATGGCGTTTTGCAAGGCCTGGTCCAGCGTCGCAACGGTCTCCACAGCCGCCGTGGGCATGAGGAGCTGCCCGAGCTCCGCCTCGATAGGCGACGGCTCGCCTACCAGCAAGACGCGGCGGCCGGCCGGCTGCTCGGACGGCGACGACCCGTCCGCCAGGATCTCGTCGACGGCGGCGCCCAGATCGTCGATCGCATCGAGGAGGCGCCGCACCGCGGCTTTGCGCACGGCAGACGCCTCCGGCGCTTCGCCGCCTTCCCAGCGCGCGAGCACCTGCTCCACCCTGGATCGGACGAACTCGCCCAGCGGGGAGACGGGACGTACCGTGCGCGCGGCATCCATGAGCATCAAACTACTCATACCGTCCACGGATGGAGGATCTGTTGTCGGAGCACGGCGAGCAGTTCGACCAGCCCATGCCCGTAGCGATAAGTCGGGAACGGGGTGAGATCCACCCGGAGATCGAACGAATCGCGCTCGCCCTCGAAGCGGCCGCGGACGGCGAATTACGAGCGCGCCTGCCTACCGCTGGTATCCTCGCTCCGATCGCCATCGCCGCGAACCGACTGATTTCCCAGAATGCGAGGTTCATGCGGGAGATCACCCGCGTGTCACGGCGCGTCTCGTCCGACGGGCGCCTCTCCGAACGTGCGCATGTCTCGGTAGTCTCCGGCGCCTATGAAGAGGCGCTCTCCGGGCTCAACGATCTTCTCGATCAGCTCACCTGGCACGCCGGCGAGACCGGGGCGGTGGCGCGTGCTCTCGAGCAAGGCGAGCTAGGCCGCACCATGCCGCTCGAGTGGCCGGACGGAACGCCGCTGCGAGGCCAGGCGCTTCGCGTCGCGCGCAGCATGAACGCGCTGGTGGCGCGGCTCGGCGGGATCCGATCGGAGGTCATCCGGATCGCTGGCGAGGTAGGCACCGCGGGCCGGCTCGGTGGACAGGCGGAAGTGCGCGGCGCGAGCGGCGCATGGGAAGAGCTCATCTCCGCCGTGAACCTGCTCGCGGCAAACCTCACGTCCCAGGTCCGCAACATCGCCCTCGTCACCACGGCGGTCGCGCGAGGGGACCTGTCGCGGAAGATTACCGTCCCGGCGCAGGGCGAGATCCTCGAGCTCAAAGAGACCGTCAACGAGATGGTGGATCAGCTCCGCGCCTTTGCCGCCGAGGTGACGCGTGTAGCGCGCGAGGTGGGC
This sequence comes from Myxococcales bacterium, assembly GCA_045802855.1. GTDB lineage: Bacteria > Myxococcota > Myxococcia > Myxococcales > 40CM-4-68-19 > VBKO01. The sequence continues at coordinate 953 of JBJMQD010000046.1, read as the reverse complement.
ACCGAGGGGCGGCTCGGCGGCCAGGCGGACGTGAAAGGCGTGAGCGGCACCTGGAAGGACCTGACCGATAGCGTCAACGTGCTTGCCGGGAACCTCACCGACCAGGTTCGGAACATCGCCAAGGTCACGACGGCGGTCGCGAACGGAGATCTGTCGCAGAAGATCACCGTGGACGTCCGGGGCGAGATCCTCGCCCTCAAGAACACCATCAATACGATGGTGGATCAGCTCCGCTCCTTCGCCTCCGAAGTGACGCGCGTCGCGAAGCAGGTCGGCACCGAGGGACAGCTCGGCGCGCAGGCCGAAGTCCCGGGCGTTGCGGGCGTGTGGAAGGACCTCACCGACAACGTGAACGTCCTCGCCGGGAACCTGACCAACCAGGTGCGCAACATCGCGCTCGTCACCACGGCAGTCGCGAAGGGCGACCTCTCGCGAAAGATCACGGTCCCGGCGCACGGGGAGATCCTGGAGCTGAAGGAGACCGTCAACGAGATGGTCGATCGGCTGCGCGCCTTCGCCGCCGAGGTGACGCGCGTCGCCCGCGAGGTGGGCACCGAGGGCACGCTCGGCGGGCAGGCGCAGGTGCCGGGCGCCGCCGGGACGTGGAAGGACCTCACCGAGAGCGTCAATACGCTCGCGGCGAACCTGACCTCCCAGGTCCGCAACATCGCTCTCGTCACCACGGCCGTCGCGAACGGCGAGCTTTCCCGGAAGATCACCGTCGCGGCGAAAGGCGAGATCCTCGAGCTGAAGAGCACCGTCAACGCCATGGTCGATCAGCTCCGCGCGTTCACCGCCGAGGTCATCCGCGTGACCCGCGAGGTGGGTGCGGAGGGGAAGCTCGGCGGCCAGGCCAACGTGCCCGGGGTGGCGGGGAGCTGGAAGGATCTCACCGACAGCATCAACGAGATGATCGTCGACCTGGGCGAGAGCACCCGGGCGAACGCGGAGCA
>JBJMQD010000031.1:0-16575 GCA_045802855.1 Myxococcales bacterium | reverse complement strand
CTTGCGCAGGCTCTGCGCGGATCGGACCGTCAGCGAGGTGCGGTCCCTCGACCTGCGCCCGCCGCTCGCAGCCTCACCGAAGCTGAAGACGGTCCTCGCCGACGTCCGCGATCCCGGGATCGCCGGGCACATGCATGGTTGCGACGTGCTCGTCCATCTCGCGTTCCTCGTCGCCAAGCGGGGAAGGCGAGAAATCCAGGACGACGTGAACGTCGAAGGGAGCAAGAACGTCGTCCGCGCAGCCCTGCACGCCGGTGTGCGGCGGATCGTCTACGCGAGCTCCATCGCGGCCTACGGCGTGGTCGCGGGCCACCCGGAACCGATTGTCGAATCGACGCCGCGGATCCGCCAGCCTTCCTTCTGGTACGCCTGCGCCAAGTACGACGTCGAGTCCTTCCTCGACGAAGTGGAGGCCGCTCATTCCGAGATGGCGGTCGTCCGTTTCCGGCCCGCCATCCTGCTCGGAAGGCGGATGGAACATGCGCTCGGCGCCGCCTTTCGCCGCGGCGTCCTTCCGGACTCGGGCGTCGTGCCGCTGCCTTTGGTCTGGGACGAGGACGTGGCGGACGCATTCGTACTCGGAGTGAAATCCGAGGCGCGGGGCGCGTTCAATCTCGCCGCCGACGATCCGTTACCGCCCCGGCTACTCGCAAAAGCGGCCGGTTTGCGGACGATACCGATCTTCGTCGGGAAGACGCTGGGCAGGGCGGATGCGCTGGCGGTGCGGCTCGGGCTTCTTCCGCCAATGGATCCCGGATGGCTCGCCGCCGGTGACGCGCGGATGGTGGTCTCCGCCGAGCGGGCCCGCCGCGACCTTGGGTGGAAGCCGAGATGCGCGAAGGCCGTGGAAGTGGTCAAGCGACAGGTCGAGACGGTTCCCCGCAAGCTCGATCGGCGCCTCTCCCTCTTCTTCGGCGCCGTGGACCGCGCCTCGCGACGCGAGCCGCCCCGCCCGGAGCTCGCCGGGTATGAGACCAGCATTCATCTGGAGCTGAGCGGAGCGAACGGCGGGGACGTGACCTTGCGCGCGCACGGCGGCCGGCTTTCGGCCCGAAAGGGAGCGCCGCGGCCCGCCGACGGCACGGTCTTCCTCTCCGCGCGGCTCCTCCTCGATCTCCTCGCCGGGAAGACCGACTTCGCCGCCGCGCAGATCACCGGCCGCATCCGCATCGAGGGACAGGGTCTTGCCTCGCTGCTCGTGGGCGGCATGATCGGCGGCTTTCTCGCCGCCACGAAAGCACCGGGCCTCGCCGGGCGGACCGCGCGCGCGCTCCAAGGGTGGATGAAAAGACCATGAAGTTCTCCCTCTTCTTCGAGATGCAGCTCAGCCGTCCGACCCGCTCGAGCGAGGCGCAGGTGTTCCGCGACTGCGTCGAGCAGGCGGTCCTTGCCGAAGCGCTTGGGTACCACTGCCTCTGGGAAGTGGAGCACCACGGGCTCCTCGAATATTCGCATTCCTCCGCGCCCGAGGTGTTCCTCGCCTTCGTCGCGGCACGAACGAAGCGCATCCGGCTCGGCCACGGCGTGACGCTCTTGCCTCATCGGTACAACCACCCGATTCGCATCGCCGAGCGGATCGCCACCCTCGACATCCTCTCCGGCGGGCGGGTGAACTGGGGCACCGGCAAGTCCAGCTCGCAGGTCGAGCAGCAGGCGTTCGAGACCAATCCGGAAGAGCTCCATGCGCAGTGGCTGGAAGCGCTGGAGATGATTCCGCGGATGTGGTCGAGCGACGTCTTCGAGCATCGAGGGAGGTTCTTTCACGTCCCGCCCACGCAGATCATCCCCAAGCCGGTCCAGGAGCCGCATCCACCCATCTTCGCGGCCTGCTCCAGGCCCGACACCGCGGCCCTCGTCGGCAGCCTCGGTCTCGGTGCGCTCAACTTCGCCTTCGGCGCCGACGATTATTTGACCGACAAGGTCCGCGAATACCGGGCCGCGGTGGCGAAGGCGAAGCCCGTCGGCCGGACGAAGAACGACTGGTTCGCCTGCACGCCGGCGACGCTCGTGCTGAAGGACGACGAGAAGGCGTTGCGACACGGGACGCGCGGGGCGAGGTTCTTCATCAATGCGCTCGGCCGCTACTACTTCGGTGGCGACCGGCCCGTCGGACCTCTCGACATTCCGCGCGACGACCTGACCAGCGAAGAGCTGCGCGAGGCCCGCGAGACGCGCAACAGCGCGGGTTCGCAGCTCGCCACCATCGTGGGCGATCCGGCCTCTGCCCGCGAGACGGTGTCCCGCTTCCAGGACGTCGGGGTGGACGAGCTGATGCTCGTCATGCAGATGGGAACCGTCCCTCACGAGCTCATCTGCGAGTCCATCCGGACGTTCGCGGAAGAGGTGATGCCGCACTTCGGGTGAATCATCAGTGCCAGCGCAGGAGGTACCGTTCCAGGCGGCCGGCGACGCCGAAAATGATCAACACGACGATCATCATCAAGAGGACGAGCGCCAGCATCAACGCGGAGTTGTAGGTGCTCTGCGCGAACGAGAGCAGATATCCGAGCCCGCGACTCGCGGCCACGAACTCGCCCACCACCGCTCCGGTGAAGGAGAAACCGACCGCGATCTTCAGGCTGCCCATCAGCGAAGCCCCGACGGAGGGCAGATAGACGTAGCGCACGAGCGCCCAGCGGCCGCCGCTCAGCGTGACGATGCGCTCGACGAGCTTGCGGTCCACCTGGCGGATCCCGGTGACGACGGTGAAGAACATCAGCACCGCCACCAGGGTAACGGCGCAAGCGACCTTCGACGCGATCCCGATGCCGAGCCAGACGACGAAAAGGGGCGCGAGGATCACGCGCGGAATGGCGTTGAGCAGCGTCATCACCGGCTCGATCATCTCGTCGACGATCGGAACCATCGCGCCGAGCACGCCGAGCAGGACGCCGGAGACGATTCCGAGCGCGAGCCCGGCAAGCGCCGCGCCGAACGTCGCCTCGAGATGGGTCCAGATGGTGCCGGTCGAGAACAACTCGTAGAGCGCGGCACCGATCCCGCTCGGGCTCGGCGCGTACATGGCATTCAAGAAGCCGGCACGGCCGAGAGCCTCCCAGCCCGCGACGAGGATCAGGAAGGCCGTCACCTGGCGAACAAGACGGTAGCGCGGGTTCATGCCGGCACCTCGTGGTCGGTCTCGCGCGAGAGATCTTCCCAGATCCTCGCGTAGAGGGGCGCGAAGGCAGCGTGCATGCGGGCGCGTACCGGGTCGCGGGGCCGCGGCAGCGCGGTGACGTAGTCGCGGCTGACCCGCGCCCGCGGGCCACGCGAGAGCAAGTAGATGCGGTCGGAAAGGCTGATCGCTTCTTCCAGGTCGTGGGTGACGAGCAGCACGCTGATGCGCTCGCGCTCGACCAGCGCGGCCACGTCCTGGACGACCCGGGCGCGGACGATGGCATCGAGCGAGGCGAACGGTTCGTCCATCAAGAGCAGCTTCGGCTCACGCACGAGCACCTGCGCGATGGCGACCCGCTTTCTCTGGCCGCCGCTCAGGTGCCGCGGAAAGCGGTCGCCGAAACCCTTCAGCCCGACGCGCTCGAGCCAGCGATCGGCTCGTTCGAGCGCCAACGCCCGCGGCGTGCCGCGCAGGGTGAGACCCAGCGCCACGTTCTCTCGCGCGCTCTTCCACGGAAGCAGCGCATCGTCCTGGAAGAGCATGCCGACGTCGGCACGCGCGACCTCGGAAGAGACCGTTCCGGCGAGCAGGGGCTGGAGGCCGATGGCCGCTCGCAAGAGGCTCGACTTGCCGGAACCGGATGGTCCGACGAGGCTGACGAACTGGCCGTCCTCGACCGCGAGCGTGGCGTCCTCGAGGACGGGTTCCCCGCCGTAAGAGATCGTCACTCCCGAGACGCGCAGCCGCTAGCTCCCCGCGATCGACGTGTCGTGCAGACCGGAGATGTTCGCGTCCGGCTTGAGGAGACCACCGGCGATGAGGCTCTGGGCGACTCGCTTGGCGGCGGCGAGATCGATGGTTACCGAGGTGGGATAGAGCGAATCGCGATGTTGCGCGATGATGTCGCCGAACTCCTTGGTGTCGAGGCCGGTGGTCATCTCGGCGGGAAGGGCCGCGACCAGCTCTTTGCCGCTCATCTTCGGTAGCGCTTTCAGCGACTCGGCCAGCGCCTGGGTGAGCTTCATCATCTGCGGCCGGCGCTCCTCGAACTCTTTTCCGCGCACCGCGACGCCCATGAATTCATAGGTTCCCCCGAGGTACTTGCGAGCGTCCTCGAGGTCCATGGCGTTGACGAGCACGCGGGCGCCCGATCTCTTCAGATAGGTGAGCGCCGGCTCCTGCACGAGACCCGCATCGGTCTGTCCCTGGCGCAAGGCCTCGAGCAGATTCACTCCTAATGTCGCGAACTTCACCTTCGAGGGATCGGCCTTGGCTTCCTTGAGCAGGAAGAGCGCCAGCGCGTGATCGGCGTTTCCCAATGCCGAGATTCCGACGGTCTTCCCCTGGAGATCCTTGATGGATTGGATCTGGCCGGCTGTCCCGGGAGCGGTAACCAGGGCGAACAGCGGCAGGCGGCCGGTGACCGCGAAGCGCCGGATGTCGGCGTGCACGTTGGCATAGGCCTGGATGGCGACGTCCAGGGCGGTCGCGGCGTAGTCGATGGAACCGCCGACGAGAGCCTGCATGGCGGCATTGCCGCCGCGGAAATGGATGAGCTGGACATCGAGGCCGTGCTTCTTGAAGAATCCAGCGGAGCGCGCGACCTCGTAGGGCACACCGCAGAGGAGCTGGCTACAGTAACCGATGGTAATCGAATTGCTTTTCGCGCCCAGCGCCCGGGCGGCGGGCAGCAGGGCCGCAGCCAGCGCCGCGCCTTTCAGGACCGATCGGCGCGAGATTTCAGGAGGTGGTACGCAGGCAGTGGTCTCGTCGCAGCAGCTCATCTGTCTCCCAATGTGAGGCAGGAAAGGATACTACAACCTTCCCAGGCTGCGGCGATGCCGGGAGGGGGCGAAAGGCGATGAAGATCACGGTGAACGTCGATTGCACGCCGGAGGAGGCCCGCACCTTCTTCGGACTGCCCGATTTGAAGCCGTTGCAGGCCGAGTTGCTCGGTCAGCTGAAGGATCGGTTGAGCAAGAACATCCAGGCGCTGGATCCCGAAACGCTCGTGCGGACGTGGTTCGCGAATCCGATGGAGAGCCTCAAGCGCGTGCAGGAGATGTTCCGCCCGGGACCGAAGCCAAAGGAAGAGTGACCGGTCATCCGACCGCGCCGCGCCCGAGCGCCGCCCCGCCGCTCGCGAGAAGTCCCGCGGCGCGCCCGAGTCCCGCCGCGACCGAGGTGAACGCGTCCCCTTCCCGCAGCAGGGACTCTCCGAAGCGGTCGGCGAACGCCTGGCGCACGCTGGGAATCTTCGAAGTGCCGCCGGTGAGGAAGACCGCGTCGGGAGCCCGTCCGTGGCCCTTCGCGAGGCACCGATCCGCGGCATGCAAGAGCTCGGTCCGGAGCGGAGCCGTCCAGCGCTCGAACTCGGCGCGGGTGACGCCGGTTTCGATGTCGATGTCGGCCTCGTGGAAGGAGAGGGGGGCCTCGTCGATCTCGCTCAGGCGGCGCTTCGCCTCCTCGACGACGCGGTAGAGGTGGAAGCCGAGGTTCTCCTCGCTAAGCGTGACGAGGTTCTGCAATTCGCGCGGGCGGTCGCTGGTCTTCACCGCGTTTTGCAGGAATTCGAGGTTCGATTTCTCGCGCAAGACCGAAAGCTCGTGCCAGGCGAGAAGCTTGCGCGTCATCCAGTGCGGCAATTCGGTCCGCTGCAGCATGGTCGCGTAAGTCGAGCCGAAGCCGAACAGCCTGAGCAGCCGGTGCTGGACGATGGCGGCGTCGAATCGATCGCCTCCGATGTAGACGCCGCTCGAGGCGATGACGTCGCCTCGCCTGTCGAGCACGTCGCGGCGCGAAGGCCCAAGCTGCATCAGCGTGAAGTCGCTCGTGCCGGCGCCGAAGTCGGCGACCAGCACTACCTCGTCGCGATCGAGAGACTCCTCGTAGCGAAGGGCGGCGGCGATGGGCTCGATGAGGAAGACCGGCTCGGGGAATCCAGCCAGCGCCACGGCCTCGGCTAGACGCGCCTGCGCGAGGGCGTCCTTCTCCGGATCCGGAGAGAACACCGCCGGACGGCCGAAGACGAGGTGTGACGGCGCGCCTCCCACCTCGCGCTCGACCGCCTCCCGGATGCGGGTGAGAAGGAGCGCGATGAGTTGCTCGAGCTTCCAGGTCTTGCGGCGGATCTCCGTGCGGGTGAAGGCCGTCGAGGGCAGGAACGTCTTGATCGACTGAAGGAAGCGCCCTTCGAAGTCGCGCAGGTACGCTTCGATCGCCGCGGCTCCCGCGAGGATGGCCGGGGTGCCGTCGGGAAAGAAGAGCACGCTGCGCAAGAGGCGCGCGTCCTCCGCGGCCTCGTCGATGGCGAGGACCCGCGCCGCCCCGTCGCCCGCGCCCGGAATCGCCGCCGCGCTGTTGCTCGTCCCGAAGTCGATGCCGACGCTTGCCATGGCCGCTCAGGGACGGTTTCCGACCAGCATCTTCCCGGTCGCTTCGGCGACCACCTCGCCGCGCTGGTTCTCGCACGTCGCGCTCATGGCCACGATGCCGCCCTTGTGCTTCGGTTTTTCGATCCGCTCCTCGATCGTCCAGGTGGTGCGCAGCGTGTCGCCGGGACGCACCGGCGCCTTGAAACGGCAGTTGTGCTCGAGGTACGCGATGGCGGTGCCGTGGAAGTACATCCCCGCCGGAGCGGAGATGATGGCGCTGGTGAACGTGCCGTGCAGGATCCGCCCGCGCATCCGGGTTCCCGCGGCGTAGACCTCGTCGACGTGGAGCGGGTTGAAGTCGCCGAGGAGGCCGGCGGCGAGGACCAGGTGGGTCTCGGTCACCGTCAGCGAAGCGGTGAAGGTGTCGCCGACCTTGGTCTCCTCGAACCACTTTCCGTCGAGCATCGGGTCTCCCGGCGCCGCTCAAGATAGCGGACCCGCCATCTTCGGTGTGGCGTTTCTTTCATCGGTACCTGGACGTATCATCGCGCCATGGCGGTGGGGGAAAAGCTCCGCCGGGTCGTCGTGACCCTGCTCGAGGAGATGGGCGATGCCTGCGTCGTCCTCGATCGCGATTGGCGTTACCTCTTCGTGAACCGCAAAGCGGGCGAGATCTTCGGACGCGATCCCGCCTCGCTGGTGGGAAAGCACATCTGGACCGAGTTTCCGGAGGGAAAGGACCAGCCCTTCCACCTCGCCTACGAGCAGGCGATGCGCGAGGACCGGTTCGTGCAGATGGAGAACTACTATCCGCCCTGGGATCGCTGGTTCGAGAACCGCATCCATCCCTTCGCGGGCGGGCTGGCCATCTTCTTCAACGACGTCACCGAGCGGCATCGGGCGGAGGAAGAAGCGCGGCGCGACGCCGCGACGCGGGCCCAGGCCGAATCGATGGCACACCTCGGCTTCTGGCAATGGAACATCGGCAAGAACAGCGTCACCTGGTCCGACGAGCTCTACCGGATCTACGGGCTGAAGCCGCGGGAGTTCGGCGCCTCTTTCGAGGCGTACCTCGAGCGCGTCCATCCCCACGACCGCCCGCGCGTGCGCGAAACCATCCAGACCGCGCTCCACACGCGACGTCCCGTGACCTTCCACGAGCGCATCGTCCGGCCCGACGGGCAGTTGCGGCAGCTTCATTCGTGGGCGGCGATTTCGGGCGATCCGTCGAAGGGCGACCCGGAGGTGATGTTCGGGACGTGCCTCGACATGACGCCGCTCATCGAATCGACCGAGGGGATGTGGCGCAGCGAGCGCTGGCTGGACCTGGCCCTCGAGGCAGCGCACGTCGGACTCTGGGACTGGAACCTCGCCACCGGGGACTTCCTCTGGTCGAAGGGGATGGAACCCCTCCTCGGGCTCGCGCCGCAGGCCGTGCCGCGCACCCGTGAAGAGGTTCTCGCCGTCGTGCATCCGGACGACCGGCCCAAGGTGAAAGAGGTCATCGCCGGAGCGGGCCGCGGCAAGAACTTCGACATCGAGCACCGCGTGGTGTTGCCCGACGGCACGACGCGCTGGATTTTTTCGCGCGGGCGCGTGTTCCTCGACAGCGTCGGCCGGCCGGCGCGCATGTCCGGCTCGGTGGTGGACATGACCGAGCAGCGCAGGCTCGAGGTCGAGGCCCGCCGCGTGCAGGACGAGCTGCACGAGGCGCAGAAGATGGAAGCGATCGGTCGGCTCGCCGCGGGAGTCGCCCACGACGTCAACAACCTCCTCGGCGTCATCCAGAATGCCACCTCGATGCTGCAAGGGACGGGCGCCGATCGCAAAGAGGCGTTCGAGGCCATCAACGGAGCGATCGACGGAGCCGCCGCGCTGATCCGGCAACTCGTCGCCGTGAGCCGACAGCAAGCGGTGGCGCTGGGGCTGCACGACGTGGATCAGGTCGTCGCGGACATGTCGAAGCTCGTCGCTCGCCTCCTGCCGCCGTCGATCGAGCTGCGTACCGAGCTGGGCGGAGCCGGCAATGTGTCCGCCGATCGCACCCAGCTCGAGCAAGTGGTGCTGAACCTCGTCATCAATGCGCGCGACGCGATGCCTTCGGGCGGAGTCGTGACGATCGCCACGCGCCCGAGGGGCGACGCCGTGGAAATCGAGGTCCGCGACACCGGCGTCGGCATTCCCCCTGAAGTGCAGGCCCGGATGTTCGAGCCGTTCTACACGACGAAGCAGCAGGATGGCGGCACGGGCCTCGGGCTCGCCATGGTGTACGGCATCGTCAAGCAAGGCGGCGGACGGATCGAGGTCGACAGTGCGCCGGGAGCGGGCACCCGGTTCACCATCTGGCTCCCGCGGTCCCCTCCGCCGCGGTGACCGCCAACGCGCACCGGGGCGCGGTCACTCGGTGTCGTCGAGAATGAGCGGAGCCTTGCCGAATCGTGCCCTGACGTCGTTCATGAAACGCGTCACGCCGGGAACGCGCATGAGCCGCCGCTGCATCGCGTGCTTTCCGGGAAAATCGAGGACGCTCAATCCGAGGAGGATGAACACGAGCCCCGGTCCAGGGACGAGCGGAAGCGCCATGACGGCGCCGAGTGTGACGAGCACCGCTCCGAACACGTTCCGGACCAGGGCGACGCTCCAGCGCACTACAGGATTTCTGGGCCGCGCCGGCGCGGGAGCCGGGGCTGCCTTCTTGAAATGATCTGCAGGTATCGAGAGAACCATCCCGATGCCTACCGCGGTCGTCATGACGACGAGGCCCGCCACGATTGCGATCTTGAACCCGAGTCCCAGTTCACCGTACGCGCGCGCCAGGCCCCGATAGAAGCGCACGAGCGCGGGGTCACCGTTGGCACGGCCAAGATCGAGCACGGCGGGCAATGAAGCGCCACGTCCAGCGGGGACGCAAGCGGCCCGTGGAGCACTCGCTACCGGTTGCGGAGCATCTCGCCCTTGAGATCGTCGTCCACCGGCTGCTTCCCGAGCCACACCGAGAAGAGGGCGTCCCCGAAGTCCTTCCCGGGAATGGTGATCTCCTCCCCACGTCCGGCCTTCACCACCGTGCCGGTCCCTGGGAAATACGTGATGACGATCTGCTGGCCGCCCTTCAGATCGGGGATGGCCTCGAGGAACCGATCGAGCCGCTGCCGCAACCTGGGCATGTCGGGCCCGCTGTTCTTCTGGAACCCCTCCTGCACGGCCTCGACGATCTTGTCCCGCTCGAGGTCGCGAAGCATGTGCATCCGGACCTGCTTGATCTGATCGGAGGAGATGGCCCGCGCGCCGTCCTCCGTCGGCTGCTCGAGGTAGAAGCTCGCCAGGTACACCTTGAACCAGAGCTTCTTGCGAAGACCCATCCCCATCAGGTGAAGCGGCCGCCCGGCCACCTCCACGACGGGCGGGGCGGTCACCCCTTCGCGCTCTTTCGGCAGGGCGGAGAACGCGAGCAGCGCGCAGAGCGCGAAGGCGGCGATTCGCATGTCGATCTCCCGGAGCGTATGTCGAGCGCCGTGGTCCTGGCGAGAGCAGTCCCGCGAGATAGCGGTTCCTCCGCTCAGAAGTTCACCCCCAGCCACGCCCGGACCTGCGCGTGCAGGTCGCCCTCGAACTCCTCGCGGCGGCCGCGGGCGGTGATCTCCCCCAGGCTCATCACGTACACGTACTCCGCCATCTTCACCACCCGCCGCACGTTGTGATCGACGAGCAGGATCGTCATCCCCTCCGACGCGAACAGCTCGATGAACCGGTACACCTCCGCGGCGACGATCGGGGCGAGGCCGACGCTCGGCTCGTCGACGAGACACAGGCGCGGGCGGACGAGCCAGGCCTTGGCGAACTCCACCATCTTCTGCTGTCCACCGGAGAGGTTCCCGGCAGGGACGCGCATCCGCTCCGCGAGGGCGGGGAAGCGCACCAAAGCGTCCGCGAGGCGCGCGTCGATCTCTCCCCGGCGCGAGCCGAGCAAACGCTGGAGCGGCAACCGGAGGTTGTCCGCGACCGACATGTACGGGAAGAGGCTCGATTCCTGCGGGACGTACCAGATCCCTCGATCGATCAAGGTATGGGGCGGAATCCCGGTGATGTCCGAACCGTCATACTGGATCGCACCGGCGTGGGGCCGGACGAAACCGCAAATCGTCTTCATCAACGTCGACTTGCCGGCGCCGTTGAGCCCGATGAGGCCGGTGATGCGGCCCTTGTCGATCGATAAAGAGATATTTCGCAGGACGTCGATGTCCGCCACGTATCCCGCGGTGACTCCGGCGAGAGCGAGCAGCGCCGTGCTCACGTCTCCGCCTCCGCGCCGAGGTACGCCTCGATGACGTTCCGGTCGGAAAGCACCGCCCGCGTAGGGCCGTCCGCGATCACCGTCCCTGCGTTCATGCAGATCGAGCGGACGCACAGCTCCGCGACGACCGGCATGTCGTGGCTCACCACCAGGAAGGTCTGCCCCGCCGCATGCCGCTTGCGGATGTAAGCCGCCATCGTCTCCTTCAGCGTCGGGTGCACCGCCGCGAAAGGCTCGTCGAGAAGCGCGACCCGCGGCGGCACCAGAAAGCAGCAGCCGAACTCGAGCAGCTTCTGCTGTCCCCCCGAGAGATGGCCCGCGTCGAGGTCGCTTACCCGCGAGAGGCCCAGCTCCTCCAGGATCGCCGAAGCGCGCGACGAAGCTTCCGATCGGGAGAGGCCGAGCGCGCAGCCCGTGGTCAGTAGATTGTCGCGGGCGCTCATCCGCCGGAACACCCTGGTGAGCTGGAACATGCGCATCAGGCCCGCGCGGGCGATCCGCGTCGGCGAGAGCCCCTGGATCTGCCGGCCGTCCAGCAAGACGCGGCCGGCATCCGGCGATTCGTGCCCGGAGACGAGGCTCAACAAAGTCGTCTTTCCCGACCCGTTCGGCCCGACGAGCCCCACGAGCTCTCCGTCGCCGACCACGAAGCTCACGCCGGCCACGGCCCGCAGCCCACCGAACGACTTCACGACGCCTTCGACGGTAATCCGGCTCACGCAGAGGCCCGCCGCGCGAGGCCCGCGAGCCCCTCGCGAAAGAAGCGCGCGAACACGATGACGACGACCGCGAAGACGATGAGCTGCACGCCGCCGACCTCGCGCAGCACTTCGGATAATAGGTAGACCAGGAAGGCGCCGGCGATCGGGCCGAGGATCGTCCCCATTCCGCCGATGACGACCATGCAGATGACGAGCCCCGTCTGCGCGAGGAGGCCGATCTCGGGGCTGATCAGCTCGGCGAAGTGCGCATAGAGAGCGCCAGCCAATCCCGCGACCGCGCTGCTCAGCGTGAACGAGACCGTCTTCCAGACGACGACGTCGACGCCGCGGCTCGCGGCGGCCACTTCGTCGTCGCGGATGGCCCGCAGGTACAAGCCGAGCGGCGAGCGCAAAAGAACCAGGAGTCCGATCACGACCACGACGACCGCGCCCAGGAACAGGTAGTACCAGCCGACCCTGCTCTGGAGGATTCCCGGAACGCCGAGTCCCAGATCGCCGCGAGTGAAATTGTAGGAGTTCGCAATGACGAGCCGGGCAATCTCGGCGAAGGAGAGCGTGGTGAGCGCGAGGTACGGGCCGCTCAGGCGCATCACCACCAGCGCGAGGAGGGCGCCGATCGCGGAGGAGGCGGCGACGGCGGCGACGATACCGAGCCACGGCGGCGCTCCCGCATACTGGCACGCGAGCCCGGTCGTGTACGCGCCGAGCATCGCGAAAGTGGCGGGCGCGAGCGAGAACTGCCCCGTGTACCCGGCGAGCAGGTTCCACCCGGACGAGATGAGCGCGAAATACATCGACAAGATGAGCACGCCCAGCCAGTAGGGATCCCGGACGACGAGGGGCAAGAGCGCCACCAGGCCGAGGAGCGCGAAGGGGATCACCGGCGCGAGGCGTCGCATCACACCACGCGCCCCTGCTCACCGAAGAAGCCTTGCGGCCGGACGAGCAGCACCAGCATCAGGATGACGAGGCCGAAGGTGTCTCGATAGTCGTAGGACACGTACACGGCTCCGAAGCTCTCCAGGACGCCGAGCGCAAGGCTCGCGAGGATGCTGCCCGGCATCGACCCCATCCCGCCCAGTACTACGATCACGTACGATTTCACGGCGGGGAAGGCGCCCACGTCCGGCGAGGCGTTGATGATCGGGGCGAGGAGCGCGCCGGCGAGCGCGGCGAGAGCGCCCGCGGCGCTGAACACGGCGCTGCTCACCCGCGCGGTGTCGATTCCGGCGAGCGACGCGCCGAGCCGGTTCTGCGCCACCGCCTGGATGCGTTTGCCCCACACGGTCGCGCGCACCGCGAGCGAAAGTCCGACGATCACGGCGACTCCGATGCAGGTCGCGACCAGCTTCTGCCCGGAGAGCAGGATTGGTCCGAGCCGCAGCCGGGACACGTCGACGAGCGCCGGCCCGAGCTGCGGATACGGTCCGACGACCTTGTTGACGAGGTTCACGAGCAGGATCGAGAACGCGAACGTGACCACCACCGCGTACTCGTCCTTCATCAGTCCCCAGCTCGAGTACCCGGAATAGAGCGGCCGCATGAGAAGCCGCTCCGTGAGCCATCCGACGAGGCCGCCCACGACCGGCGCGAGCGGCAGCGCAAGCCACGGTGAGATGCCGAGCGCCGCCGCCGCGAGCGTGTAGGCGTACGACCCGATCATGTAGAACTCGCCGTGGGCGAAGTTCACTACTTTCAAGATTCCGAAAATGAGCGACAGCCCCACCGCCATGAGCGCGTAGAGAACGCCCACGATGAGGCCGTTGACGAAGAGATCTACCGAGAGCACGTGCGCGTCGTCACTTCGCCTTCTTCAACTTGTCGATCGCCAGCGCCACGTTGGGCCCCTGCACGAGGGTCGTCTTGCTGACGGGCTGGCCGACGTCGGTGAACTGATACGTGACGTACGGGATGTCGACCCACTGCTGGTAGCCCACCCCCGGCTCCTGCGAGAACTTGAACGTCCCGCGGACGCCCGAGAACGTCATCGACTCCATGGCTTTGATCATCGCGTCGGGCGCGGTGCTCTTCGCGTTCTTGATCGCGTCGACGACGAGGAGGAGCGAATCGGCGGCCTGGAAGATGAGCCGGTTCGGCTCGTGACCCGTCTTCTTCTGGTACGCGTCGCCCACTTCCTTGCCCAACTTGGGAACTCCCATGTCCGGGTGATAGAGGCCGAACTCGATCAAGTTCTTCCCTGCCTCCTTCACGTTCTGCCAGAAGTCCGGGTAGTCGCCGAGGCCGGCGCCGTCGTAGAGCCAGGTCTTGTCGGTGGGCGCGACGCCCTGTTCGTAAAGCTGGTTCATGACGATGTACGCGGCGGGCGGAAGCATCATCATCAGCACGGCGTCGGGCGGGTTCGCGCGGAGCGGCAGGATGGCGGGGGTGAAATCCTTGCCGGTGCGGTCGAGCGTGTCGTAGCGGTACTCCACGTCGGGCTTCTTCTTCTTCAACGCTTCGGCAACCGCTTTCGCCTGTCCGATTCCGTAATCGGTATTTTCACAAAAGGCCACGACCCGCTTGACCCCGAGGCCGGCGAGCGTCTCCGCCATCGCGAAGGCGACGCGCGAGTTGTAGTTGTTGGGATTGAAGACCTGCTTGTAACCCTTCTTGCGGACGTCGTCGGACCAGCAGTTCGTGTTGACGTAGGGAATGTCGTAGCGCTTCGCCACCTCGATCTCGGCGAGGCAGTTCGAGCTCTGGTGCGGTCCGACGATGGCCACCACCTTGTCGCGGGTGATGAGCTTCTCGACCGCGGCTCGTCCCTTCTCGGGGATGCCCTGATCGTCCTCGTAGACGAGGGCGATCGGCCGCCCGAGGACTCCGCCCTGCTTGTTGACCATGTCCTTCACGATCTCGAGGCCGTCCTTCACCTGCACGCCCTGCACGACGGAGCCCGGAGGAGACTGGGCGATGGGAACGCCGACGTTGATGGGTTCGGCGGCGCTCACGGCAGTAGCGCAGGCGACGACGGCAAGGGCTAGGCGAGAGGACATGTCGTTTCTCCGTCGATGAACGAACGAGGGATTCCTTATGCGATGTCGCTCGAGCCAGATCAACGGTGCTGGTCCGTCCACGACAGATCGGGAGTCCGCTCGTGCCAGCTCGTCGCTCGTTCGTACGCGTACCCGACGCGCAAAATCGTACGTTCGGCGAACGGCTTGCCGTAGATGAGGAGGCCGATCGGGAACCCCTGTCCGGTGAAGCCGCACGGCACGGACAGCCCGCAGAGCCCGAGGATGTTGCCGATGGCATTGTTGCGCAGGTACTCGACGTTGCGGCGCGCATATTCCGTCAGGTCGGTCGCGAGGCGCGCCGAAGGGAGCGGCGGGATCATCGTGGTCGGGACCAGGAAGGCGTCCACGTCGGCGAGGGATCGCCGCGCGTCGCGCCGCAGCGCCGCCCACCGCCGGGTCATCTCGAAGTAGTCCGGCGCGCTCACGGTAGCGCCGTTGCGCATGCGCTCGCGGATGACGGGGTCTAGCTCGTCGTACCTGCCCTCGACGAACTTCCGGTTCACCGCATACGCCTCGGGCGCGATGACGCCGCCGCGGATATTGAGCTTCTGCGCTTCGACGGCCTCGGGGAACCCGAGAGAGCGGACTTGCGCGCCGAGTCCCTCGAAGACGCTGACCGTGTCGCGGACCGCACGTACGATCTCGGGATCGACGCAGTCGAAGAAGGGCTCCTCGACGACCGCGAGGCGTAGCCCTTTCACGCCGGCGCGAAGCTCGGAGAGCGCGTCCTCCGGTGGGACGCCCAGCGTCGTCTCGTCGGCCTCGTCCGGACCCGCGATCTGCTGGTAGACGAGGCCGGCATCCTCGACACAGCGCGCGATGACGCCCACGCTGTCGAGGCTGAACGAGAGCGGATACACGCCGGCGCGGCTCACCCGGCCCAATGTCGTCTTCAACCCGACGATTCCGCAGAGCGCGGCCGGAATCCGGACCGATCCACCGGTGTCGGTGCCAAGCCCGACCGGCGCGAGACCCGCCGCGACGGCGACCCCGGTTCCGCTGCTCGAGCCTCCG
Organism: Myxococcales bacterium; assembly: GCA_045802855.1. GTDB lineage: Bacteria > Myxococcota > Myxococcia > Myxococcales > 40CM-4-68-19 > VBKO01. The sequence continues at coordinate 1,039 of JBJMQD010000031.1, read as the reverse complement.
GGAACGTGCGGGATGGGGCTCCAGGGATTGTGCGGCGTGCCGTGATCGTTGTTGATGCCCATGCCGCCGTACGCGAACTGGACGGTGTTGTTCTTCCCGAGGAGCACCATGCCCGCCTGCTCGAGGCGGCGGACGGACGTGGAGTCGTCCTGCGCGATCGCGTCCGCGAGGAGGTGCGTTCCCGCGGTCGTCGGATACCCTTTCACGTCAAACAGATCCTTCACGGACCAGGGAAGACCATGGAGCGGGCCGAGGTCGATGCCGGCCTGCAAGGCGGTCTGCGCGGCGCGGGCCTGCGCGAGGGCGCGGTCGCGGAGGACCAGCCGGAAGGCGCCGAGCTTCGCATCGAGCGAGGCGATGCGATCGAGGAAGAGCTCCGCGAGCGCGACGGGGGTCGTCTCGCCGGAGCGGATGCTTCGGGCGAGCGAGACGAGAGTCTGGAATCGGTCGTGGGACACGGATGCCTCCGCGAAATGGCGACGACGATATGCTCAACCGTGCCGGCGCCGCGAGAAGAAGCGCACCACGAACGGCGCCGCGAGGCACCCGCTCCCGATCGCCGCGTAGCCTGCGAGCCACGCGAGCGAGCTCGCTTGTCCGCCGGCGCCGTCGAGCGCGGCGCCGAAGACGATTGGCCCGACCAACCCCCCGCCGAACCCCGCCAGCGAATAGAGCCCCATCGCCGACCCGCGCAATTGCGGCGGCGCCGTCGCGACCAGGCCGGCGGTCAGCGTGGCCGAGTCGGCCATCACCATCATCGAGTACACGACGAGGAGGCCGACCACCACGCTCCAGTGCCAGTGCGCCGAAAAGCCGAGCGCGATGCCGGTCGCGGAAGACGCGATCATGGCGAGGAGGATCCAGGGGCGGCGTCCGACGCGGAGGGCCGCTTCGTTGCCGGCGATCGACGCAGGCACCGCGAGCAGGTTGACGACGGCAGCGATCGACTGCGCGCTCCAGGGAAATTCGCGACCGGCTCTCTGGACGCCGGAAGAGAAGGTCAAGAACGCCACCATCCAGCTTCGCGACCCGAACAGCT
>JBJMQD010000008.1:0-12105 GCA_045802855.1 Myxococcales bacterium | reverse complement strand
GACGATGCGTCTGTACGCCGCGTCCTCGGAGAAACCCAACTCGCGCAGGCAAAAGGAGAACATCGACGGGCAGGCGTGATCGCGGTACAGCTTCCGATGGTCCAGTTCGCCGAGGTGGAGAAGAAGGTCCGCCTCCACCGTACTGGCCCTGCGCGCCAATTCACGCGTAGCCGAAAGGAGTTCGCCATTACTGATCACCTGGAGCGCCGCGTTTGAATTGGTCATGGGCAAATTGCTAGCACGGCACTCCGACATCTCTTGCGTGTGCCCATCTCAACCCGGCGGTGCCAACGGAAGCTCGATGGTAAATACGCTTCCTTTCCCGGGGGTGCTCTCGACCGACACCTTCCCCCCGTGCGCGTCGACGATCCGGCGGACGTTCGGTAATCCCATCCCCACGTGGGCGCCCGTCTTCTTCGTCGAGCGGAAGGCGTCGAAGATCCGGGGGAGTCGATCGGGCGCTATCCCCTGGCCCTGATCGCGGACGCTCAGGGTGGCGACCGCGTCGCGCTGACCGAGGTGGACGAGCACCTCCGAGCCGGATGGCGAAGCCTCGACGGCGTTCGAGAGGAGGTTCAGGGTGGCGCGCTCGAGGAGGTAACGGTCGGCGCGCACCCAGAGCGGTGCGGAAGAGGGCGCCACGGCGAGCTGGACACCGGCCCTCTCCGCGAAAGGAGCCGCCGCGCGGCGCACGCTGTCCGCGAAGGCGTTCAGGTCGAGCGGCACGAACTGGGACGTGTCGACGTTGCGCGAGAGATCCGCGAAGTCGGCGACGAACTTCTTCAGGGTGGCCACTTCCTCGCGCAGGTTGTCGCGGACGAGCGGCAGATATGCCGGGTCGCCCGCATCGGCGAGGGCCGCCGTCGCCTGCAGCACGGCCACCCGGTGTCCGAGGTCGTGCGTGATCCCGGTCGCGATGCGTCCGGCCGTCCGCCAGCGCTCCTCGATCTCCAGAGCGGTGAGCACCTTGCGGGACTGCGAGATCCCGACCGCGGTCGCCGCTCCGAGCGCAAGGAGCGCTATCGCGCCGAGACCGGCGAGCGCGAGTCGCGAGGCGCGTAGAGCCTCCCTCGTCGGCTGCTCGACCACGATGGCCCAGGCGGGATTCGCGAGGCGGGCCCAACCGGCCACCACCTCCTCGCCGAGGCTGCTCTTGAAACGCGTCGGAGGGTCCTCCCCCGACGCGAGCTTCTGCGCGAAGGACGACTCGACCACCATCTCGCCGATCACCGGTCGCAACGGTCCCGCTCCCGCCGCCAAGAGCCGCCCATCGGCGTCGAAGGCGAGTGCGAACCCGGTCTCGCCGAAGCGGATGTGCTGCACCTCCCGCTGCAGCTCGAAGAGATCCAGCGTCGTGCACGCCGCGACTCCCGGCAAACCGGGCGCGGGAACGCAGATGTCCATCGCCAGAGCCAGGCTGTCGCTCGTGTAGAGAGGCGACGACACCTCCGTCCCTTGTAGCGCCTCCGCGAGCAGCTCGGACTTTATCGGCCGCAGGCTTGCGGGCGACGTGTGCGAGTCGACGAACGCAACCTTGCCCAGGCTCGGCGCATCCAGCGCGAGCTGCTGGAGCCTCCGAGTTGCGTCCGGCTCGGCGGCGAGCGCACCCGCCAGGGCGCGAAGAAGCAGCTTCTGCTGCGCGATGTAGGAGCCGAGACGGCGCCCCGCCTGCTCGGCGATTGCGTGCAGCGCTTCCTGCGAAGACCTCTCGCTGCGGACCCGGAGGATCTCCAGCGCGACGGCGCCGAGCACGGCGATGAGGAAGCCTGATACGGCGACGATCAAGGCCAGGCGCCGCGCGAATGCGTTCCGGCTCTCCGCCGCCTCCGTCACCTGGCGATCTCCCAGTCAGCCAGCGTTTCGAAAACCCCGAACGGCCCGATGCGCGCGTTCTTGATACGTGCGTCGACGACCGCGAGCCGCTCCGGAAGGCAGACGTAGTCCACGGGCGGGTCGTCCATCAACTCGCGCATCGCTCGTGCCGTATCGCCCGAATCGATCGCGGCGTCGACCCTGGGATTCGAATACCACTGCGTGAGGAGCGGGGACTTCGTATGCCACAGCAGGAGCATGTCGGTCTGCGGCCAGACGATGGGGGTCGAGATCAGCAAATCGAACTCGCCGGTCGTCAGGCGGTGCTGGTGGTCCGCATAGGAAAGGTCTTCGATGTCGCCGCCGCGCGGGCCGAGCAGGCGCTGTACGGCGAGGGCCATCCGCTCGACATGCGACCCCGCCTTGAGGACCGCGACGATGTTCAGCGGCCTTCCCGGCGGAAGCGAGTGGAACGAGGCGGATTCCCATTGCATCGGCGAGCAGCCGTTCGGATAGGCCATCCGGGCGAGATCCGGCCCGGGCAGCGAGGCGAGCAAGGCGAGCCGCGTGTTCCGATCGAGCCGCCTCGTGCTGAACACGACGGCGATCGCATTCGTGTTCGGCGCCCTCAGCACCCGGAACCGGGGAACGCCCTCGAAGAACTCGATCTGCCTGGAATCGATGAGGGGATATGCATCGGCCTCGCCCGCCAGCGTCCTCGCGAAGGCTTCCCGGGGGGTGGGGAAGGACCGGATGACGACGTCGTCGATGTGATCCGGCAGGTGGACCTTCCGGCGAAGCAGCATGTGCGACGCATCCTGCTCGGCGACGAAGAACGGTCCGGTGCCGAGGCTCGTGCCCGAGGCCGTTTTGGAAATGACGGCCCGGCTGAGCACTGTCTCGGGAAGGACCGCCTCGGACTCGATGACGACCGCACCGTCTTTTTCGTACGCGCTCAGGTTGAAAGACTTGAGGGATTCGACGACATCGCCCGGGGCGACGGGCGAACCGTCGCTGAACCTCGCGTCGGCCCGGATCGAGGCGCGGATCGACTTGCTGTCGATGCGCTCCAGCCGCGACGCGAGGGCGAGCTTCGTCGAGCCCTCGGCGTCGAGACGCACGAGCGGCTCGTAGACCCATTCCTGCGCAATCGCGCTGTACGACTGGAGCGGTTGGGGGCCGAGCGGCGCCAGATCGCCTGGCGCCGCGATTCGGAGTTGAATCTTGCTCGTCTCGGCGGGACGAGAGCATCCCGCGAGGACGGCGAGCAGGAGCAGATGACGCAAGGCCGTGCCAACTTCACAGGCGCGGCGGCGAACGTCAAGGAGGGAAAGGCTAACCAACTATCGACGTGCAGGGATAGGCCTTGCGGGTGCTCTTCCGATTGCTTCGACGGATCTTCATTGTATGCCCCCGGTAATGAGCGGCACTAGGCCGCGTTGGACGACATCTCGGTACTGCCGAACTCCGCCAGGTACCGTTTCGTCACGGCCTCGCGGAAACTCTGCTCGAACGACTCGAGCTTGCAGGCGACCTCGTCGGCGCGCCCGGTCTTGAGGTACTTGCCCCCGAGGCAGCCGCCCATGCAGACGGGCAGGTACGAGCAGTCGCCGCACTTGCGCCACGGGCGCAGGACGAGGAGCGGCGCTTCCTTCTCCCCGCCGCCGGCGGTGACGGTCGTGACCTCCATCCCCGGGATCCCCGCCACCGCCGGGCATTTGTAGACGCGCCCGTCGGGGTCGATCGTGTAGCTGTTCTTCCAATGCAATTCGCAGGGCCCGAGCATCTCCTCGAGCGTCTCCTGCCGCTGCTCGCGAGAGCCGAGACCACGTCGCTCGACGCTCTTGTTCAGCTGCACCAGGGTCTGCGTCTCCGCCTTGCCGTCGCAGCCGGTGCAGGTCGACTTCTTCTGTTGCGTGTCGACGACGGGCTTGAAGCGCACGCCTTCCAGCTTGTCGCGCAAACCTGCCGAATCGAGGCGATCGAGGAGCTTTTCGAAGCTCGCGGCCTGATCGGGCAGGAAGTTTCCGCCGATGCGGATCGGGGCGATCGAAGCGCAGGCGACCACGTTGGCGAAGATCTCGTCGAAGCTGCCTTGCCCATTGCGATAGGTCCGCATGCGGTCGTGCGTTTCTCGATCGCCATCGAGCGTCACCTTGAAGACGCCCTCGCCGAATCGCCGCATCTGCCGTGCGAACTCCGGGGTCAGGTTCACCCCGTTGGTGGTGCACGACCAGGCGAACGTGCCGCCTCGCGCCGCCATCGACGTCGAGAGGATTTCCGCGGTGCGGAGGACGAAGTCCCTCCGCGTGAGCGGTTCGCCTCCGAAGTAGTGCACGTGGAGCGCCCGCAGCTTCCTCTCGTCGATCGCGCGAAGGATCCACTCGACCGTCGCCTCCTCGGTTTTCCGCTGCATCTTGCCGAAGGCGGGATGCTCCTTCTGGAAGCAGTAGTCGCAGGCGAGATTGCAGGCCAGGGTCGGCATGAGCGTGACGTGCATTTCGCCGCGAACGCCTTCGCTGGCGCGGTCGAGGTGCTCACGAAGCCGCTCGTCGTCGGCGCTGCGGTCCTCGACCAGGAATCCGTCCTCGCTCAGCGCGTCGTACGCGTCGTTTTCTTCGCTATTCGTGGGCAGATACCCGCGAGACCAGCGCCCGATTGCGTCCAGCGTCGCGTCGTCGATGCCGACGTACCGATCGTCGAGCACGCTGTACAAGACGTGTTCGCCTGGCCGGACCCCGCGATAAGTCAGGACGAATCGGGAAAGCTCCATGCCAGCGGCACTTCGCAATGACGGTGCCAGCGGATCCGGCGGTAGCGTGAAAATGGACTACGATCGCGTTTCGGACCCGGCAGCCGCGATCCGGCGTTCGAGGCCAGGATCCTGGCTCGCGGCCAGGAATCGAGCCTCGGTGCGGCCCTCGCGGGCCCTGAACCGGGCTTACGCTTCCTCGTCCGATCGCTTGCATCATTCTGAACAATTCCTCTGGAACGCGGCCAGGCAACCTGCTTAGCCAGCCTTTCGGCCGAGGCAGCCAATAAGCTGGCCGGAGTGTGGCAAGAGGTTTGCTCGCACATCCGGGCCATGAGACCCAACGAGTTGATTGGAGTCCGGCACCTTTCGTCGGGGGGCAGGCAGATCCCGGTGCTGCTCTTCCGCAACGAGGGCGGCTCGTTCGCCGGCCATTGCCTGATCGCGGACGACGACACCGCGGTCATCGACGGGCCTTCGCCCGAGGCGGTGCTCGCGCTGTTCGAGCGCCTCATCGACGACGTGCTCTTCGTCCGCGCGCACATCGGCGCAATGGCGCGGGCTTGACGGAGCGCGCCTAACCCGGCGTCGGCCTGCGGAGCCGGCGAGCGGCGGCATATCCGATCACTCCCGCCGCGGCGATGCTCGCGGCGAGGAGCCCCCAGACGAGCGGTCCTGGGACCAGATTCTCTCCCTCTTCGAGCGCCTCCGCGCTGGGAACGAGCGAACCCGCCCAGGCATAGAGGACCGTCCCCGGCGCCATTCCCAGCAGGGTTCCGAGAGCGAGGTCGCGGAGTCGCATGCCGGTGAGGCCGAGGATCGCGTTCGTCGGCGTGAAGGGGAGGATGGGAGCGAACCGCAACAGCGCGACCGTCCAGGCTCGGCCCTGTTCCGCAAGGTCGGCGAGGGCGCGCGCTTTGGGGTGATCGAGGAGGGCCCTTGCGGCGTCCGACCGGCCAAGCGCGCGAGCGAGCGAAAACGCCGTCGCCGCCGCGGCGACGGCGGCCGGAAGAGCGACTGCCGCGCCGGACACGCCGAAGAGCCAGCCCGAGGCGAGGATCAGCGGCACCGTCGGAACGAGGAGGAGCAACAGGGCATAGACGATGGCGCACCACCCGATCGCGCCCCAGACCCCCGCGCGATGCGCCTCGCGCGCGCCGAGGGCGATGAAGTGGAGGATGGGCAAGTACCGGACGGCGATACCGATCGCCGCGAGGATCGCCAGGGCGACGAGCGCCCGGACGGCGATCCGGCGCCGCCTCGTCAGGCCGCCCCGCCTTCGCCAGAAGGACCCGCGGGCGCCTTCGAGAACAGCGGATCGTCTGCCAGTTGCCGGTGCGTCTCCGCCCGGGCGGAGGCCCGCAGCGCGTCCATCTCCGCGCGCTCGCTCTCGTCCAGCTGATCGAGGAGATAATTCAGGCGGGCTCGCGCTTTCACGGCTCGTGTACGGCCCTCCGCGGCGAGCCGCTTGCCTTCGACGAGGAGGTCCGCGGCGTCGAGCGGCGGCGTCCCGGGCGTCTTCGCCTGCTCGATCTTCTCTTCGCCGTCGCGCTGCTGCTTCTCGGCCGCTTCGAGCTCGCTCTGCGCGGCCCACGCCATCTGCTGCGCTCGCGACTTCAGCGACCTGCCCCGCTCCTCGAGATGGCGGGCTTCTTCCCTTGCCCGGGCCTGCGCCTCGAGGTGGCGCATCTTCAGGATCAGCTCGTCCGCCTCGTCGGGCATGCGCAAGAGCCTAGCACGCAGGTACTGTCGCGCGATGGCGGCGTCCTGGATCGGCAACGCGAGGCTCGCGGACGGGAGTCGCGTCGCGGTGGCGATCGACGGTGAAGCCATCGCCGACATCGCCGAGCGCACGCCGGCAGGCGCGCCTTCGTTCGACGCGGAGGGGAAGCTCCTCGTTCCCGCCTTCACCGATGCGCACGTCCACCTGGGGATCGCCGCGGATCTGCGGCTCGAGGCCGAAACGCTCCTGCGCGGCGGCGTCGCCGCGGTCCTCGACCTCGGCATTTCCGAGCGCCTCGTTCCTTCGCTGCGAGAATTGACGCCGCTGCACGTAACCTACGCCGGCCCGCTCCTCACGGCGCGGAAGGGATACCCGACGCAGAGCTGGGGCGCGGACGGGTACGGGCTCGAAATCGAGACCGCCGACGAGGCGCGCAGAGCCGTCGCGCACCTCGCCGCGCTCGGATCGCGCGCGGTGAAACTCGCCTTCGACGGCCGCTTTCCGGTGCTCGATCGCGCGGCAGCGCGTGCGGCCGCGGAGGAAGCGCATCGCCGCGGGCTCCTCGTCTTCGCCCACGCGCTCGATCCTTCGCTCGTCGCGGAAGCGGTCGCCGCCGGAACGGATGTCCTCGCGCATGCGCCGATCGGAAGACTTCCCGACCATCTGGTCCGCGAGATCGGCGCAAAGCGCCTGCGGGTGGTCTCGACGCTCCACGCCTACGGCGGGGAAGGGATCGAGAATCTGCGCCGGCTCCGCGCCGCGGGGGCCGTCGTTGCCTACGGGACGGATCTCGGGAACGAAGGGACCTCGCCCGGCATCGACGCAGAGGAGCTTTCCCTCCTCGAGGCGGCGGGCCTCACGTTCCAGGCCGTCCTGGAAGCGGTGCGCGAGTCCGCTCGCCTCGCCTGCGCGTCGGGCACGATCTCGCGGGGAGCGCGGGCGGATCTCCTCCTCGTTCCCGAGGAGAGCCTGGCGCAGCCTGTGCTTCTCGCCCGGCCGGCGCGGATCTGGATCGCCGGTTCGCTCAGGCAGGGTGGAGCGTGAGGACCGCGATCTCCGGCGGCGCGAATACCCGCATCGGCGGTCCCCAGAACCCGGTGCCGCGACTGACGTAGATCTGCGCGTCCCCCTCGCGATGCAGCCCGGCGAGATACGGCTGCACGAGCGCCACGATCCAGGAGAAGGGCCAGATCTGTCCGCCGTGGGTATGGCCGCTGAGCGTCAGCGAGACGCCCTTGCGCGCCGCTTCGGCGAACTGGCGAGGCTGGTGGGCGAGGAGAACGAGGGGCCGTTGCGGGTCGCGCCCGGCCAGAGCGCGGTCGAGGCTCGGCGCGTACTCGCGCGTGCCGAGGCCCGAGGGGTCGTGGATTCCGGCCAGATCGAGCCCCGGAGCAAGCTCGACGCGCTCGTTGCGGAGCGGACGGATCCCGAGCGACGGCAGGTGGCGCAGCCACTCCGCGACGCCCGAGTAGTACTCGTGGTTGCCGGTGACGAAGAAAGCGCCGCGAGGCGCCGCGGCGAGACCTTTGAGGGGGGCGACGTGCTGGCGAAGCTCGTCGACCGAGCCGTCGACCAGGTCGCCGGTGATCGCCACCGCATCCGGGCGCGTCGAAAGGACCCGCTCGACCACCCCCTCCACCCAGGAATGGTGGAGAAGCGCGCCGATGTGCAGATCGCTGATCTGCACCAGGCGAAAACCGTCTAGCTGCGGGGGAAGCCCCGCGAGCCGCACCGGGACCTCCTTCACCCGGAGCCGTCCGAGCGCGGAGCGAACCCCCGACCCCGCCAGGCCGAGGACCGTGCCGGACACTCCGACCGCGAGCGCGCGAGCGAGGACGGTGCGCCGCGCTGGATCGAAGGGGACTTCGTTCCCGGTGAGGCGCCGGCCGGCCCACAACGCGAATCGCCCCACGTCTACGAAGGAGAAGAACGCGGCGAGCAAGAATCCGATCCCGAGCCAGAGGAAGGCAATCCAGACGAACGCCGGGGCGACGTGGCCCCGCAGCCGCCGCACGAAGACGAGCGACGCCGGCACGAGGACCGCCAGCGTGACGAACGCGATGGTCAGGATCCGGCCGGTCAGCGCCGGAAGCTGCGGATCGCGTACCAGCCGCGCCCACAGGTAGTAGTGCATGCTCCCGAGGACCAGGACGATGACGGCGAGGAAGACGAGGAGCGGAAGCGTTCGCACGATCCAGGAGGATGCCGCAGAAGCGCCTTTGGTGCGCGTCAAACCGCCGCCTCTTCGGTAGCGAGCAAAGCCTTGAGGAGCGCTTCGTCGAGACGCACGCGGAACGTCCGGTCCTGCGTGAAGGTCACCGCGCCGGGCGCCGCGCCCTTCGTCTTGCGGACGTGCTTGCGCCGGGTCCACGCCACCTCCGCGCCGTCGGACCCGCGGGCTCCGGAAAAATGGGCCGCGAGCAGCGCCGCGTCGCGCAGGGTGCGTTGATCGGGAGCCTCCCCGGGCTCGGGCACGATCACGTGCGACCCTTGCACCCCGCGGGCGTGAAGCCAGAGGTCGTTGCCGCGGGCCGACCGCAGAAGCTCATCGTTGTCGCGGGCGCTCCTGCCGACGAGGACACGCGCCCCGCTTTGCGAGGTGAAGGCGCGGTAGGGGAGGCGCCGCTGCGGCCGGCCTCGCGTGGGGGCCTTTTGCTGCACGGGAGCGCCGGCCTCCGTTTCGATGGCGCGGAGGGCCGCCGCGTCTCGCACCTCTGCCGTGCGCTCGAGGAGCGCGAGCGTTCCTTGCAATGCCTGAGATACCTCCGCCCTGCGGGCCGCGATGCGCGGGAGCGCCGCCCCGTAGCGCTGCGCCCGCTTGAACCAGCGCGCGGCGTTGTCCCGGGCGGAAAGCGCCGGGTCGAGCTTCAGCACGACCTCGCGCGGCGAACCGTCGGCATCGAGATCGGCATAGTCCGGCACTCGCGCTTCCCGCGCCCCCCTCGGGACGGAGCCCGCGTGCGCGACGAGCAACTCCCCTTTGCGCCGGTCCAGAGCGGCGGATCCCGCGCGGGCGGCGTCCTCGTCGATCGCCGCGAGCGTGCGGCGCAGCTTCTGCGCCTTCCCGCGCAGGCGCTTCTCCAGTTCCTTCCTGCGAGCGGCGACGCCTTTGGCCTCCTCGGCGGCGACCGCGTCGCGCAGGACCTCTCGATCGGCGGTCTCCCCTCCCGCCTCCGCACCTGGCGCGGCGGATTGCTCAGGCTCGACGGGGACGACTTCGCGGTATTCCGACCCGGGCCGCCGCGAAGGATCGCCGCCGCTGCCCGCCCAGACGATCCGCTCGCGGCCCTCGCCGGCGGGGGCGAGGAGGAGCAACGCGCCGATGCGAGGCTCGGCGACCAGCGCGCGAACGCCGGCCTCGGTTTCGAACGCGAGCCGGACGGAAGCGTTCCGGTCGGACGGCTCTTCTCCCTTCGCGATCTCGAACCTCGCCGCGATCAGCGTTCCGCCTTCCAGCGCCGCGCGCAGCGTGGCCTGGGAACGCGGCGTCGCCTCGGTCGAGGTGGGCCGCTCTTCCACCAGCGCGGCGAGCAACAGCTTGGCGTCGATGACGGCGAGCACGGTGCGGCCGGGAACGCGCAGCTGCAGGACGGCGACAGAGGAGGAGGGGAGCCAGACCTTCTGCAGCGTCGCCGGACCGAGGGCGCGCAGCTGCGCGAGCATTCGCGCCCTTTGCGCGAGAGGCACGGAGTCGGTTGTGGGGGAGCGGCTCGTCGGCGTCGTCCTGATGCGCCGGGCCCGCGGGCGGCCTCTCGAGGCGAGGCCGCCCGGCCGCGCCGGGCTACCTACTTCTTGGAAGTCTTCCTTTTGGTGGTCTTTCGAGCGGCTGTTTTCCTACCCGTCGTACTCTTCTTCGTGGTCTTCCTCTTCGCTACTGGCATCGTTTGGTTCCCTCCGCGAGATCGGCTTTCGGTGGTGCGTCGCTCGCGCATCCACTCAGCGGAGCACGATAGAGAGCGGGATCCTGCGTGTCAAGGAACTGGCCGCGAGCGAAACGGCGACTTTACCGAGTGAAATGCGTTTCACTAACCGTGAACCGGCCCGTTTCGGATCGTTTGTGCACAAAATGGTACGCCCTCGCGCCCCTCGGCGCGGGCGGGTTCCGCTCGCGGCGGGATCGTGCATTGCCGGGTGACGTGCGGTCGCCCGCGTTGACGCTTGCTGACCGATCGACCTTGCTCCTAGAGTGGCGGGATGAAGCAACTGCAGCTCCAGCTGTTCGCCGGTCGGCCCGCACAGACCGCCGCGACGCTGTCGGCTGCCGCCCCGCACGCGAGCGCGGCGCTCGCCGACGAGCTCGCCCGGATCTTGCGGGAGCCGGTCGAGGTGCAGCTCACCGACAACGCCTGGACCATGGTTTCGTACAAGCGGCTGCAGGGGCGGGTGCGCTTCCGCCTCCACCACATGTTCGCCGCCGCGCACGGCGACGTGGTCCGCGCGCTCGCCGGGTTCACGGGCCGCAACCGCCGCACTCACGGCCCCGCCATCGACGCCTACATCCGCGCCCACCGCGATCTCATCCGGACTCCCTGCGATCGGCCGCCGCCGCTGCTCGAGCAGCGCGGCCGCGTCCACGATCTGGCCGTGATCTTCGCTCGTCTCAACGTGGAGCAGTTCGACGGCAAGATCGACGCCCGGATCGGCTGGGGCAGGCGCGCGCCGCTCGGCCGGCGCAGCTCGATGAAGATGGGCGTCTACCTGCACGAGCAGAAGCTCATCCGCATCCATCCCGCCCTCGACGACGAGCAGGTGCCGCGCCATTTCGTCGAGCTGGTCGTGTTTCACGAGATGCTGCACCAGGCCGTCCCCCCCGCCATCGCGAGCGATGGGCGGCGCGTCGTGCACGGACCCGAGTTCCGCGCCCGGGAGCGTTCGTTTCCCGGCTACGCGCGGGCGAGGGCCTGGGAGAAGGCGAACCTGCATCTGCTTCTCCACCGACCGACCTGAAGCGGCCCCGTTGAGCCCCCGCACGCAGGCCGGTAGCTTCCCCCCCGCCGTGCGCATCTTCGTCGTCTCGTGCGCCGTCCTCGCGGCCTGCGCCACGCCTTCGACGCCGTTCGAAGGTCACCCGGTGCTGGTCGCGATCGACTTCGTCGGCAACAACTCCATCTCAGGCGGAGATCTGCGCGACAAGATCGCGACCCAGGCGACGAGCGGGTTCTTCAGCAAGACGGCGCGCTACTACGACGCGGATCTGTTCGCCATCGATCAGAAGCGGATCGTCCGCTGGTACAACGAGAAGGGCTTCTACGAGGCGAAGATCAAGAACGTCGAGGAGCAGATCGATCGGGAGGGCCGCGTCCGCCTCGTGGTCCACATCGACGAGGGGAGGAGGGCGCGGATCGCGTCGATCGAGTACCAGGGCCAGGAGCCGCTCCGCCCGCGCGAGTTGAAGAACATCGACGACGCCCTGCCGCGCCACAAGGGCGACGAGTTCGACGAGGACGAATACGACAGGAGCAAGGACATCCTCGTCCGGGAGATGCGCGAGCGCGGCTTCGCCCAGGCCCGGGCGAGCGGCCGGGTGGAGGTGAGCCCCGAGGAGGGCACCGCCCGGATCACCTACAAGCTCGATCCCGGCGAGCGCTTCGAGTTCGGGCCGGTGGAAGTGGTCGGAAACCGCGAGATCGATCCCGACGACATCGTGCAGGCCGCGGGGATCAGCCCAGGCGACCGGTTCAAGCCGAGCACGCTCGATCTCGCCCAGCAGCGCATCTACAACCTGGGAGCCTTCTCCGGCGTGCGGGTGGTGGCCGACCCACTCGGGGGAAAGCCGATCGCGCCCGTGAAGGTCAACGTCCGCGAGGCACCCTTCCAG
>JBJMQD010000437.1:0-3837 GCA_045802855.1 Myxococcales bacterium | reverse complement strand
CCCGTCGCTTACGTTCCCTTGAGCCGCGCTGCACTTCACCTCGCGCTGATTCCTTCCTTGTGCCACGCGGAGGCGGGGCCCGCGGGTCGCCCGCCCCCCTCCGCAACCGCTTCCGTGCAGGAGCGGCTCGGACAGGCGCGTGCCCTCTACCGGAAGGGCTCCCCGGCGGAAGCTCGCCCTCTGTTCGAGTCGCTCCTGCCGGAATTGCGGAAGCAGCCTGACAAGGCCGATCTCGCCTTGGCGCTGATGTTGCTCGGCCAGATCGCCATCGAACAGGGCGACTACCAGCGCGGGGCGGACTGGTCCCGCGAAGCGGCCGACGCGTACCGGGCCGCGGGAGATCAGACCTCGCGGATCATGGCCGTGAACAACTTCGGCCGCGCCGATCTGTACCGCAGTGCCTACTCGAGCGCGTTGGCGTCCTTCGAGGAGGCGCTCGCGCTCGCGCGGGCAATCGGCCACCGCGAAGCTGAGATCGAGGAGCTGAACAACATCGGCACCGTGCACTACTACGAGGCGCGATACCTCGAAGCCCGCGAAGCGTACCAGGACGCGCTGAAGCTCGTCGATCAGGCTAGCTCGGAGCCGTGGGCCGCTCGCCGGCGCCGGATCACCCTCTTGAACCAGGCGGCGCTCTACCTCCGCCTTGCCCGCTATCAGCAGGCGATCGACGTGTACCAGGAGCTTCGCAGCTTTCCCGAATCGCTCGCCCCGACCGCGCAGGCGAGGCTCCTCTCGAACCTGGGTGTCCTCTATCGCCGTCTCGAAGACCCGGTGAAAGCGCAGGAGAAGTACGACGAGGCGAGGGAGCTCGTCGCCCAGGGAAATCCGAACGGCAGGATCGCGGTGCTGAAGAACATCGGCATCCTCCGGTTGCGGGAGCTGGAGGATTTCGAGGGCGCCCTGAAGTCGTTCACCGAAGCGCTGACGGCGGCCGAGGACTCGAAGAACCGCCGGGATGCGATGCAGGCCCGCCTCTACCTGGGGGAGACGCGGTACCGGAGGGACGAGCTGGAGCTGGCGCGCCAGGAGTTCGACAAGGCCCTCGCCCTTGCCATCGACCTCGGGACTACCCCGGAGGAGCAGTGGGAGGCGCTGTACGGGCTCGCCCGCGTCGATCGCAAGAACGGCCACGACGAGCTCGCCGCGCAGAGGCTGCGCCAGGCGATCGCGGTGATCGAGTCCGTCCGCTCCAAGCTGGATCTCTCCGGGAAGACCGAATTCCTCGCCTACAGGAAGCGCGACGTCTACGACGAGCTCCTCGAGCTCCGCGCCTCCCAGGCGCCGCCCGAAGAGATCTTCGACCTCATGGAGCGCAGCCGGGCGCGGACGTTCCAGGACCGCCTGGAGGAACGGAACAGCGGAGCCGGGAGCCTCTCCGCTCCGCCCCGGCTTTCGGCCGTCCGCGACGCGCTCGACCCCTCGACGCTGCTCGTGGAGTTCTGGGTCACGCCGCGGGCGGCGCTCGCCCTCTGGGTCACTCGCGACGGCGCGGGAATCGCGCCGCTCCCCGACGCCGGCGCGGCGCTCGAGTTGATTCCGAAGCTGCTCCGGGACCTGGCGCCGCCGCCTCGCTCGCCGTGCGGCGCCGACGGTTGCGCGGGGCAGCAAGGCACGAGCGCCGACGCCTGGATCCGGTCCTCCGAGCGCCTGGGAAAGCTGCTCCTCCCCGCCTCGATCCCGTTCGGCGACGGCCGCTTCCAGCACCTCGTCATCGTCCCGGACGGCGCCCTCGCATCGCTGCCGTTCGAGGTGCTGCCGCACCCGACCGCGGGAGGTCCGCTCCTCATCGAGCGCTACGATGTGTCTTATCTACCGTCCGCGGCGATACTGCTCCGGCCGCCGCCGAAGGGACTCTCCTGGCGGCTTCCCTGGACGCGAGAGCTGCTCGCTTTCGGCGACCCGCTCGTCTCGACGCATCCGGCGACGGTCGTCTCCGATGATCCGCCGCGAGCGCTGCCCACTTCCGCCCAGGAGGTCCGTTCGATCGCGCGGATGACCCATGGGCGCGCGGAGCTGTACCTCGGGGCGTCCGATCTGAAGAAACCGCTCCTCGAGGGCCGCGCGGCCGGCGTTCCCCTGCTGCACCTCTCGACCCACGCGACGGCTGACGAAACCAATCCGGAGCTCTCGCGGATCCTCTTCTCGTCGCAGACCTCGCAGGAGCCCCTCGACTTCCTTTTCCTCAAGCAGATCTACGATCTCGACCTCCGCGGAGTCGATCTGGCGACGCTTTCCGCGTGCGACACCGAGCGGGGAAAGAACATCCGCGGCGAGGGGTTGCAAGGCTTCAGCCGCGCTCTGCTGTCGGCGGGCGCGCGCTCGGCCATCACCGCGCTCTGGCGGGTCGCCGACCAGCCGACGACCGAGCTGATGAAGCAGCTCTACTTCGAGCTGAACAATGGCGAGCCGAAGGCCCAGGCGCTCCGCCTGGCCAAGCTGAAGTTCCTCCATTCGGGCGGAGCGCTCGCGCATCCCCGCTACTGGGCGGCCTTCGTCCTCAACGGGGAAGGGCTGCGTCCGATCCCGCGAGTCTTCAGCTGGAGCTCGGTCCTCCTCTTCGCGGCGAGCGTGGTGTTTTTCGCAGTCGCTTCCGTGGGGCGGCGTCGTCAAAGGAAGCGCCCACGGATTGCGGTCGTCGTGTAACTTTTCCGGATTACCGAGTCATCGACGAATCCCCCTGCTGGCGGCGACGCGAATTTTGTCGCACGATGCGCCACGCAAGGGTGTTCCACTCACCTGGGGCGGGTGTGGAGGTTCGTCGATGTCGCATCGGTGCAGTGCCGCAGGAATCACGTTCATGCACGGGGTATGGCCCGGCCGTTCGACGGCCGGCCCGACCGGCCGTGCGGACGTGCAGTCCGCGGCCTCCGATGACCCGTTCGAACCGCATCTCGAGAGGGTCGCGCTTCTCTGCCTGCGGATCATGGGTGATCCTGCTGCGGCCGCCGACGCCGCGGAGCGGGCCCTGACGCGGGCGCGCGGGACGATCGCCTCGTCTCGCGAGGCGAGAAACTTCTTGCTCTGGCTCTATTCCATCGTGCGCGAGGAGTGCCTCGTCGTCGCGCCGCCCGCGCCGTCGTCGGACGTCCCACGCGCCGCCGCGGAAGAGGTCCCGTAAGTCATTGGCGCCGCGCCTGCGGCTGCAGCGCCGTCTCGTTCTCCAGCGCCTCCGCCACCTGCCTGCGCACCGGCGCCGGAGCGGTCGCATGCCCCCCGCAGAGCGGCGCCACCGCCTCCGCGAGGCGCACGAATCCGGCGATGTCCTTGCGCAGCCGCTCCATCAACGCGGCGTCGTGAAGGGTGCCGTCCGGGGCGAACGCCTTGTCGGCGTGGGCGAGCGCGAACATGTCCGGAAACACGAGCGCGCCGCAGCCTTCGAGCGGGATACGCGTCTGCCAGAGGCCGCGGACGCCTCCCATCGGCGAGGGCGCCGCGGACATGAGATAGATGCTCTTGCCGCGCCAGGGCATCGGGCGCACGCGCGAAACCCAGTCGATGGCGTTCTTCAGGCTTCCCGCGATCGAGTAGTTGTACTCGGGCGCCGCGAGGAGGAGCGCGTCGGCGGCCTGGAGCCGATTCGCCAGTTCGCGGCCTCCGGGCGGCAGGCCCTCCTCGCGGTCGGCGTCCCCGTCGTACATGGGCATCTCGAATTGGCGGAACTCTGCGACGTCCACCTCCGCTCCCGTCTCGCGGGCGAGGGAGACGCCCAGCTCGAGGAGCCGCCGGTTCAACGATCCCTTCCGCACGGACGCCGCGAAGGCGAGGACGCGCATCGATCCACTCATTTCAGCCGTTTCAAGAGCGCACCGGCATGGAAGTAATACACGGCGGTGT
>JBJMQD010000409.1:0-21497 GCA_045802855.1 Myxococcales bacterium | reverse complement strand
TCCGCCAGGAGGAGAACGGCGAGACGCGAGCGAGCGAGGGGCTCGGTCTCGGCCTCGCGATCGTCGAGCGCCTCGTCGAGCTCCATCGCGGAACGGTCAAGGGGGACAGCGAAGGGCCGGGAAGGGGCGCGACGTTCACCGTCTGGCTGCCCGCCGCAGCAAATCCTTGAAAACAACAGGCCCGGCCGCACGCTCGTCGCGCACGGCCGGGCCTCTACACCCCCGCCCCGCGGAGGGTCGGGCCTTTCAAAACCAAGCTTAGTTCTGCGCGGTCTTCGACTGCTGCTGCTGCACGAGCTCGACGTCGAGCTGCAGCTCCACGTCCTCGCCGACCGCCACGCCGCCGGCCTCGAGCGCCTTGTTCCAGGTCAGCCCGTAGTCCTTGCGATTGATCTTGCCGGTCGCCGACACGCCGCGGATGGTGCGGCCGAACCCGTCCTTGATGGGCGCCGTGAAATTATCGACGGTGAGCGTCACGGGCTTCGTCACGCCGTGCAGCGTGAGGTCGCCGGTCGCCAGGATCTTGCCGTCGGCCTGCTTCGCGATCCGGGTCGACTTGAAGGTGATGGCCGGGTACTTCGCCACGTCGAAGAAATCGGGCGACTTGAGGTGGCCGTCGCGCTTCGGGTCGCGGGTGTCGATGGAGGCGGGATCGATGGTCACGTCGACCTTCGAGCGCGAGAGATCGGCGTCGTCGATGTCGACGGTGCCAGCGACCTTCGAGAACTGGCCGCGGACGGTCGAGACCATCATGTGACGCACTCCGAACCCGGCGGAGCTGTGGGAGGCGTCGATGTCGTACGGTGTAGCCATGGCGGCGCCGGAGGCGAGGACGGCGAACAGTGCGAGGCGGCTCATCTTCATGAGTGGTTCTCCTTGTTGCCGGTATCCGATGCTGTTGCCCGGTAAAGGATAGTCTCGGGCAAAGCACGACACTGTTCCGCGGGTGCAACAATGGATCTGAACCTGGTGTCGCTCTTCGTCGCGGTCGCCGAGGCGAAGAGCTTCTCCGACGCCGCTCGCGCGCTGCGCGTCCCCAAGTCGTCGGTCAGCCGCGGCATCGCCGAGCTCGAACGGCAGATGGGCACGCGGCTCTTCCACCGCACCACCCGGCAGGTGGCCCTCAGCACCGCGGGCGCGACGCTCCACGCACAGGTGGCGCCCCTCGTCGCCGGGCTGCGCGACGCGGTCGAAAGCGTTCCCGAGCACGAGGAGCAGCCGTCGGGCCTCTTGCGAGTCTCGGCGTCCCATGACCTCGGCGCCACCATCGTCGCGCAGCTGATGCCTGCGTTCCTCGCGCGGTACCCGCTCGTGCGGGTCGAGGTCGGAGTGACCAATCGCCCCGTGAACCTCGTCGGGGAAGGGTACGACGTCGCCCTGCGAGCGACGTCCGGGCGGCTTTCCGACTCGTCTCTCACGGTGCGGCGCCTGAGCGCGATCGAGATGCACCTGTTCGCCTCGCCGACGTACCTCGCTCGCCGGGGCACGCCCCGATCGATGGAGGAGACCGGCAATCATGATTGGGCGCAGTTCGGCGGCGTCCCGCCCCCGAAGCGATCGGCGGTCCGGAACGCTCGCGTCCTCTCCGACGACTACTTCTTCCTCCGCGAGGCGCTGCGGGGAGGGGCCGGGATCGGCCTCCTGCCTGCGTTCCTGGCCGTCGAGGACGTGGCGGCGGGCACCCTGGTGCGCATCGTGCCGCGGTTCTCCGAGACGCGCGGCGCGTGGTGGTTCGTCCACCCGGGAGGCCCGCACGTACCTGCCAAGGTGTCGGCGTTCCGCGATGCGCTGATCGATTTTCTCGCCCGCCGGCCGATCGCGCCCGTCGGGGCCTGAAAAGGTGCCGATCGCGTGAGGAAGTGACAAGCTCCACCGGGCGATGCCGGACTGGCTCCACGCCGAAGGCTACTGGCTCGCTCGTTTCCTCCTCCAGCGCGGGCTCGGGCTCGTCTACCTCATCGCCTTCGTCGTGGTGCTCGAGCAGTTCCGCCCGCTCCTCGGCGAGGACGGTCTCCTCCCGGTCCCAGGATTCCTCGCTCGCGTGAGCTTCCGGAGGGCGCCGAGCCTCTTCCACTTCCGTTATTCGGATCGCCTGCTGGTCGCGGTGGCCGTCACCGGGATCGTGCTTTCGCTGGCGGTGCTCGCCGGAATTCCGGACCGGTTGCCGGCGCCGATCACCGTCGCGATCTGGCTCCTGCTCTGGGCCCTCTATCTCTCGATCGTCAACGTGGGGCAGACCTTCTACGCATTCGGCTGGGAGTCGCTCCTCCTCGAAGCGGGGTTTCTCGCCGCCTTCCTCGGTCCGTCGTCGAGCGCGGTACCGGCGCCGCTCGTGTGGCTCTTCCGCTGGCTCCTCTTCCGCCTCGAGTTCGGCGCCGGGCTCATCAAGATGCGCGGCGATCGCTGCTGGCGCGATCTGACCTGCCTCTACTACCACCAGGAAACGCAGCCGATGCCGAACCCGCTCTCCTGGTACTTCCACCATCTACCGAAGCCGCTGCACCGGATCGAAGTGCTCGGGAGCCACTTCGCCCAGCTGGTGGCGCCGGTCCTGCTCTTCCTTCCCCAGCCGTTCGCCGCGTTCGCGGGGCTCGTCATGGCGGTGACGCAGTTCTGGCTGGTGTTGAGCGGGAATTTCTCCTGGCTGAACCTCACCACCATCGTCCTCACCGCTTCCGCCTTCGACGATCGGATGCTGGGTCGCGTCTTGCCCATCGCGCACGTGGCGACTGCGCCGCTCTTCTGGCTCGATGCCCTGGTCGTCGCGGTCACCGTGCTGGTGATCGCGCTCTCGTACCGGCCCGCCCGCAATCTCGTCTCGCCCTCGCAGCTGATGAACGCGAGCTTCGATCCGCTCCGGCTGGTGAACACGTACGGCGCCTTCGGAAGCATCGAGCGCGAGCGGTTCGAGGTGGTGGTCGAGGGAACGGCCGACGAGCGCATCGGACCCGAGACGGTGTGGCTCGAGTACGAGTTCCGCGGCAAGCCGACCGCTCCGGCGCGCCGCCCGCCGCAGTGGGCGCCGTATCATCTGCGGCTCGACTGGTTGATGTGGTTCGCGGCGATCTCGCCCGGATACGCCTGGCCCTGGTTCGATCGGTTCGTCGCAAAGCTGCTCCAGAACGATCGGGCGATCTTGCGGCTCCTCGGGCGAAACCCGTTCCCGGACGCGCCGCCGCGCGCGGTGCGGGCGGTTTTGTATCGTTATCGATTCACCACGCCGCGCGAGCGCCGCGAGACGTCCGCCTGGTGGGCGCGCGAGCGGATGGGCGAGTTCCTCGGGCCGACGACGCGCAAGAACCCGTCGCGGCACTGGAGGTGGGAGCCGGCGAGCGCCTAGCGGCCTCGGAAGCTGCGCCGGAGCGCGCTGCGAGCCGCGCCAAAGCCGCACATGCCGTGGACGCCGGCTCCTGGGGGCGTCGACGACGAGCAAAGATAGAGGTCCCGCGCCGGCGTCGCATACGGATCGAGCGAGAGCATCGGGCGCGCGAAGAGCTGCAGCCCGTCGTACGCGCCGCCGGAGATGTCTCCTCCGGCGCAGTTCTCGTTGTGCGCCTCGACGTCGCGGGGCGCGGCGACCGTCCGCGCGAGGACCAGATCGCGAAACCCCGGAGCGAAGCGCTCGATCTGCGCTTCGATGCGCCCGGTCATGTCCACGGTGGAGCCGTTCGGGACGTGGCAGTACGCCCACAGCGTGTGCTGGCCGGGCGGGGCGCGGGAAGAGTCGAAGACGCTCTGCTGCGCGACGAGGACGAAGGGCCGCTCGGGATGTCCGCCGCGGTAGACCTCGGCCTCGCCCGCGGCGATCTCCTCGAACGTGCCGCCGACGTGCACGGTACCCGCGCGGCGGCACTCGGGGGCGAGCCACGGCACCGGACCCGCGAGCGCGTAATCGATCTTGAAGACGCCCGGGCCGCGCCGGAACCGGCGCAATGCCTGGCGGTAGCGTTCCGGCAGGCGATCGCCGGCGATGCGCAGAAGGGTGGCGGGCGAGGTATCGAACAGCACCGCTCGGGCCGGGCCCGCCTGGTCGAGCGAAACGATCCGGTCGCCTGCGACGATCTCCCCTCCGAGCGCGCGGAGCGTCGCGGCGAGCGAGTCGGCAATCCGTTGCGAGCCGCCCCGGGCGACAGGCCATCCGACCGCGTGCGCGGCGATGCTGAGGATGAGCGCGAACGACCCCGAGAACGGCGCGTCGAGGGGCAGGAAGGAGTGCGCGGCGGCGCCCGCCAGCAAGGCACGGGCCCGCACGCCGCGGAACGGCAATCGGGACGAGGGGAGCGCCGCACGCCAGCCGAACCGCGCGAGGAGCAGCGGATGGCGGGGAAGGCGAACCATCGGTCCGAGGACGTCGCCGAGCAATCGCGAAAAGCCTTCCGCGAGCGGGCCCATGAGCCGGCGATAGCGGCGAGCGTCTTCGCCGAGGCCGCTCGCGGTTTCCTCGACGGAGCGGACCGCCGCGACGGCGCTCCCGTCCGGAAGCGGATGCGCGAAGGCGACGTCGGGTTGGATCCACTCGAGCCCGTGCTGCGCGAGGGGCAGCCCCCTGAAGAACGGCGAGGCCGCGGCCATCGGGTGGATCGCGGAGCAGACGTCGTGCACGAAGCCCGGCAGCGTCAGTTCTGCGCTGCGCGCGCCCCCGCCGATGGTTGGCTCAGCCTCGTGGACGCGGACGCGGAGCCCTTTGCGCGCAAGCTCGATCGCGGCAGAGAGTCCGTTCGGTCCGCTCCCCACGACCACTGCGTCGACCATGGCGGGAGCGTACTGCTTTCAGGGCACGACGCGGGTCACGAACGTTCCCCAGTTCGCCGACGCGTTGCGGGGAGCGTCGGGAATGAACTCGGTCGCGACCCAGAACGCTCCGTTCTCGTCGGTGGTCGCGAAGGAGTAGTCGCCCCACCGTCCGACGCCCGTGCCGTCCTTTCCGGTGAAGCCGTCGTCGGGCGCCGTTCCGATGCCGGCGACGTGGACGGCTCCCGCGTTGCCCCTCGCATCGAGCTGGGTATACGCGGTGCTCGGGAACAGCCCAGGCCCCGAGAGCGCGAACCCGATGAGCGCCTGTCCTTTGCGGTTCACCGCCACCGCCGGATAGGACGCATTTGCGTTGGCAACCGCGACGTAACCCTGGTTGTCGATCCGCGCGTTCACGCCGCCGCCGCCGGACTCCGCCTTGATGATGAAGAACGCGACGCCGGCGCGCGTGGTCGTCTCACCCGGCGACCGGACGCCGGTGGTCAGCGCGGTCCAGAGCCTTCCCTGCGCGAACGTCACCTGCTGCAGGCGCGTCCCTCCGGTGTCCAGACGGAAGCTCGGCGCGCCGGCGGGCTGCTTCTGCGTCGCCGATGGCGCGCGCGTGAAGACCTCGGTCTCGATCACCGTGCTGGTGAGATCGAGCCGCGGCGACGCGGCCGAGAGCGTGTCCGTACCCCTCAATGCCCATACCGCCAGCTTGTTCTGGAACTGCTGGCGGATGTCGAAGATGTTGGCGAAGAACTCGGTCGCCGGATTCCCGCTGCCGTCGCGCTGCGCCGTCACCGCGGGCTGCACGCTGAAGGGGAGCCCGGGAGGCGTGGAAAGGTCGCTGATGTGGACCGCTGTGTTGGCCGAGCCGTTCACCAGCGCGGCCTTCGAGACCGCGTAGAGCTGCACGCCGACGAAGCCGCCGGTGACGAGGGAGAACGCATTGGTGCTGAGGAACAAGCCGTCCCGGTTCATGCCGATGAGCGGCTGGTCGCCGAAGCACGGGCAGGTCGTGCCATGGTTCGTCGTATCGATCCGGGAGATCGTCCAGTCGCCGGTCGGATCCCCTGTCTTGCTGGTCGCGATGAGGAGGCTGGTGGGGCCGGTGAAGTCGCCGGTCACGGGATCGACGTCGAGCTGCAGGAGGATCTGGAACCAGCGATTGGTGGCGGCGTCGAAGACGCAGCGGGGGTCGCTGGTGAAGTCGCCGAACCGGACCGGAGGCGTGCGGATCACTTCTGGCGCGAGGTGGAAGAACTGGTTCAGCGCGACCGGACCCTGCAGGACCTTTCCGTTCGTGTCGAAGATGCTGAACGCGGTGTTCACGGCGTCGAGGACGAAGCCGTTGCCGACGCAAAGACCCTGATCGGGCGGCTCGAGGCTGAACTGCGTGTTGGCGAAATTGCCCGTGCCGGCGTTGCGCTGATCGAGGTGGGTAATCCCGGAGAATCCCGAGAAGCCCGGGTTCGCGAGGGCGATGGGATTGCTCACCGGTTGCGGCACCACCGCGGGCGCCGGCCCCGGAAGCGCCGCCTCGTCGCGCAGTTGCGTGAGGCCCTCGAGGTCGGCGACGGCGTCGAACTCGAGCGCGGGATCGCCCGAGGCCTCCGCCCTCGCACCCGTCGGTATCGATGCGGTGCCGCGATTTTGCACCGACACCAACTCCTGGTTTGCGGCGAAGGCCGGCGTGGCCACGACCGCCAGCACGAGCAAGAACCGGCAGACACTCCTCGTGTCGCTAGACATGAATACCCCTCCCTGGAAGAAGGTTGCGAACGGACACCTACACCTCCCGCTCGCTCGCCCACAAGGCGACCATGCGCTTCCGAGCGGCGCCGTCGCCGCGTTCGAATCTCCTTTTCCCTCGTAGAATGATCGCGTGAGCAACGCGACCCGCGCCGAATTCCTCGCTGCGAAGGAGGCGACCGGCGAGGACGTCTCGCTGTGGCGCGTCCTGCGCGGCCGCGGCGAGGACCCGCTCGTGCGGTGGACCCGGATCCGGGAGCGGCACGGCGACGTGTCGCGCTACCGCTACGGCCTCGACGATTCCCACCTCGTCACGCATCCCGAGGGCGCCCGCCGCGTGTTGCAGGACAACGCCGGCAATTACACGAAGGAGCATCCGTCCTACTCGATGCTGCGGCGGCTGGTCGGGAATGGACTGCTCACGAGCGAGGGGAACTTCTGGCTCCGGCAGCGCCGCCTCGCGCAGCCCGCGTTCCACCGGGAGCGCATCGCGGCGATGGCGACGCAGATGACCAAGGCCGCGCTCGATCTCGCGGGCGAGTGGGAGGTTCGCTCGAGCGGGCCGTTCTCCATGCTCGAGGAGATGTCCGGGCTGACGCTCCGGATCGTCGCCGACGCGCTCTTCGGCACCGGCCTCCCCGCTCGCGCGGTGTCCGTCCGCGACGCGTGGGACGTCCTCAGCCGGCAGATGGCCGAGCGGGTCAGCCGGCGGCGGCTCCTTCCGCCAGTCCTTCCGACGGCGTACGATCGCGCCTTCCGGGAGGCGCGGCGGACGTTGTTCGACCTCGTCGGCGCGATCGTCGCGGAGAAGCGGGCGCGGCGAAGCGAAGAGCCCGACCTCCTCTCGATGCTCATGTCCGCGAGGGACGAAGAGACCGGTGAGCAGATGACGGATGCGCAGCTTCGCGACGAAGTGGTGACCATGGTGCTCGCCGGCCACGAGACCACCGCGGTCGCGCTTTCCTGGGCCTGGGCGCTGCTCGATCGACACCGGGGCGCGCGAGAGAAGCTGGCTGGCGAGCTGGCTTCCGTCCTCGGCGGGAGTGCCCCGACCGTCGCCGACGTGCCGCGCCTCGCCTACACACGCGCGGTCATCGACGAAGCGATGCGCCTCTACCCGCCGGCGTACATCTTCTTCCGCCGGGTGAAGGAGGACGACGTCGTCTGCGGTTACCGGATCCACCGGGGCGGCGTGATCGTGATGACGCCGATGATCTTCCATCGCCATCCGTCGTTCTGGGAGCGGCCGGATGCGTTCGAGCCGGAGAGGTGGGCGGAGGAGGATCGCCGGCCGCGCTTCGCGTTCATGCCCTTCAGCGGCGGGCCCCGGCAGTGCATCGGCAACAACTTCGCCATCCTCGAGGCGGTGCTGATCCTCGCCACGCTCGCCCAGCGGTTCACTCCGCGCCTCGCGGAAGGGTACCTCCTCGAACCCGAATATGGCGTGACGCTACGGCCGTCGCGGGGGCTGCCGATGCGGCTGTCCTAGGTCGAGGTGGCGAGCGTTTCCGCCGTCGCCGCCCGTCAGGAGAGCTTTCGCAACCGGGCACGGTGAACGCGATCGAGGGCGCGCCGGAGGGTCGCCGCGGCGCGTCCCACCGCGCGACTCACGGCCGCGTGCTCGTCGGCGTCCACCTCCTCGATGAGCACGGTCAGCGCTGGCCGCGCCACGGCGGTGACGCGGCACGACTTGTCCACGCCGCCCTTCGGGCCGTTCTGGTCCGCGAGGCGCACTCGAACGAAGGTCACGGCTTCGC
Organism: Myxococcales bacterium; assembly: GCA_045802855.1. Lineage (GTDB taxonomy): Bacteria > Myxococcota > Myxococcia > Myxococcales > 40CM-4-68-19 > VBKO01. The sequence goes on along the minus strand of JBJMQD010000409.1, from coordinate 13,254 downwards.
CAAAGCTGTCGAAAGCGAAGCCGACTCGCCGCTCGACGTACCTGTGCAACTCTGCCGCGTCCTCGATCCCTTGCATCCGGATGTAGAGATCCATCGCGTTCCTCCTGGACCCACGTCAGGTGGGGAGGAATGAGTAAGCCGAGGGCGACAGGTAGACAAACAGATAGTTTCTAATCATTACGTCGATTTTCTCGACATCCGACGGTCAGCCCGCCTTGGGCGATCGGACGAGATCGCGCACGTTCGCCACATCGTCTCCGCTACGCCGGCCAAGCCGCCATGAACTCGAATGGAACGAATCGCTGGATGCGCCGGAAGTCGCGCGCATTGTCGGTGACGAGAACGCACCCGGATTCTCGACAGGACAAAGCGAGAAGCACGTCGTTTGCAAACGCCTTCGACACGCGCGCGACCTCCAGGCCGTCCTTCCGGGCCATTTCCGCTAGCAGATCCCCGGATCTGTGCCAGGCTGCCCGCGATGGCGTGATGGTCCGGTTCACCCGCTCGAAGACGTCCAGGACGTGCCGTTCCAGCGCCTTGCGGTCTCGCGCCCGACGAATGCCCGACCGCAACTCCTGCGCGACGATCATGTTGAGGTACTCCACCGGAGCGAAGGCGGCGTGGAAGCGTTGCAGAGTTTCGTTCGCGGCGCGATCGCGGAACCCGGCGATGAATAGATTTGTGTCGAGAACGTACTTGGGGCTCGATGCCGTCACCGGTCGGGGTCCGGCGACTCGATGACGACTCCCCTCATCGAGCGGGTGCCATCGATGAGTGCCTGCCGGAAGACCGCCAGGTCCAGCGCACGCTCAATCGCCTGCGTCGCGGTGGCCGCGCCGAGCGCTTTCTGCGCAGCGCTGATCTTCGACAACGGGAGCCGGTAGGTCCGCGACACTCGAGGCTCCGGAGAAACCTGGCGTCTGCGACCGGTGGCACGAGGCATCCGATGATGTAATGACTGCGGGACCGGGATGTCAATACGCCTTGATCACCTTCACCAGCGCCGGGATGTAACCTGTCCTGCATGATCCGCCCCTGCTCGGCGGCCGACCTCCCCACGATCTTCGCCATCGTCAACGACGCGGCGGAGGCCTATCGCGGTGTCATCCCCGCCGATCGCTGGCATGAGCCGTACATGCCCCTCGACGAGCTGGGGAGGGAGATCCGCGACGGAGTCGCGTTCTGGGGATACGAGCTCGAAGGGGACCTGGTTTCTGTGATGGGCATCCAGGATCGAGGTGACGTCCACCTCATCCGCCACGCGTACGTGCGCACGGCGCAACGGCGCAAGGGCATCGGGGAGAAGCTGCTCGCGCACCTCGAGGGCATGGCAGGGAGGCCGATCCTCATCGGCACCTGGGCCGCCGCCACATGGGCGGTGCGCTTCTACGAGAAGAACGGCTTTCGGCTGCTGTCACGCCCCGAGACCGAGAAGCTCCTGCGCAAGTACTGGGACATCCCGGAGCGGCAGATCGAGACTTCGGTGGTGCTGGCGAATCGCGCCTGGACGGTCAGCCCGTCGTGAGCGAGCGGACCAGATCCACGTCCCTCAGTTCACCGCGAATGCGATGGGCAGGTCGGTGGCCTTGCCGTCCTCGACGGTGATCTCCGCGGTCCTCGTGCCGAGCTTCTCGTGCCACGCTTCGATCGTGTACTTCCCCGGCGGCACGCCCTTGATCTCGAAGCGGCCGTCCTCGCCGGAGCTGGCGAAGAAGGGACTCTTGGAGACGACCACGTAGCTCACCATCCAGGAATGCACGTCGCACTTGAGCTTCACGACGTCGGCATCGGCGGAGAGCGACTTGACGATCGGCCGCGCCTTGGCGGGCTGCCCCAGGTTGAAGACGGTCTTCTTGCCCTGGAAGCCGTGGACGTTGTGCAAGGTCGCGTCCGAGTTGTGGACCTCGATCTTCTGTCCGGCCACAGCGCCCCGGACGCGCGGGCTGTAGGTGCAGGCGGACTGGTCGATGACGACGGGCTCCGCGGGCGCCGGCGCCGCCGGACCGTTCTTGAGCCGCACGACGACGTTTCGAAGCCCCTTGCCATCGGAGGCGAGAAGGAGGGAGTCGTCGAACGCGTCCGTCTTCGCGCAGTAGACGTGCGATTTGCGATCCAGCTTGCGCTGCTTGGGCGCGGGCCCCGAGTAGCTGACCTTTCCCGAGATGGAGCCCGCCGCGAGCGCGGGCCAGGCCGAGAGCGCGATCAACGCGACGAACCAGACGCGAGACATGAACCCCTCCGACGTAGGGCGACGTGCCTGCAACCAGCAAAGCCCGGACCAGCGCGCTTTCCCGTCGGTCGTGGAGCGCGTCCGGATGTCAGGAAGGCAAATGCTTCGCCGCAACCCGCGACGCGGCGCAACGTTTACCGGTTGCCAGGGCGCAAGTCTTGCGTATCGGGGCCTCTTCGATCACCAGCCCGTCATCGACTCCTCGAAGAGATGCGCGAGGTCTTCCTCGAGCACCGGCCGGGGTGACAGCTTCGTCACCCGCGCCTGCGGCAAGGTACCCTTCACCAGCGCCGGGATGTCGTCCTTGCCGTACCCGACGGCCCGGAGCCCGTTCGGCACCTTGAGGCGCTGCATGAAACCGACCAGCCGGTCGGAGAGGATCTTGCCCGCGTCGGCCGGCTTCGCCCGCGACACGTCCGCGCCCAGGATCTCCGCCGCGACCAGGTGCCGGTCCGGGCAGGCCTCCGCCGTGAAGCGGAACACCGCCGGTGCGTTCAGGATCACCGACATCCCGTGGGGCACGATGGGATGGTTCCCGGGAAAGCCCTGCGGGCGGAAGTCGCGCACCATCCCGGAGACCGGATACGACATCCCGTGCGGCAGGTGGACGCCCGCGTTACCGAACCCTACGCCCGCGTAGGATGCGGCGAGCTGCATCTTCTCCCGCGCCTCGAAGTCGTCCGGGTCTTCCACGGCCCGCACGAAGTACTTCGCCACCCACCGCAGCGCCTCGAGCGACCAGACGTCGCTGATCGGATTCGACCCCTGGTAGGCGGGGCGCAGGACCGGCTTCTCCGGCCGCGGGCGCTTCTGGTAGGGCAGCGCCGTGTACGACTCGATGGCGTGGCTGAGGACGTCGAACCCGCTCGTCGCGGCCACCTGCGGCGGCATGGTGCGGGTGTTCTCGGGGTCCAGGATCCCCAGCATCGGCTTCAGGCGCCTGTGCGCGATGCCTGTCTTGGCGTGCAGCGGCGTGTAGTCGAAGATGGCGACGCCCGTCGTCTCGCTGCCCGTGCCGGCCGTGGTGGGCACCGCGATGAGCGGCTTCAACGGACCCGGCGCCGGTTTTCCCTTGCCGATCGGCGCGTTCACATAGTCGAGGAAATCCGCCGGGTATGTCGCGTACAGGTTCGTCGCCTTGGCGGTGTCGATGGTGGAGCCGCCGCCGACAGCCACGAACGCATCGAAGCGATCCTGGGCCGCGAACTCGATTGCGTCCTTGAACGACAGATCGGTCGGCTCGACTCGTACGCGGTCGTACAACGCATAAGAGATGCCGTTGTCGCGGAGGCTCTGCTCGACCGTCGCCACGGGCTGCAGCCGGCGAAGGTTCGGATCGGTGAGGACCATTACCCGCTTTGCCCCGAGCTCGGCGAGGTCCATTCCGACTTCCCGCGTCACGCCGCGGCCGACGCGAATGGCGGAAGCTGCCAGCTCGTACGCGTACTCGAACGACATGTTGGCCTCCGTTGAGTGCTGCGCTAGGCGGCGTGCAGCGTCGTGGTGCCGGCCGGCTGCGGCGATACGACCTCGCCGGCCCGCCAGCCGGACCAGACGACGGCCACCGCCATGACCGCGAGGACCATCAGAACGCTGATGCGGGACAGGCTGCTGAACATCGTCAAAGTGCCGCTCTCGAGGCCGGTGAAGGCAAGACCGACGACGGGCAGCACCGGCACGCCGCAACCCGCCAGCGTGCACGGCCCGGTGGTGAGACCGAAAACCGTGGTCATCGCACCCACCACCCCGGCAGGCTTCGCCGCCGGATGAGGGACGCCGCAGGAGACCCCGATGTCCCGTCGATACGACCACAAAGCGAAGTAAGTACCGAAAACCAGCGACATCGCCGCGATCCGCGCGATGGTCGGCATGTCGAGGATGAAGCCCCACACGATCTCGCCGCCGTTGTCCGCGCTCACCCAGCCGATGGCCATGTGCGACAGGAACGAGAGCTTCTTCGTCAGCGGCTCGGACGACCCGAGGTACTCGGGCAGCTTCCTCAGCCACGGATTGAAAGTGATGAAGTCCGGCGGCTTTCTCGCGATGGAAAGGACCGCGATGGGAACCAGGAGGTTGAAGAGCGCCACGGCCGCGGTAACCCACAAAACCACGCTTTTGCGAGAGCGCAGCGCGGTTGCGATCCCCCGGCCTGTCTGCACGAGCGCGGTTGCTACCGTCGCCATGGGAACCGGGAGCATACGTGACGCCGATGTGGATCGCCAGAGGCCCCCGTTGACTTTTGCGTCTTGCCGGTGCTAGCGGCAAATGGATCTCCACAACACAAGCTCGAGGGGGCCAACATGGCTGGTCGACCGTCGCGACGAGAGTTCTTGTCTCAGCTGGGCGTCACCATGGCAGCCACGGTGGGGGGTTCCGCCATCGGGTTCGGCGCCGCCGGCATCGCTCACGCGCAGGACAAACCGAAGGGAACGATCCCGGACAAGCCTTTTAAAATTGGCCACATGACCTTCTTTACCGGGCCCGGCGCCGTCCTCGGCGAGCCCATGTACAAGGGCAACCTCCTCGCCGCGGAAGAGATCAACGCCCGCGGCGGTCTCCTGGGAAAGAGGAAGATCGAGATCCTCAAGGCCGACGAGGCCGCCGGCACCGACGCCAACACCAAGGAGATGCGCCGCCTCAAGCTTTCCGAAAAGATCGACATGTTCATGGGCATCACCTCGAGCGGCAACACGCCCGCGCTCGGGCCCGTGGCGGAAGAGCTGAAGCTCCTCACCATCTTCATCGACGGCTGCACCGACTTCCTTTTCGACAAGGCCGTGCCGAACCCGCGCTACATCTTCCGCATCACCAATATCCAGTCGGCGGACGGATCGACCTGCGCGATGGCGGTCGCGATGACCTGGCCTGACGTGAAGAAGGTCGCGCACATCCATCCCGACTACTCCTACGGGCGCAACTGCTTCGACCACTTCAGCATCGTGACGAAGAAGCTCCTGCCGGGGGCGCACAATGTCTCCGAGGCCTGGCCCAAGCTCGGCTCCACCGACTTCACGCCGCACATCACCAAGACGCTCGCACAGAAGCCGGACCTCCTCGTCACCTCGCTCTGGGGCGGGGACTACGTGTCCTTCTACAAGCAAGCGCTGCAGCACGGCGTCTTCAGCAAGATGAAGGTGGCGACGACGCTCGCCTTGGGGTCCGCGCCCCATGCGATCGGCAAGGACCATCCCGAAGGCGTCCTCTCCGGCGTGCACGCGAACTACCACTTCACCTATCCGGCGGGGAACCGCTGGCCGCTCAACAAGCAGTTCGTCGAGAAGTACCATGCGAAGTTCAACGAGTACCCGAACTTCCAGGCCGAAGGCGCCTACACCGCGACGTACGTGCTCAAGACGGCCATCGAGAAGGCGAACAAGCTCACTGGAGGGTGGCCGGACGACGACGCGCTCATCGGCCAGATCGAGGGGATGATGTATCCCGGTCCGGGCGGCTACGTGTACATCCGTCCCGACAACCACCAGGGATACAAGGACGCGATCACGGGCTTCAGCAAGAATGTCCCCGAGTACCCGTTCCCCATCCTCGATCCCGCGCGCATCATCACCATCCCCATCCGCAACATCACCGCGCCCCCGGGATGGCCGAAGGGCGAGCCGAGCTCGACCTATACCTGGATCGACCAGACCTGGCCGACGGTGAAGCAGACGTAGCAGACCCCAACCGCGCCGGCGCGCACATCCGAGGACATCCAGCTTGGACATCCTGGTCATCCACCTCTTCAATGCGCTCCTGTACGCGTCGGTGCTGTTCCTCATCGCGGGGGGATTGAGCCTCATCTACGGCGTGATGAGGATCGTCAACCTCGCGCACGGGAACCTGTTCGCGCTCGGCGCCTTCGCCACCGCCTCGGTGGTCGGTCAACTGTTCGCGGGCTCCACGTCGGCATGGCTGTATCTGCTGTTGCCGACGGGAGCCCTGCTCGCTGCGGCTCTCGGAGCGGTGCTCGAGCCGACGCTGCTCCGATCGTTCTACCGCCGGCCGGAGGAGTACCAACTGCTCGTGACTTTCGGGCTCCTCATGATCCTCGAAGACGTGATGCGGTTCTTCTGGGGACCGTATCCCGTCTCCGCGACCGTCCTCTTCGAGAAGATGGGCTCGATGCCGGTCGGCGAATTCGTCTACCCACGCTACAACTTGATTGTCATCGTCGTCGGCGCGCTCGCCGCGCTCTTCCTCTGGGCATTCATCTACCGGACCAGGTTCGGCGTCGTCCTGCGGGCGACCTCCCAGGACATGCGCCGTGCCTCCGCCCTGGGCGTGAACGTGAACCTCGTCTACGTCGAGGCGTTCACCATCGGCTGCTTCATGGCGGGGCTGGGCGGCGCCATCGTCGTCCCGGGCCAGTCGGCGGTCCTGGGAATGGGGGTCGATGCGCTCGTCCTCGCGTTCATCGTCGTCGTGATCGGCGGCCTGGGCAGCCTCGAAGGCGCGCTCGTGGGGGCGCTCATCGTGGGCGTCGTCCGCGAGGTCGGCATCAGCGTGTTCCCCGAGCTGGAGCTCGCCATCCTCTACCTGATCGCTGTCGGCGTCCTGCTGGTCCGTCCCGCGGGACTCTTCGGGCGGGCGACGACGTGAGCGCGACCCTTCCGCTGACGGTCGAGGCGACGCGTCCGACGCTCTCCCGCTCGCTGAAGCCGGCCCTGATCTGGTCGGTGCCGCTCCTCGCCGTACTCGTGGCGGTACCCTGGGTCCTCGACGAGTACAGGACCATCGAGCTCGCCTACGGGCTCGTTTTCGCCATCGCGGTCCTCGGGTTCAATCTCCTCCTCGGTTACAACGGCCTTCTTTCCTTCGGCCACTCCGCCTATTTCGGCGTCGGAGCGTACGCCGTCGCGTTCATGGTGAAGTACCTGCACGTGAGCTCGATGGAGCTGTACCTCCTCGGCACCGTCGTCGCCTCCGTCCTCGTCACCGCTCTCTTCGGTTACGTCTGCGTGCGGTACACGAAGATCTTCTTCAGCATCCTCACCCTCGCGCTTTCGCAAGTGCTGTGGAGCCTCGCCTTCAAGTTCTTCTGGGTGACCGGCGGCACCGACGGACTTCGCGTTCCCACACCGAAGCTCCTCGGCCTGAGCCTCGGGGTGGGCGAGGACAAGAGCTACTTCCTCGCCCACGGCTACTACTATTACGTGCTCGCGGTGTTCGTGATCTGCGTCGCGGTGATGTGGGTCATCGTCCATTCGCCGTTCGGCAAAGCGCTGCAGGCGATCCGCGACAACGAGACGCGCGCGCGGTTCATCGGCTTGCGCATCCGCAGCTACCGATTCGTCGCTTTCCTCGTCTCGGGCGTCTTCACCGGCATCGCCGGCGCGCTCTGGGTGCCGCTGAACGGCCTCACCACCCCCGACATCCTCTACTGGCCGTTCTCGGGAGAGATCGTCTTCATGACGGTGCTGGGCGGTTTCCGCAACTTCACCGGCCCCATCGTCGGCGCCATCGTCTACAACTTCCTCAAGGACTACGCCGTCGGGTTCACCGTGTACTGGCAGACGTTCATGGGGGTGATCCTGATCGTCCTCGTGCTGGTCCTTCCCACCGGCATCGTCGGCAGCGCGAAGTTGATCGCCGCGGCGGCGAGAAGGCGGGCCGAGCGGTGAACCTCCTCGAGACGAAGCAGCTGACGAAGTACTTCGGCGACACGCACGCCGTCGACAAGGTCGATTTCGCCATCGGCGAAGGCGAAGTGGTTTCGCTCATCGGCTCGAACGGTGCGGGCAAGACGAGCCTCGTCAACCTCATCAGCGGCCTTTTTCAGCCCGACAGCGGAACGATCCACTTCCGCGGCGAGGACGTGACCAACGCCTCGGCGCAGGGCCGCATCCAGGCCGGCATCGCCCGCAGCTTCCAGATCGTCAACCTGTTCGACGAGCTTTCGATCCTCGACAACGTCGCGCTCTCCATCTTCTCGCGCGAGAAGAAGACCCGGCAGTTCTGGTCGCTCGCCGAGCGGCACGGCGCCGTCTGGCACGAAGCGGAGGAGATCCTCCGGCTCTTCGGATTGCACACGAAGCACGCGACCCTCGCGGGCGGCATCTCCCAGGGCGAGCGCAAGCTCCTCGACGTGGCGGTGGCCTACGCGCTCAAGCCGAAGCTCCTCTTCCTCGACGAGCCGACGAGCGGCGTGAGCACGCGGGAGAAGGCGCCGATCATGGACGTGATCACCTCGATCGTGAGGTCGCACAGGATCACGGCGGTCGTCATCGAGCACGACATGGACATCATCTTCAAGTACTCGGACCGCATCGTGGTGATGCACCAGGGAGTGGTCCTGGCGAGCGGCACACCGGAAGAGATCCGCAACAACGAGCGCGTCAAGGACGCCGTCTTCGGACCAACCCATGCTTGAGCTTTCCAATATCGAAACGTACCGCGGACGCGCGCAGATCCTGCGGAAGGTGTCCTTGCAGGTCGGCCCGCAGGAATCGGTCGCCCTGGTCGGCCGCAACGGAGCCGGAAAGACCACCACCATCGACAGCATCATCGGCCTGCTCTTCAACCGGACGGGGAAGATCACCTTCCAGGGCAACGAGATCGCCGGCCTGCCGCCGTATCGCCGGGCGCGACTCGGGATCGGATACGCTCCCGAGGACGCGGGGCTCTTTCCCGACCTGACGGTCGCCGAGAATTTCCAGATCTGCCAGTGGCTCGCGCAGAAATCGGGCAAGACCGCGCAGGTGGACGACGTCTACGATCGCGTCTACGCCATCTTCCCCGAGGTGAAGCCGCTCCTGAAGCGCTCCGGCCTGCACCTGAGCGGCGGTCAGAAGAAGATGGTGGCCATCGCCCGCGCGATGATGCTCGCGCCCTCCATCCTGCTCCTCGACGAGCCGTTCGAGGGTCTCGCGCCGGTGGTGGTGACGCGGCTCATCGAGGCCGTGCGCAAGATCAAGGAACTGAAGATCTCCGTCCTCATCGCCGAATCGAACCTGGCGAATGCCACCCGCGTCGCCGACCGGCTCTACGCCATCGACCGCGGCGAGATCATCTACGAGGGGGATCCGCAGCGCGTCCACGAGAACCAGGAAGTGATGAACATCCTCCACGGATAGCCAAGACATGAAGCGGGGCTTGCTTTTCATCGCATCGCTACTCGCCGCGCTGGTCGCCTATGCGCTGGTCGTCCGGGCCATCTCGCGCCCCGACATCCTCCCGCCCCTGGAAGACATCGGTGACGCCTTCACGGCGCTCCTCGGCCCCGGCATCCGCGCGAATCCCGCAGTGGATGCATCGACACCGGTGCCGGTCGGTGAAGCCCAGCACCAGCACCACCACCACCACACGAGCGACCAGGTCGAGACGCTGAAGCAGGAGGGGGTGACGCTGCAGGCCGCCCTGGGGGTCACCTTCGCACGCGTCCTCTTCGGCCTCGCCGTCGGCCTGCCTCTCGGAATCTTGATTGGGCTGATCCTCGGCGCGAGCCGCCGGGCCGACGACTACCTGCACCCGCTCTACATCCTCTTGCGATCGGTGCCGCCCCTCGCGCTCATCAGCTACATCATGCTCTGGCTCGGCCACAGCGAAGCGCACAGGCTCATCCCCATCGTGTACGCGGTCGCGGTGACGGTGGTGATTCCCACCTACCACGGCGTGCGCGACGTCGCGGCGAAGTACCTGATCGCCGCGCGCTCGCTCGGAGCGCGGGGCACGTTTCTCGTCAGGAGGGTGGCGCTCCCCGCGGCGATGCCGGCGCTGGTCTCGGGCGTGCGCTACTCGATCGCCATCGCCTGGATGACCGCGGTAGGAGCGGAGATGTTGATGGCGGACAACGGGATGGGCAACCTCCTCGTGGGCGGCGGGATGTGGTCGACGAGGCTGCAGACCCGCTCGGACCCCGCCGTGATCATGGTCGGCATCGTCGCGCTCGGGATCGCGGGATGGGCGATGGACGCGGTCGCGTCGTCGGCCTCTGCGCGCCTGACGCGGTGGGCGCGATGACGCGGGCGAAGCGCGCCGTGGTCGCCCTCTGCGCCGCCGCCGCGCTCTACGTGGCCCTTGCCGAGGTGGGGAAGGGCCGGCTCCCGGATCGGATCTGGATGGGCGCCCACTACATCGACAACATCCAGCTCCTGCCCACCTGGCGATCGCTCTTCGAGGAGGGAACGTTCCTCGTCGAATCGAACATCCTCGTCGACAGCGCCCTGGTGAGCACGAAGCGGGTGGCGATCGGGCTCGCCATCGGGTCGCTCGTCGGGATCGCCCTCGGCCTCCTCACCGGAGCGGCCGCCCGCCTCGAGGCCCTCGCCGAGCCGTGGGTGCTGTTCTTCCGTTTCACCCCCGCCCTGGCGCTCCTTCCGCTGTACGTCGTCTGGTTCGGATACGGCGAAGCCTCGAAAGTCCTGCTCATCGCCACGAACGTCGCGGCGGTGACGCTCCTCGGAGCGCATGAAGGCGTCCGCCGCGTGCCGCGCGTCTACCTGGAAGCGGCGACGGCGCTCGGCGCGCGCGGCTTCTTCCGCTTCCGCAAGGTCGTCCTGCCCGCGGCATTTCCCGCCATCTTCGCGAGCGTCCGCGTCGCCGCGGGTCTCGCCTGGGTCACCATCGTCGTTGCCGAGCTCATCGACGCGCGCATGCCCAGCCTCGGCTACCTGCTCGCGCTCTCCGGCGCCTACCCGCGCGTGCCCACCATGCTCATCGCCATCGCCGCGGTGGGCGCCCTGGTGCTGCTCTTCGACGGGCTCGCGCTCCTCTTGCACGCGCGGGCGACGCGGTGGATGCGACGGGCGGCGTGACGGCCCTGCTCGAAGCGACCGGCGTCAGTTACAGCTACCCGGGCGACAACCCGACGCTCGCGCTCGACCACCTGAGCCTCGAAGTTGCGCGGAACGAGTTCGTCGCGCTCCTCGGTCCGGTCGGCTGCGGGAAGACGACGCTGCTCCGGATCTTCGCCGGCTTCCTCACCCCCAGCGAAGGCAGCGTCTGCTGCGCCGGATCGACCATCGACGGTCCGGGATGGCAGCGCGGCTACGTGCTCCAGGAGGAGGCCATCTTCCCCTGGATGACGGTGCGCGAGAACCTGGAGTTCGGGTTGCAGGCGAAGGGCGTCGACCCGCAGGCGAGGCGCACCGTGAGCGACGAGCTTCTCGGCCTCATCGGGCTCGGCGCGTTCGAATCGGCACATCCCCGGGGCCTCTCCGCCGGCATGTCGAAGATGGTCGAGGTGGCGCGCGTCCTCGCCACCGACCCCGAGATCCTGCTCATGGACGAGCCTTTCGGCGCCCTCGACGCGCAAACCCGGGCGAGGATGCAGGACGCGCTCCTCGACCTCTGGGAGCAGCGCAAGAAGACGGTCGTGTTCGTCACCCACGACGCGGAGGAGGCGCTCTATCTCGCCGATCGGATCGTGATCCTCTCCAGGCGGCCGGGGCGCATCCAGGCCGATTTCCGGGTGGATCTGCCGCGCCCGCGCACCGTCGAGACCCGCTTCTCGCCGGAGTTCCTTTTGCTCAAGCGGAAGGTCTGGGAAGCGACCGCAGGGTAATCGGCGCGGCGGCGTCTTAGCGAAATGCGCGGTCCCTGGTAAAGCTACCCGGGGAGGGAGCAAAAATGGACGCCGACCGACTGAAGTCCCTGCAGGCTCCGCTCAAGGATCGCTACCGCTCCGAGCCATCCTCCGCCCGCATCACGCTGCGCGCGGTAGGGCACGCGACCGAAGGGATCGCTTGCAAGATCGAGACGGGCAAGGGACTCGTCGAGGCGGGCCTCCATCCGGCCACGGGCGGAACCGGGGCGCTGGCCTGCTCCGGGGACATGCTCCTCGAGGCGCTGGTGGCGTGCGCCGGGGTGACCTTGCGAGCGGTCGCGACCGCGATCGGAGTCGAGCTGCGCGATGCGCGCGTGACCGCGGAAGGGGACCTCGACTTTCGCGGCACGCTGGGAGTCTCCAAAGAGGCGAAAGTCGGCTTCGACCGCATCCGGCTGCGCTTCGACCTCGACAGCGACGCCAGCGAGGAGCAGCGCGCGACGCTCCTCAAGCTGACGGAGCGCTACTGCGTGGTGCTGCAGACGCTGCGCGCGCCGCCCGCGCTGTCGGTCGAGATGGGACCCCTGACCTAGCGCGCCGGCTCCCCTTTCGGGCCGGGACGGGTCTGGATGAACGTCTTCCCGCTGCAACGGCAGTGTCCCATCCGGATCTCCACCTTCTCGCGCACGAGCGACTCGTCCACCTGGGCGGGACTCCACTCGGACCATTCGATCCCCGCCTTGCAGTTCGGACAGCTCTCGGCGGCGTCGTCGGTCATTCTGGGAAAGAACGCCCCGGTACCCAGGACCGGAGGCGCGATCGCGTCATCCCAGGCGCATCCGCCCGTATTGCTTCCCACGGGGGAGGGGAAAGGGCGGAGGCGTCTGGGGCCGTGCACTACGATCTTCTACCTACGGACGATGAGTCGGACCTGAGCGCCGAATTAAAACTCGTTCATCCAGTCGCCTTCTCGGCCTGCCCCTCGCGGAGGGGCAGGTCTTCTGGGAGCGCCTCCGGCAGCGCGAGCTCGAAGGAAGCTCCCGCGCTGGAAGGCAGCAGCACCACCGATCCGCCGTGCGCCTGGGCGATGGCGCGCGCAATCGACAGACCAAGCCCGAATCCGCCCGCCGCCCGGGCGCTGTCGCCCCGCGCGAACCGCTCGAACAGCGCAGGCATGAGATGCGCCGGCACACCGGGCCCGTCGTCGTCCACCCGGACGCGGGCGAGCGTGCCGTCCGAGGCGACCGTCACGGTGACCTGCGTCCCGGCGTGGCGGATGGCATTGTCGAGCAGGTTTTCCAGCGCGCGGGAGAGAAGTGCCGCGTTGCCTTCCACGAAGGCGCTCGTCGAGCCGCGGTCGACACGGATCTCGACAAGGCCGTCGTGCGACGTGCGCTCTCGTGCCCGGGAAACGCTCGACTCGACGATCCCGGCGACCGGCAGCTTCGTCTTGCTGGAGAGCAACGTCCCCGCATCCGCGCGCGCGAGGGAGAGCAGCGCCTCGAGGAGGCGCGCGCTCCGCTCCGCCTCTTCCTTCACGACG
>JBJMQD010000382.1:0-4558 GCA_045802855.1 Myxococcales bacterium | reverse complement strand
GACGATGGCGCGGCTCATCTTGCTCTTTCCGACCCTGCGATCCGCGAACGTGATCGGCACCTCCAGGACGCGGAAGCCGCGCCGGAGCGCCCGGTAGGTGAGCTCGATCTGGAAGGCATAACCGGTCGACGTCACCTTCCCCAGATCGATCGACTCGAGCACCTCGCGCCGGAAGCATTTGAATCCCCCGGTCAGGTCCTTCACCGGGACGCGGAGGACGAGGCACGCATACAAACTTCCCGCGCGGCTCAGGAGCCGCCTCCCGAGCCCCCAATGCACGGTGGCGCCGCCCCGGACGTAGCGGCTTCCGAGGACGAGGTCGGCCTCCCGGGAGGCGGCGAGGAGCATCGGCAGCGCCGAGGGCTCGTGCGAGCAGTCGGCGTCCATCTCCAGGATCCGACCGTACCCTGCCGCGAGCGCGTGGGCGAAGCCAGCGAGATACGCCGGACCGAGCCCGTCCTTGTGCGGCCTGTGCAGCACCTTCACCCGGCCCGACGCGCGAGCGAGATCGTCCGCGATCTCCCCCGTCCCGTCGGGCGAGGCATCGTCGACGACGAGGACGTCCACCTCCGGCGCGGCCGCGAGGATCTGCGGGACGATCTTCGGCAGGTTGTCGTGCTCGTCGTACGTCGGCAGCACGACGCAAGCGCGATCGGCGTTCATCCCGCGAGCACTTTCGCGATCTCCTCGGCCGCCCGTCGCGCCGCGGGAGGCGAGCCCAAAGGAACCAGCTCGTCACGCACCCCGCGCAGGTCTTCGATCTGCCGCGCGCGCGCCGCGTTCGTCGCGTCCAGGAGCGGCAGAACGCACTCCACGATCCGCTCCGGCGTGCATTGCGACTGGAGCAGCTCGGGCATCACCGTCCGTCCGGCGAGCAGATTGGGAAGGGCGACGTGTCGCACCCGCACGAGCAGCCTGGCGATCATCCAGCTGAGGAAGCCCGTGCGGTAGACGACCACGGCCGGCGTTCCCGCGAGCGCCGCTTCGAGTGTCGCGGTTCCGGACTTGACGATCGCCGCGTCGCAGGCGCGCAAGACGTCGAAGGCGCGGCCGGAGACGAACATGACGTCGGAGTCGCCGCCGAGCTCCTCGCGCGCGAGAGTGGGAGCCACCGGAACCACGAGCTGCAGCCCGCTCACCCGCGCTCGCAGCACCTTCGCTGCCTCGATCATCGCCGGGAACATCCGACGGATCTCCTGCCGGCGCGATCCGGGAAGAAGCGCCAGGACGGGCCGGTCGGGATCGAGCCCGAGCGCGCGGCGTAGCTCCGATCGACTCGCGCCCTCGACCCGCACGGCATCGGCGACCGGATTCCCCACGTACGTCGCCTGCACGCCGCCGCGCGCGTAGAACGCTGCCTCGAAGGGGAGGATGACGAGCATGCGCACGACGTCGCGGGCTATCTGCCGGATCCGGTACCGGCGCCAGGCCCAGACCGTCGGCCCGATGAAGTAGACGACAGGAATTCCCAGTGCATGCAGCCGGCGAGCGAGCCGCAGGTTGAAATCGGGGCTGTCGATGAGGAGCGCGGCCCGCGGCCTGCGCTCCTCCGCTACCCGCCGCAGCGTCCCGAGGGCGCGGAGGAGCCTCGGAATCGCTGGGATCACCTCCACGAACCCCATCACCGAAAGGTCCTCCGCCCGGACGAGCGTCTCGCAGCCTTCGGCTCGCAGCCGCGGTCCACCCGCGCCGAACGCGCGCACGTCCGGAACCAGCGACCGCAACTCGCGCAGGACGGAAGCGCCGTGGGCATCCGCGCTCGCCTCCACCGCGACGACGAGGAGTCCAGTCATTCGACGGCTTCGAACCCCTCGACCGCGATTCCCGCCCGATCGGCCGCGCGCACGACCTCATCCCGATCGAGCACGATGGTCCTTCCCGCCTCGACGGCGAGCGCTGCGCAGCGCGCCGACTCCATCGCGGCGATCGTCGCGGGACCTATCGCGGGAACGTCGAAGCGCATGTCCTGCTGCGGCTTCGACGTCTTCACCACCACCGCGCCTTCCCGCGCGAGCGAGCCCGCCCTGGCGATGCACGCATCGGTCCCCTCGATGGCCTCCACCGCGACGACGACTCCGCGCCGGACCACGACCGTCTGCCCGACGTCGCAGGCGCCCAGGGCTCGCGCGACCGCGATGCCCACCTCCACGTCGGCGCGCTCTTCGTTCTTCAGCTTGCGCGATCCCAGCGCGCCCGCCTGCGCGACCAGATCCGGCACGTACGGCAGGGGCGACACGACGCGCAGCCCTTCCTGCTCGAGGGCCGAAGCCACCGCCCGCAGCGCGGCGTCGTCTCCCAGCGATCGGAGCTTGGAAAACGCCTTCACCGCCATCCAGTCGAGGCGCAGATCGAACAGCCGCAGCTTGCGGATCCCGCCGCACAGCACCACTTCGGCGCATCCGCCTTCTCGCAGCGCGCGCGAGATGGACCCGAGCTGCCCGAGCTTTACCCAGCGGATCGCGGCGACGTGCCGTTCCAGTTCCGGATCGGTCTCGCCTTCGTGCGCGGCGGCGACGACGCTGCGGCCGGCCCGCGCCGCGGCCTGCGCGAAAAGAAGTGGAAAACGACCCGAGCCGGCGACGAGGCCGATCGGCTGCATCAGCGCGCGATACCCCTCTGCGTCCCTTCCAGGAAGGAGACGAAGTGGTCGATCTCCGGATGACCTCCGTACTCCGCACGCACGTGGGCGATGGCCTCGCGGAGGCCCATCTTGGCGCGGAAGATGGCCTTGTACGCCGCCTTCACGCGCGAAATCGCCTGCTCGTCGAAATGCGCCCGGGTGAGGCCGACGGTATTGACGCCCACCACTTCGGCGCGATTCCCGTGCACCGTGCAATAGGGCGGAACGTCCTGCGTCACCATCGCCCCGCCGGAGATGAAT
Organism: Myxococcales bacterium; assembly: GCA_045802855.1. Lineage (GTDB taxonomy): Bacteria > Myxococcota > Myxococcia > Myxococcales > 40CM-4-68-19 > VBKO01. The sequence continues at coordinate 1,677 of JBJMQD010000382.1, read as the reverse complement.
GCGAGCCGTCCGACCCGGGTGAACTGGTGCACTCCCGAGAGCCCGCCGAAGATCACCCGGTCCTCGACGATCACGTGGCCGCCGAGCGCGGTGCTGTTCGCGAGCACGCACCCGTCGCCGAGCTGCACGTCGTGCGCGACATGGCTGTTCGCCATCATCAGGCAACGATTGCCGATCCGGGTCACCCCGCCGCCCGCCGTCGTGCCCAGGTGGACGGTGATGAACTCGCGGAACTGATTCGCGTCGCCGATCACAACCTTGGTCTGCTCGCCCGCGTATTTCAGGTCCTGCGGGATGGCGCCGATGGAGGCGAACTGGAAGACCACGTTGTCCGCGCCGATGGTCGTGTCGCCTTCGATGACCGCGTGGGGCCCCACCCTCGTGCGAGGGCCGATCTTCACCTTCGGCCCGATCACCGCATACGGGGCCACCTCGACCGACGAATCCAGCTCTGCGTGCCGATCGACGACGGCGGTCGGATGGATCATGGACTCCCCCTCCGCGCGGCGATGGTGGCCATCATCTCCGCCTCGCTGGCAACCTGGCCGTCGACCTTCGCCTCGCCGGCGAGCCGCCAGATCGATCCTTTCTGCCGCTCGACGCGCACGTGCAGATCGAGCCTGTCGCCGGGAATCACGACGCGCCGGAACTTCACCTTGTCGAAGGCCATCAAGTAGATGACCTGGTTCGTCGGATCGAACGGCCTGCTCTCGTGCGCGAGCAGCCCGCCCGCCTGTGCCATCGCCTCGAGCTGCAGGACACCAGGCATCACCGGCATCCCGGGAAAGTGCCCGAGGAAGAACTCCTCGTTCACCGTCACGTTCTTGTAGGCGTGGATGCTCTCGCCCTTGACCAGGCTCACCACCCGGTCGACCAGGAGGAAGGGATACCGGTGCGGCAGCGCGGCAAGGATCTTCGCGATGTCGAGCAGCGGCTGTTCCAACGTCCACCTCCACCCGCGGCAGGTACCGCCGCTTTCGTCTATGCCTTCGACCGGCTGCGCTCCTCCAGCTGCTTCACCCGCTCTTCGAGCATGCGCACCAGCCGCAAGAGGTCCGGCACCTTCGGCAGCGACACCGACATCCGCAGCCACTCGCGATGGCGCATCGCCGGATACCCGGTGTGCGTCTCGCCATCCGGAACGTCGTGCGCGACGCCCGCCTGCGCCCCGACTCGCGCGCCGTCGCCGATGCGCAGGTGTCCGACGATTCCCGCCTGTCCGGCGAGGATCGCGCCCTTGCCGATCTCCGTCGACCCGGAGATGCCGACCTGGGCGACGATGACGCAATGGCGGCCGATGACGACGTTGTGGCCGATCTGAACGAGGTTGTCGATCTTGGTCCCCTCCCCGATCACGGTGTCCCGGCCGCTGCCGCGATCGATCGTGGTGTTGGCGCCGATCTCCACGTCGTCCTGGATGATGACCCGGCCGACTTGCGGCACCTTGAGATGGCCTTGCCCGCTCATGGCGAAGCCGAAGCCGTCCTGCCCGACGTGGGCGCCAGGATGAAGGATGACGCGGTTGCCCACCAAGGCGTTCAGCACGCTGGCGTTGGGGCCGATCGAACAGTCGCGCCCGATCCGGACGTGGGGGCCGATCACGGCCTGCGCGCCGACTCGCGCGCCGTCGCCGATGCGGAGGTGTCCGACGATTCCCGCCTGTCCGGCGAGGATCGC
>JBJMQD010000374.1:0-10774 GCA_045802855.1 Myxococcales bacterium | reverse complement strand
GTCGGCGTAGAAATGCGCGGTCGCGATCTTTGCCTGCATGAATGACTTGTCCTCGCCTTTGGCCAACAGATCTTCCGCAACCAGCAGCGAACGGGCCAATTGCCAGCCCGCCACCAGGTTGCCCGCGAGCATCAGGTAGGGCACGGAGCCGGCGAACACCGCATTGGGGGAGGTCTTGCCCTGCTGCACGACGAAGGCGACCACGTCCAGGAAGGCGCGGCGCGCGGCGGCCAGGCGACGGCCCACGGCACGCGCATCCGGGCTGTCGCGGCGGGACAGCTCGCCTTCGGTCTTCTCGATCTGGGCGGCGATGCCCTGCGCCACCTGCCCGCCGTCGCGCGCCGTCTTGCGCCCCACGAGATCGTTGGCCTGGATCGCCGTCGTGCCTTCGTAGATGGTCAGGATCTTGGCGTCGCGGTAGTACTGCGCGGCGCCGGTCTCCTCGATGAAGCCCATGCCGCCGTGCACCTGCACGCCCAGCGAGGTGACCTCCAGGCTCATCTCGGTGCTGTAGCCCTTGACCAGCGGCACCAGGAACTCGTAGAAAGCCTGGTTCTGCTTGCGCACCGCTGCGTCGGCATGGTGATGCGCCGCGTCGTAGGCGGCCGCGGCCACCGTGGCCATCGCGCGGCAGCCTTCGGTGGAGGCGCGCATCGTCATCAGCATCCGGCGCACGTCCGGGTGGTGGATGATCGTCGCGGCCGTCTTGAGCGAGCCGTCGACCGGCCGGCCCTGCACGCGCTCGCGGGCGTACGCAACAGCCTTCTGGTAAGCGCGCTCGGCCATGGCGACGCCCTGGACACCGACGGCGTAGCGGGCCGCGTTCATCATCACGAACATGTACTCGAGGCCGCGGTTCTCCTCGCCGAGGAGGTAGCCGACGGCGCCCTCGAATTCCAGCACTGCCGTGGGGCTCGCCTTGATGCCGAGCTTGTGCTCGATGCCGACGCATTGAACGCCGTTGCGCCTGCCGTCCTCGAGCAGCTTCGGGCAGAGGAAGAGGCTGATGCCCTTCACGCCTTCCGGAGCACCGGGCACGCGGGCCAGCACCAGATGGACGATGTTCTCGGCCATGTCGTGCTCGCCCCAGGTGATGAAGATCTTCGTGCCGCGGATCCGGTACGTACCGTCGTCCTGCCGCTCGGCCAGTGTGCGCAAGAGGGCCAGGTCCGACCCGGCCTGCGGCTCGGTGAGGTTCATCGTGCCCGTCCAGCGGCCGCTGATCATCTGCGGCACGTAGGTCTGCTGCTGCTCGGGCGTCCCCGCCACGAGGAGCGCCTCGATGGCGCCGTCGGTGAGCAGCGGGCAGAGCGCGAAGCTCAGGTTCGCCGCGTTCGTGATCTCCATGCAGGCGGCGCTGATGAGCTTCGGTAGCCCCTGGCCGCCCAGCGCAGTCGGGTGCTGCAGACCCTGCCATCCGCCCTCCGTGTATTGCTGGAACGCCTCCTTGAATCCCGGCGTGGCCGTGACGCGCCCGTCGTCGAATCGGGAGGGATTCTTGTCGCCCACGTCGTTCAGCGGCGCGAGGACACCTTCGTTGAACCTGGCGCACTCCTCGAGGACCGTCCCGGCCATGTCGTAGCCGGCGTCCTCGAAACCTGGCCAGCGGGAGAGCGCGTCGATCCCGGCCAGTTCCTTCATCACGAACAGCATGTCCTTGAGCGGTGCACGGTAGGTCATGATCCCTCCTCCGAGTCGGGCGCGAGTCGGCGCGGAAGGCCGGGCAGGATTGATCGGGGACCGCGGCGCCACCCTCGGCCGGGACGCTATCAACAACGGCCGGGTGTGTGCCACAGGAGCCCGGAAATAGCGGAGCCCGGGCCTCGCGAGCCCGGGCTCCAACCTACTGCGCGACTACGTCAACGAGCTTTACTTGTACGTGATTGTCACCGTCGACGAACCGCCGCTCGAAGAGGTGGCCTTCAACGTGGTGGGACGGACCGCGAGCGTGCTCGGATCGTCGAGACCGGTGACGCCGCGGATGTCCAAGGTCCAGTTGCCGAGCGCGTCGACCGGAACCGTGGCGATCGAGTGGCCAGCCGCCGTGCCGTTCACGTAGGTCAGGTTGATGGTCTGCAGAGGCGTACTCGTCGTCCCCGTCACCACCCAGCGCTTCGCGCCGAGGGTGTACGTCGCCTTGGTGATCGTCACGGTGTCGGTCGGGATCACGGTCACCGTCACCGTCGCGGTGTTCGCCGAGACGACGGCGGCCTTGTCCTGCACCTTGTACGTGAAGGTGTAGGTGCCCGCCGAGGGTGCCGTGAAGGTGACGAGGCCGTTGGCGCCGCCCGCGACCTTGACGGTCGGCGGCGTGACGATCTGGACCGCGGCCACCATGTCGGCGCGCCCGTCCGGATCGATGTCGTTGTCGAGGAGGTTCGGCAGCGTCGTGATGGCGCCCGCGACCACCGTGAACGGACCGTCATTGACCGCGAGCGGCGGGTCGTTCACCGGGGTGATGTTGAGCGTGACGGTGGCGATGTTCGAAGTCCCGGCCGCCGTCGTCACCCTGTAGGTGAAGCTGTCGATGCCGTTGGCATTGGCGTTCGCCGTGTACGTCACGGAACCGGCGAGGTTGGCGAGCGCGGTGCCGAGACGCGCGCCGGCGACGATGGCGATGGTGCCGCCGGCGGCGCTGGTGTCGTTCGCGAGCACGTCCAGGGTCTGCGCGCCCGAGTCCTCCGCGAACGTGAACGAGTCGTTCAACGCGCGCAGCGCGCCAGGCGCGGCGCCGAAGAAGCTCGTCGTCACGTCGATGGTGGCAGTGGCGCCGAGGGCCGAGCGCACGGTGATCTTCGCCGGCGATGCCATCAGCGGAGAGTACGAGAGCACGCCGCCCGTCATCGCGCCGAACCCGTCCACCGCCAGCGCAGGCGGGGTGACCGCGTCGCTCGAGGTGGCGTTGACCGTCAGCACGGCCGTGTCACCGTCGTAGCTCGCCTTGGTGATGGTGATCTCGTCCGTGACGACGTGCTGGAAGAAAGCCGGAACCACCGCGCCGGTGATGTCGCGCGCGGCGCTGTCCTTCACGCACACCGCCGTGGGGATGACCGCCGGGACCGACTGCGACCAGAAGTACGTCCCGTCCTGGAACATCTGCTGGTCCGTCAAGCCCAGAGGAGCGATGAGCGCGCCGGTGAGGAGGTCGGTGCCGCAGGGCGCTTCGTAGAAGGAGAGCGCCGGCGAGACAGCCACGGCAAGCGGCGCTCCCGGGAGGCGGCTCGGCTGCGTCTCCGCGCCCGAGGCGAAGACATCGAGCTTCACGGCCGACGCGGTCTTCGTGTAGCTCGCGCGATCGATGGTGACGCGGCCCGCTACCGTCGCCGTGAAGACGCGGCCCTGCAGAGTGAAGTCCGTGGTCTCGATGAAGTCGACGCCCGCTCCGCCGATGCCCGAGCCGGCCGGACCCTCGATGCGGAAGATGTTGTGATCGCGCAGCGCGCCCGTCGAATCGGTGAACGGAGGCAGCGCGCTGCCCGTCACGGGGCCGAGGCGGGCCGGGTCGGCGATGTACACTTTGCCGTTCCCCGGATACGTGGTCGGCGTGAACACACCGCCGAAGTGCGCAGGATTGGTGTCAGGAGTCGGATTGGCCGCCGTTACCGGACCCGTCTCGAGGCCGCCCGCCGTGTCCGAGGGAAGGAGGAAGGGCCCGAGCCGGCCGGCAAGCGCGCAGTCGTAGGGGCCGCCGGGAGGGCAGTTGATGCCCACGTCGTCGGTGAAGAAGATCCGGCTACCCGCGGTGGCGGCGATGTGCTCCTCGCCGTACGGGTGGATGAAACGGTACGTGCCCGTCGTGGGGACGGGGATGAGGTTCACGCGGATGCGGGCGAAGGTGATCTGCTGTCCGGCGGCGGGATTGCCGGCGCCGGCGAAAGCGCCTTCCAGCGCGACGTTGAGCAGCGCCTTGCCGCCGGTGGCGGGAGTCAAGGACGAGCCGCCCGCGAAGTAGAAGTGCTCGTCGAAGAAGGTGCCCGGGAACACCTCCGGGACCGTGGGCACGTCGCCCGGGAGCAAGAGGCACCAGCCCCCCGCCACTTCCGAAGCGTTCGTCGGATCGCAAAACTCCAGCGAAAGGCCGGTCGAGTCCTGGTACCACGCCGGGTAGCCGCCCACCGACGAGGCGGTGTTGGCGGGGCCTACGCGCTCGAGAGCAGCGTGGGCGGGGGAGGTGATGCCCAGCATCAGCAAGGCGGCCGATGCCGGCAGGATGGTCTTGCAGAACTGCCTGAGTTCCGTCGACTGCATGTAGGGTACCCCCTGGCAATACGGGACCGGATACGAACGGGACTGTTCGTGGACCGGTAATGATCGCGACGAAAAGCACGGCAACAATTCTTGCTTCGTGACCGATGCCCCTCTGCGGCACCGGTTAATGAAAAGACGCACCAATTACACGAGAAGAGCCAATCGCTCCGCTCTAGTTACAGGATTTGTTATTCAATGCGAACGAGAACGCGGCGGCCTGGAACGGCTGATGCCCGACGAACCGATCGAGCAATGACGATCTGGATGGTCAGCGCCCCGTTCTTCGCCGGTCCGGGCGTGACCCTGGTTTGGCGCAGCAGCGAAAACCTTTCTTCTTTTTTGCGGCTCCTTCCAGGGCCGCGGGGTCTACGCAGACGAAGCAGGCGCCGTGCCGCGCCTAAGTACGCGAAATTCCGACATTGACTGCGAGGGTACCGTCCCGAAAGTGTTCGCCGCACAGACGCCTACAAAGGGGTACACCCGGTGATTCCAATGACTTCTGGCATCTTGCAATAAAAATCGAGCAAAGGATCCCCAAGTTCAGATTCCGCGTACTTTAAAATTACGTAAAGAACCCTTGCGTTCTGCGCCCGCTCGGGTAGGATTTCCTGTCTGGGGTCAAGGGTTTGCCTTGTGGGAGGGGCTGCCGGCTTTGCCTACATCTGTCGTCAATGTCACGTCCACATCGGTGCTTCGCACGACCGATAGCGGGCCTGCGCAGGAACTATTGATGGGTGCCCTCGCCAGCGACGAACCGCTGGCACAGCGGATTTTGCACGTTCGCACACGCCCCTCACCGGACCGCGCCACCGTCCAGGTGGCGAGCGCCGTGCTCGCCGGTCTGCTCGGCGACGCCCGCGACGCGGAGGCGATGCTCATGCGCGCCCGCGGCGAAGGCGGAGGCGGCGCGGGCCTCCTCATCGAGATCGCCTCGGCGTTCGTCTTCGTCGAGACGGGCAATCCGGCGCGGGCGCCGTTCCATCTCGCCCGCGCGCGGGACGCGCTCGTGTCCTGCGACGATTCTTCCGGCGAGCCCATCTTGCTGCTCCTGCAGGCGCAGTCGCTCCTCGCCGAGCGCGGCCCCGCCGCGGCCGTGGGCGTTGCGGAGGAAGCCGCGCGCCTCGTTCCGCCGGGCGATCTGCATGCCGCCCTTCGCGCGTATGCCTCGATCGTCCGCGCGGCGCTCGCGCTGCAAGCGGGCGATCTCGACGCCGCCGAACGCGCGCTCTCGCTGGAAGAGACGACGCGCTCGGGAATCCTCGCCGCCCGCGCCGACGTCCTGCGTGCCCGGCTGCGCTTCGCTCGGACGTCCGACGGTCGCTCGGCTGCGGTCCACCTCGACAAGGCCATCGATCGCCTCACCGTGATCGGCGCGCTCCGGGACCTCGCCCTGGCCAACGTCGAGCGGGCCCTGCAGGCCGGCGCGGATCCGGAGGGTTCCCCCGGACGGTGGCTCGCCCGCGCGCAGGCACAGTTCCGCACCATCGGCGGCCCGACCGACCTCGAGGCGCTACGGCGCGCCCGCAAGACGCTCGAAGAGGCCGTTCCCGCTCTGCCCGTCCGCGCGCCCGGCGATGGGCACGGCATCGACCATGCGCGGATCCCGCGGCTTGCCGCCGCCGCGAGCGAGCTCGCCTCGCTCGAAGAGTACGACGCGGTGGCCGCCGCGATCCCCCGGCTCGCCCTGGCCGTTTGCGACGGCAAAGGCGCCCAGCTCGTCCGCGAGCGTCCCGATCGGACCATCGAAACCGTATCGACCAGCGGAGCCGCGATCTTCTGGAGCGGCGCTCCGCTCGCCGAGCGCATCCGGGAGGGCCTTTCGGCGCACGGTCCGAGAACGGGCGAGGGCCGCATCGCCGCGGTTCCCGTCGGCGGCGACGAACGCGGACGCCTTGCGCTCGTGCTCGAGCGAGAGCCGTCGGCTCAGCCCATCGCCGAGCGCGACCTCGAGCAGCTCACCGTCCTTGCCTCCTTGGCCAATGTCTCTCTCGCGCGGGCGAGCTCCCGTGCCGCTCTGCGCGAGGCGTCGGCACGCGAGGCGGCGATGCTCGGTGCCGTCGGCGACGGCGTGCTGGTCACCGATCCAGGCGGAAAGGTGCGGGCGCTGAACCACGCTGCCGCGACCAGTCTGGGCGTGAAGCCCGACGAGGCAGTGGGCCGCCGGCTGCGCGAGCTGCCCGGTCTCTCTCCTCTCGGATTCGCTCTCGCCCGCAGGTCGAACGCCGCGGAGGCGGTGACGCTCCCGCACGGCGAGGTCATCGTCCGTCCCCACGGATACGACGGCGGCGTGGTCTCCATCGTCCGCGATCTCGCGACCGAGCACACCGCCGCGAAGCGCGCCGTCGGCTCGACGCCTCGCTTCACTTTCGAGCGGCTGCTCGGGAAGGATCCCGCCTTCGCCGAGATCTTGACGGTGGCCCGCAGGGCGGCGGCCGCCGATCTTCCCGTCCTCATCACCGGCGAGAGCGGCACCGGCAAGGAGCTGCTCGCGCAGGCGATCCACAACGCCTCCGTCCGCGCCTCCGCGCCCTTCGTTGCGGTCAACGTGACGGCGATTCCTCGCGACCTCGTGGAAAGCGAGCTGTTCGGCTACGAAGGCGGCAGCTTCACCGGCGCGAAGGCCACCGGAATGGCGGGCAAGTTCGAGCTCGCCGGGCGCGGAACGATCCTGCTCGACGAAATCGGCGACATGCCGCTCGAGCTGCAGGGCAAGCTCCTGCGCGTGCTGCAAGAGAAGGTGGTCCAGCGCCTCGGCTCCGTGAAGGACGTCCAGGTGCGGGCGCGGGTGATCGCGACCACCCACCGCGATCTCGAGGACTCCGTCGCGCAGGGCAGGTTCCGGCTCGATCTCTTCCACCGGCTCCGCGTCGTGCATCTGAAGATCCCCTCGCTGCGGCAGCGGAAGGACGACATCCTGCTCATCGCCGAGCACCAGCTCCGCATCATGGGCGAGCGCACCCGGAGGCGTCCGATCAAGCTCGCGCCCGCGATCGCCGCCGCCTTCCAGGCATACGACTGGCCCGGGAACATCCGCGAGCTCTGCAACGTGATCGAGAGCGAGGCGAGCCTCCTGCCGCCCGACCAGGACGTCATCTCCCAGATTCCGCAGTCGATCGTGCAGATGCCGGCGCGGCCCGCGGTGCACGGCGGCGCCTACGCGGACAGGGTCCTCTCGCTCGAGGAGCTGGAGCGGCGCGCTTGCGCCGATGCCCTGCAGTACTTCGAAGGCAACGTCACCCGCGCGGCACAGGCGCTCGGAGTATCGAAGACGACGCTCTACGCCAAGATGAAGCGCTACGGCCTGAACGATGGCCTTCGTACGCCCGCGAAGGTAGACACCGTCCGCTAGTCGCCGCTCGCGGACCACCGAGCGCAGTCCGGGCCGCGACTTGCTTCGCCTCGTCTCGCGCCGTAGAGAACCGCGACGTGTCGCGGGCGCAGCCGTCGGGCTACTGGATCTTCCTCGGCGCGCTGCTCGGCGCCGCGCTCGGGATCGGCATCACCACCTTCAACTACGCTTCAGGCCTTTCCTACCTGAGCAACGATCCCGCCGCGTGCGTCAATTGCCACATCATGCGCGACGAATACGACGCGTGGCGGAAAGGTCCTCACCACGCGTTCGCGACTTGCAACGACTGCCACGTCCCGCCGCATTTTCCCCAGAAGTACGTCGCCAAGGCGTTGAACGGCTATCACCACTCGACGGGGTTCACCTTCCAGCCTTCGCGGCCGGACGTGCCAGGCGCGAAGCTGGTGTTCGAGGAGCCGATCCGCATCAAGGCGAAGAACAGCCAGATCCTGCAGGACAACTGCCTGCGCTGCCACGGCGCATTCGTGCACGACGTGGTCCGCGGCAGCACGTTCGCCGACGACGCGATCCGATGCGTGCACTGCCATCGAGGCGCCGGCCACGGCGCGAGGTAATCCATGCCGAGCGAGCCCCGCCGCGGAACCCTGGTCATGTACGCCGTCGTCGCGGTAGTGGCGGCGGTGATCACGGCCGGCATCGCCGCGCTTCTGGTGAGCATCTTCCAGCGCAAGCAGGAGGCCCGCAGCTCCTACGTGAAGCTCGTCGAGGTGACCGAGGACGACGTCGATCCGGCGAAATGGGGCGTCAACTGGCCGCGCCAGTACGACGGTTATCTACGCACTGCCGAGCCGACTTCGACGAAGTACGGGGGCGGCATGGCCGGCCCGGAGGGGACGCTGCCGCCGCAGAAGGCGCAGCGCGATCCGTGGCTCACCCGGATCTTCGCGGGTTACCTGTTCGCGGCGGACTACCGCGACCGCCGCGGCCACGCGTACATGTTGAACGATCAGGAGGTCACGAAGCGCAACGTGCCCACCGAGGCGAAACAGTCGGGCAACTGCCTGCACTGTCACGGCTCGATCCTGCCGCTCTACCGCAAGCTCGGCCAGGGCGACGTGCAGAAAGGACTCGAGCTGGTCGGGGCGATGGATTACTGGGACGCGCACAAGCAGCTCGAGCAGACCTCCCCCGACGGTAAAGCGCATCCCGTCGGCTGCGTCGACTGCCACGACCCGAAGACGATGGAGTTGCGGGTGACACGGCCCGGGTTCCTCGCGGGAATCGCGAAGCTCGCGGCATCGGATGCGCCGGCGCCGCACCTCCCCAGCATCGACCGCTGGCGCCACGGCGACAAGAAACGCGCATACGATCCGAACAGCGACGGCACGCGGCAGGAGATGCGGTCGTTCGTCTGCGGGCAGTGCCACGTCGAGTACTATTGCGGCAAGGGCCTGACGCTGTTCTTCCCCTGGAACGAGGGCCTGAAGGTCGAGCAGATCGAGCACTACTACGACAACCTCCAGGTGCACGGTCAGCGATTCAAGGACTGGACGCACGCGGAGACGGGCATGGACGTGCTCAAGGCCCAGCACCCGGAATTCGAGCTATGGAGCCAGGGGATCCATGCGCGCAGCGGCGTCGCCTGCGCCGATTGCCACATGCCATACCAGCGCGAGGGATCGGTGAAGATCTCCGAGCACTGGGTTCGCAGCCCGCTCTTGCAGGTGAACCGGTCGTGCGCCGTCTGCCATCCCTACCCCGACGACGAGCTGAAGGCGCGGGTGCTCGCGATCCAGGACCGCCACTACGCGCTCTTGAACCGGGCCGGCAAGGTGGCCGCGGAGATGCTCGATTCGATCGTGGCGCTGCGGAAGCCTCATGACGAGAAGAACCGGGCCGCGGCCGAGGCGAAGGCGCGCGAGAAGCTGGGAGCGAATCCCGATCCGCAGAAGCTGCAAGCGGAGACGAAAGCGAACCTGCTCGCGATGTGGCGCGCCGTGGTCGACAAGGACCCCAAGCTGAAGGAGCTCGGCGAGCTGCAGCGCGCGGCGCAGTGGCGGCTCGACTTCATCGCCGCGGAAAACTCGATGGGGTTCCATGCGCCGCAGGAAATGGCGCGCGTGCTCGGCGAATCCATCGACCTGTCACGGCAGGCGGAGATCGCCGCGGTCGCTCTCGCTGGCGGCAAGCTCCCGCCGAGGGTGGCGTCCGAGCCGATCCCGACGGCAACGACGGCGCCGAACCCGGCCCGCTGAGCGCGTCCACAGGGGAAGCCTCTACTCGAATCGGAGCGCCTCGATCGGGTCGAGCTGCGACGCGCGCAGCGCTGGATAGAATCCCGCCACCACTCCCGCAAGTCCGGCGAGGGCGACCGCGGCCATCATCACCGTGGGAGAAAGCAGCGTGGGCCAGCCCGCTTTCGCCGCCATCACCTTCGTGGCGATGGCGCCGACACCGAGCCCGGCCAGGCCGCCGACGGCGCCGAGCGCGACGGCTTCGGTGAGGAACTGGAAGAGGACGTCGCGGCCGCGGGCGCCGATCGCCATGCGGATCCCGATCTCCCGCGTCCTCTCGGTCACCGAGACGAGCATCACGTTGGCGATCCCGATGGCGCCGACGAGGAGCGAGATGAGGGCGACGGTGCCGAGGAGCACCGAGAGCGTCTCCGTCTGCGCGTTCGCCGACTCCTGCAGGTCGGTGAGGTTCTTCACCCGGAAATCGTCGGCCTGGCCGTCGCCCAGGTGATGGCGCTGGCGCAAGAGATCGCGGACCTCGCGCTGCGCCTCGTCGACGACGTCGCTCGAGCGCGCGCCGACGAGAAGCTGTCCGACCACGTCGCCCTGCATTCCCTGCACGCGCCGCACGAGCGTCGTCCAGGGCATGAGCACGATGTCGTCCTGGTCCTGCCCGCCGTTCCCCTGCCCCTTCGCCGCGAGTAGCCCGATCACCTTGCAGGGCACGTGCTTCACGCGGATCTGCTCGCCGACGGGCGATGCCTCCCCGAAGAGCCGTTCCCGAACGGTCTGGCCGATGATGCAGACCTTGGCAGAGGTCGCGAGCTCCTCGCGGCCGAAGGCCTCGCCCATCGCAAGGGGCCACTCCTTCACGATCAGGTAGCCGGCGCTGGTCCCGTAGACGGGAGCGAACCAGTTGCTCCCGCCGTAGATGATCTGCGCGCCCGTCTTGTTGAGCGGCGCGACGGTACCGACGACCGAC
>JBJMQD010000274.1:0-19926 GCA_045802855.1 Myxococcales bacterium | reverse complement strand
GCTCCGAGCTTTCCTTCCACTCCCACCGTGCGGGCGACGCTCGTGACCTGCTGGGCGAAGATGGAGAGCGTCTTCGTCATGTTGTTGAGCGTCTCGCCCAGGGCCGCGATCTCTCCCTTGGCGTTGACCTGCAGCTTCTCGGCGAGATCGCCGTTCGCGACCGCCGTCACCACCTTGACGATGCCGCGAACCTGGGTGGTCAGGTTGGAGGCCATGAAGTTGACGTTGTCGGTGAGGTCCTTCCAGACGCCCGACACGCCCTTCACGTCCGCTTGCCCGCCTAGCTTGCCTTCAGTGCCGACTTCGCGCGCGACGCGGGTCACTTCCGCGCCGAACGAGTTCAGCTGATCCACCATCGTGTTGACGGTGTCCTTCAGCTGCAGGATTTCACCGCGCGCGTCGACGGTGATCTTCTTGGAGAGATCGCCCTTCGCGACCGCCGTCGTCACTTCCGCGATGTTTCGCACTTGCGCAGTGAGGTTGTTGGCGAGGAGGTTGACGTTGTCCGTCAGATCCTTCCAGGTGCCGGCGACTCCGGGCACCTCGGCCTGCGCGCCCAGCCTTCCTTCCACGCCCACCGTGCGGGCCACGTCGGTGACCTGCTCGGCGAACAGGCCCAGCGTGTCGGTCATGCTGTTGATGGTCTCCGCGAGCGCGGCGATCTCGCCCTTCGCCTCGACCTTCAGGCGCTGATTGAGGTCGCCGTTCGCTACCGAGGTCACGACCCGCGCGATGCCGCGAACCTGGGTGGTCAGGTTCGAGGCCATGAAGTTCACGTTGTCGGTGAGGTCCTTCCAGGTGCCGCCGACGCCCTTCACTTCCGCCTGGCCGCCGAGCTTTCCTTCCGTGCCGACTTCGCGGGCGACGCGGGTCACTTCCGACGCGAACGTGTTCAGCTGATCCACCATCGTGTTGATGGTGTCCTTCAGGGCGAGCATCTCGCCCTTCACGTCGACGGTGATCTTCTGCGACAGGTCTCCGTTCGCGACCGCGGTCGTGACCTTGGCGATGTTGCGGACCTGCCCGGTCAGGTTCGATCCCATGAAGTTCACGTTGTCGGTGAGGTCCTTCCAGACACCCGACACGCCCTTCACGTCGGCCTGCCCGCCCAGGCGCCCTTCGGTGCCGACCTCGCGAGCGACGCGGGTCACTTCCCCTGCGAACGCGTTCAGCTGATCGACCATCGTGTTGATGGTGTTCTTCAGCTCGAGCACCTCGCCCTTCGCATCGACGGTGATCTTCCGCGACAGGTCTCCCAGGGCGACGCTGGTGGTCACGTCCGCGATGTTGCGCACCTGGGCGGTCAGATTGTTCGCCAGCAGATTGACGTTGTCCGTCAGGTCCTTCCAGGTGCCCGCGACTCCCGGCACCTCCGCCTGGGCGCCGAGCTTTCCTTCCACGCCGACCGTGCGGGCGACGCTCGTCACCTGCTGGGCGAAGATGGACAGCGTCTTCGTCATGTTGTTGAGCGTCTCGCCGAGGGCGGCGATCTCGCCCTTCGCGTTCACTTGCAGCTTCTCGCCCAGGTCGCCGTTCGCCACGGCGGTGACGACCTAGACGATGCCGCGCACCTGGGTGGTCAGGTTCGAGGCCATGAAGTTCACGTTGTCGGTGAGGTCCTTCCAGACGCCCGACACGCCCTTCACGTCGGCCTGGCCGCCCAGCTTTCCTTCGGTACCGACTTCGCGCGCGACGCGGGTCACTTCGCCGGCGAACGAGTTCAGCTGATCCACCATGGTGTTGATGGTGTCCTTCAGCTGGAGGATCTCTCCCTTCGCGTCGACGGTGATCTTCTTCGACAGGTCGCCCTTCGCGACCGCCGTCGAGACCTCGGCGATGTTTCGCACCTGGGAGGTCAGGTTCGACGCCATCCGGTTCACGTTGTCCGTCAGGTCGCGCCAGATGCCCGCCGCCTCCGGAACGCCGGCCTGGCCGCCGAGCTTTCCGTCGGTGCCGACCTCCTTCGCGACGCGGGTCACTTCCGCCGCGAAGCCGGAGAGCTGATCAACCATCGAGTTGACGGTGGTGCCGATGCGGAGGAACTCGCCCTTCACCGGCTGTCCCTCGATCTCCAGCGCCATCTTCTGGGTCAGGTCGCCTTCGGCGACCGCGATGAGCACGCGGGCGACCTCCGTCGTGGGTTGGACGAGGTCGGCGATGAGCGAGTTGATCGAGTTGACGCTCGTAGCCCAGCCGCCGCTCACCTCGCCGAGCGTGGCGCGCTCGGTCATGCGCCCTTCGCGGCCGACCACGCGCTCGAGGCGGACGATCTCGGTGGAGAGCGCCTCGTTGCGGGAGACGACCGAGTTGAAGGAGCGAGCGATGTCGCTCATCACACCCGTGCCGCGGGTGAAAGGCAGGCGGACCGCGAAATCGCCGCTTTGCGCCGCCTCCAAGGCGCCGAGAAGCTCGCGAAGCCGCTCGTCGCCGGCCTCCTGGTGACCGTTCCCGTCGTCTCCGTTGCGGCGCTTCTTCCGCGGCTTCTTTTCCGGAGGAACCGAGGGATCCATGGGATCGTGGGTTTCGGCCACGGACTGACTCCTTGATGAGCGGGGCGCTTGAGTCTGAAACCTTTACAGCGAGATGGCTGGTCAGCGGCAGGAAACGGACAAGGCCGTGTATAGAACGCGACGGCATGCGTCGAACGCACGCCGTGCTAGGGGGCACGAACTGTTGACGGGCGAACCCTCCGGATCGACCTTCTAGCGACGGTCCCCGCGCGCTACATCATTTTTTCAACCTGTCTGTAGAGCAAGCAGCCGGGCATCTTCATTCAAAAGTACCGGGCGACCGCCATGGTGAGTATGTCGCCGATGAGCTTCTTGTACTCCCGTCCGGCGTTCTGGGCGGCGATCGCCAGCTCGGCTTCCGGAGCAAGCCAGGGATTCGGGTTCGCTTCGATCACGTAGATCTCGCCCTTCGGCGTGACCCGCATGTCGACGCGGCCGTAGTCGCGAAGCTTGAGCGCTTCGTAGACGGCGAGCGCCGTCTTCTGCAGGCGGTCGCGCAGATCGCGGTCGAGGTCTTCGGCGATCTGGGACCGGGTGACGTCGTACGCCTCCGTCCCCTTGTCCCACTTCACCTCGCGCCCGGCGATGCGGGGCATGTTCTTCGGGAGCTTCGAGAGGTCGAGCTCTACCGGGGGAAGCGCCTCGGGCTTCTCGTTGCCGAGCACGCCGACGTAGATCTCCCGCCCGTCGATGTACTCCTCGATGAGCGCGGCGCAGTCGAACTGCTCCTGCACCCAGCTCACCCGCTACATCAACTCGCGCACCGTGTTCACCACCGCCTTGCAGTCGATTCCCACCGAACCGTCCTCGGCGGCGGGTTTGACGATGAGCGGGAACTCCAGATCGTCCATGTGATCGATCTTGCCCCGCGAGATGGTTGCGAAATTCGGGGTGCGGATGTTGTGGAAGGCGAACAGCTTCTTGGCGAGCGCTTTGTCCTGGGCGAGGAAGAGCGAGTACGGGCCGGCGCCGGTGTAGCGGAGGTCGAGCAGGTCGAGGAACGCGGCGACGTGGGCTTCCTTCAGATCGTCGCCCTCGTACGCCTCGGTCATGTTGAAGACGAGCTCCGCTCCGGTCCTCGAGAGCGCGAAGAGAGCCTCCTCGCCGCCGAGCTCGTGGAAGAACGGGTCGTGGCCATTCGCGCGAATCGCGTCGAGGACGTGCTCGCGATCGAGCTTGGAGCGGCGCTCGCGCTTGCGGCGGCGAGGCGCCGGCGGGCGCCCCTTCTGCCTTCGCTCGCCGTGGGGCAACAGATTGTCGCTGGGATCGTAGAGAACGGCGATGCGCACGCATTGCTACGTACTCACTTCTCGGCGAACTTGCCACGCTGGAGATAGTTCATGGCGAGCGTGGTCGCGAGCACGGTGACGTCCAGAAGCTGCTCCGCCTCGCGGGCACGGTCGACGAAGAGCTCGAGCTCGCGCGATCGACGGAGAATGGTCTCGACCAGCTTCTTCGCGAGGGAGCGGCGGATGCCGGTCCAGTAGGCGATCTTGTCCGTCATCGTCTTGCGGTGCGCGGCGAGGGCAGTGCCCGCCGGCACGAGCCCTTCGCGAGCCGGACCCGCGGTGAAGATGTCCTCGAGCTCCCCATCCGGGACGAGATCGGAGATGGCCATCGCGTCGTCGGGAAGGCTGCTGCTGTAGAACTCCTCGAGGCTGTGCGTCATCTCCTCGACGGGCAGCTCGGCGAGCGCTTTCGCGAGGGGCCGGGGCGGATCGCGATTGGCCAGCTCGCGGGCGAGGCGGTCGACGTACTCGAGCTTCTGCATCGCGGGCCAGCCCGCGTACCGTTTTTTCCAAGCGGATCTCGGGGTCAACCACACCGCGAAGGTCTCGGCGAAATCCTCGTCCGGATGTTTCTGCGCGTACCAGCCGGCGATGTGGCGGACGAATCTTCGCGAGAAGGGAATCGGCGTGTAGTTGTCGAGGTACGGGCGGTCGAAGGGGCCGAACAGGTCCAGCCACTCCTTCGTGTCGTAGAGCTGGTAGGCGTAGTTGAACGCGTGCCCTGCCTCGTGGCGGAGGTACATCATGATCTCGCGCTCGTCCTCGAGATCGTTGAGCTGGCGCTCGATGGCGGCGACCTTGGGATCCGCGAGATAGAAGGGAATCCCGATGATCGGCTCGCGATCCGGGCAGGCCCACTCGTCCGAGAGGTAGCAGGCGGGCCGGAAGCGGACGAGGCCCTTTCCCTGGATCTCGTCCTGCAGTTGCTTCACGTACTTCTCGAGCGGGGACCCTTCGATGCGTAGCTTCAGATCGCGGATGGGCCGCTTGAGCAGCTCTCGCGCTTCGGGGGGCGTGTGCTCGAACGCCTGCAAGACGGCCTCCGCTGACACGGTACCTTCAGCCAGCTAATTTGCGCATCCGTCCGAAGCGCGAAGCGGTCATTTTGCGCGTGCGGGCGGCAGGTCGCTCGCCGGGTTGGCCGGCAGGCGGAGGAGCGGGCTTTGCCTGCGACGGGCGGAGGCCGAAGGCCGGAGCATCCGGAGGAGGAGCGGGCTTTGCCTGCGTCGCCAGTCGCGGAGGCCAGAAGCCGGAGCATCCGGAGGAGGTTTGCATGATCGACGTGAAGAGCTTTGCGACGGCACGGCGTTTCGATCCCGCGAAGATGCAGAAAGTCGCGCTGTTCGAGAGCGACCGGTTCTTCTGCGACGTCTATTGTCTGCTCCCCGGACAGGAGCAGAAACCGCACGCGCACGAAGGAAGCGACAAGGTCTACGCGGTCCTCGAAGGCACGGTCGAAGTGCGCGTCGGCTCGGAGACGAGGAGCGTGAGCCAGGGCGAGGCCGCGCTCGCGCCCGCCGGCAAGGAGCACGGAGTCGCGAACCGCTCGGGGTCACCCGCGGCGTTGCTCGTCTTTCTCGCGCCTCGCCCGACGCACTGAGCACGGCGGATTTCTCGCGCGTAGGTCCAGTTGGGCCGATGATCCGGCCATGGCGGACCCGCGAAAGCTCGGCGCGACCGGGACGATTGCCCTCGTCGCCGGCGCTTTCGTCCTCTCGTTCGCCACCTGGTACCTCTTCGTCGGCCGGCTCGGTACGGACGAATTGTGGGGCGCGATTCCGGGATCGGCGCTCGCCTCGATAGCGACCTGGGCGGTGCTGGAGCAGCGCATCGTCGGGTTCCGCGACGGCAAGGGCCTTCTCGAGGCCTGGCGGCTGCCCGGATACATGTTCACCGGCTGCTACGAGATCTTCGAAGTGCTCTTCGCGCAGTTGTTCCTGCGCAAACCTGCGCCCTCGCTGCTCCTCGCCGTCCCGTACGAGTACCTGTCCGACGATCCGCGCGGCGAGGGAATGCGGGCCCTCGCCATCGGCTACACCACGAGCACTCCCAACTTCGTCGTCCTCGGCATCGACAGGAAACGGGGAATGCTGGTGTTCCACCAGATCAAGCGCGGCCCGGTGCTGGAAATTACCAAGCGGCTCGGAGCGCGCCCGTGACCGCGTGGCTCTGGGCGGCCGCCGGATTCGCGCTCTGCCTCGTTCCCTGCGCGTTCGTCGCCCTGTCCGCGCGCAACGTCGTCGATCGCCTGGTGGCGCTGGAGATGACCGCCGTCTGCGAGACGCTCTGTCTGCTCGTCCTCGCGGAAGCCTTCGAGCGGACCATCTTCTTCGACCTCGCCGTGGCCCTCGCCCTGCTTTCTTTTGGTGGCGGCCTCGTGTTCGCGCGGTTCCTGGAGCGCTGGCTATGAAGATCGCGGTCGACATCCTCCTCGCGCTCGCCGTCGTCGTCGCGCTCCTCTCCGCGATCGGCGTCGCCGCGATGCGCGATCCGTACCAGCGCCTGCACTTCATCGCGCCTCCCGCGAGCCTCTCCGCGCTGTTCGTGACCGCGGCGATCCTCATCGGCGAGAAGCAGAAGCAGGCGGGCGGGAAGGCCGCGCTCGTCGCGTTCCTGCTCTACTTCATGAACGCGATCGTCACTCACGCCACGGCGCGCGCGCACTTCGTCCGCGAGAAAGGCACCTGGCCGCCGCCGGACCCGATCGAGGTGGTCCAGGAATGATGGGCGCGTTCCAGGTGGGCGTGTTCCTCCTCGTGGCGGTCTCCGCGCTGGGAGTCGTGCGGACGAAGGATCCGCTCGCCCAGTCCGTCGCGGTGAGCTTCTACGGGCTGGTCCTGGCGCTGATGTTCTTCCTCCACCAGGCGCCCGACGTCGCGCTCTCGCAGATCGTGGTGGGGGCCGTCGCCCTTCCGCTCATGATCGTGCTCGCGCTCGCGCGCATCCATTCGCAGGCAAGAAGACAAGGAGGAGCGTAAATGAGGAAAGCGCTCCTCGGCGCCGGAGTCGCGGGGCTCGCCGCGCTCTTCCTCTGGGGCCTCCGGGGGCTCCCCCGCTTCGGGTCCTATCCGGGGCCGTACGGCGATCTCCTGAATTCCTTCGCCGTCGGCGAGCGCAAGGCGACCGACATCGTCAGCGCCGTCAACTTCGACTACCGCGCCTTCGACACGATGGGTGAGGAATTCATCCTCTTCGCCTCCGTCGCCGGAGCGGCCCTGCTACTGCGCAAAATCGAGGAGGAAGACGAAGAATCCAAAGAGGAATCGGAGGACGAGGACAAGGAGGCGGGCCGGGCGGCGCCTCCCATGAGCGATGCGACCCGCGCGTTCGGGGTCATGCTGGTCGGGCTGAACGTCCTGTTCGGGCTCTACATGATCTCCCACGGCCAGACGACGCCCGGCGGCGGATTTCAGGGCGGCGTCATCCTCGCCACCGCGCCCCTCACCGTCTACCTCGCCGCGGAAGCCGAGACGTTCCAGCGCATCGCGCCTCGATCGCTCGTGGAATGGGCGGAGTCCGCCGGCGCCGCCGCGTACGTCCTTTTCGGCCTCGGCGCCCTCGTCCTCGGCACCGAGTTCCTTCGCAACATCACGCCCCTCGGCACCGAGGAGAAGATGGGATCGGCGGGCAACATCTTCTGGCTGAACCTCGGCGTCGGTATCGAGGTGGCGGGCGGATTCGTCCTCCTCCTCTCCGTCTTCATCGAGGAAGCCCTGCGGCGCCGCCTCCGGCAGGAATCGAAATGAGCCCGGGGTTCTTGCCCTACGCGGTCGCCGCCTTCGTCTTCCTCTGCGGCCTCTGGGGAGCGGCGACGAGCCGGCACTTCGTCCATCTCGTCATCTGCGTCGCAGTGCTACAGACGTCGACGTACGTGCTGCTCCTCGCCGTCGGCCAGAAGGCGGGCGGAGTCGCGCCCGTGTACTTCGGCGTGCCCCACGATCTCGTCGCCGTCGATCCGGTGGTGCAGGCGCTGATGCTCACGGACATCGTCGTCGAGGCGACGGTGGTGGCGTTGCTCCTCGCCCTCGTCGTGCAGGCGCACAAGCACGCGAAGACCGTCGATCCGGACGCGCTTGCGCGGCTCAAGGGCTGACGTGGAAGCCCTGCCGGTCGCCCTTCCGCTCCTCTGCGCGGCGGCCCTGGCCGCGGTCGGAAGGCACCTCCACCGCCGCATCGCCGACGCGCTCGCCCTCGGGACCACCGCAGCCGTCGCGGTGCTCTGTGCGCGGCTCCTGGTCCGTTCGCGGTCGGGGCCGGTCGTGTACTGGCTGGGCGGGTGGTATCCCCGCGATGGCGTCGCTCTCGGCATCTCGCTGACCGTGGACCCGCTCGGCGCCGGCCTCGCGCTCGTCAGCGCGATCCTGGTGCTCGCCGCCCTGGTCTTCGCCTCGCGCTACTTCGACGACCTCCATGCCCATTTCCACGTGCTGGTTCTCGCCTTCCTCGCGGCGCTGTGCGGATTCGGGCTCACCGGAGATCTGTTCAACCTGTTCGTCTGGTTTGAATTGATGAGCGCGGCGGCGTTCGCGCTCTGCGGGTACAAGTCCGAGGAACCGGCATCGCTGCAGGGAGCTTTGCACTTCGCGGTGCTGAACACGGTTGGCGCCTTCCTCGTCCTCTTCGGGATCGCGCTCCTCTACGGCAGGACGGGGGCCTTGAACCTCTCGCAGATCGGCAGGGCCCTCGCCGGGCGCGCGGACGGTCTCGTCCTCGTCTCGTTCGCGCTCCTCTCCTGCGGGTTCCTCGTCAAGGCCGCTCTGGTGCCGTTTCATTTCTGGCTGGCCGACGCGCACGCCGTCGCCCCGACGCCGGTCTGCATCCTGTTCAGCGGGATCATGGTGGAGGCCGGGCTGTTCGGGGTCGCCCGCGTGTACGGGACCGTCTTCGCGCCTTCCCTCGCGAGCTTCGAGCCGCACCTGCGCGCGATCTTCCTCGGGTTCGGCGCGCTCACCGCGGTCGCCGGCGCCCTCCTCTGCTTCGCGCAGCGGCACCTGAAGCGGCTCCTCGCCTTCTCTACCGTGAGCCACATGGGGATCCTGGTCTGCGCGTTCGGGCTCCTCAGCGCGGAGGGTATCTCCGGAGCGGCGCTCTACGCGGTCGGACACGGGTTCGTGAAAGGCGCTCTCTTCGTCTGCGCGGGCTCGCTGCTGCACCGGTACCGTTCGGTCGACGAGCTGAAGCTGCACGGTCGCGCGAGGCGGGAGCGGCTGCTCTTCGTCCTCTTCGCGGCTGGCGCGCTTTTTCTCTGCGGCCTCGCGCCGACCGCGCTGTTCGCGGGGGAGTCCGCGATCGACTCCGCCGCGCAGGCGCACGGGATCGACTGGCTCCCGCCGCTCGTCCTCTTCGCCGGAGCGCTCACCGCCGCGGCAGTCCTGCGAGCCTGCGGGCGAATCTTCCTCGGCCTCGGCCCCCGCGAGGAGGACGCACCGGCGGTGGGCGGCGAAACCGACGAGGAACCGGAAACGGCGCCATCCGGGCGCCTTCCCGCGACCATGTGGGGCACGGCGGCCGCCCTGCTCGCGCTGTCCATCGCTGCCGGGACCAGTCCCGGAGCAAGAGAGGTGGCGCACCGCTCCGCCTCGTGGCTCCTCGATTCCGGCGGAACCGCCGCCCGGGTGCTCGACGGCGCCCCGCTGCCGAAGCCGCCGCCTCCGCCTGGAGAGGACATCGCCCGCGAACTGGCGAAGAGCCTGCGCGGCCCGGTACTGGCCGTCGTGATCGCGGCGGCCACGCTGGGACGGAAGCGCATGCCGGTTGCGCTGCGGTCCGCCGTCGCCGCGATCTGGAATCCGCTCCTGCGAGGCCTGCGCCTTTTGCACAGCGGCCGCATCGGCGACTCGCTGGCGTGGCTCGCCTTCGGCACGGCGGCGTTCGGGGGGCTGTGCGCGGCGCTCCTGCGGTAACTCGAATGCCCCGTCGTGTCATGCTACGTATCCCCCGTGGACGTCGCCCTCTTCGTTCCCTGCTACATCGACCAGTTCTATCCGCAGGTGGCGATGGCCACGGTCGAGCTCCTCGAGCGGCACGGGTGCCGGGTGATCTTCCCCGAGGACCAGACCTGCTGCGGGCAGCCGATGTCCAACTCCGGTTTCCGCGACGACGCGCGGCCCCTGGCGGAGAAGTTCCTCCGCGTGTTCGGGAAATACGATCACGTCGTCTCTCCGTCCGGAAGCTGCGTCTCGATGGTGCGCAACCACTACGAGCCGCTCATCGGCGAGCGCGCGAACACGATGCGGGGCCGGGTCTTCGAGCTGTGCGAGTTCCTCCACGACGTGTTGAAGGCGAAGGTGAAGGGGCGTTTCCCGCAGAAGGTCGGGCTCCATCGCAGCTGCCACGGGCTGCGCGAGCTGCGGCTCGGCTCCGGATCGGAGCGGTTCGTGCCCTCCCACGACAAGGTGAAGGCGCTCCTCGCCGGGATCGAAGGCCTCGAGATCTGCGAGGCGGCCCGACCCGACGAGTGCTGCGGATTCGGCGGCACCTTCGCCGTCGACGAGGCGGCGATCTCTTCGCGGATGGGACAGGACCGGATCCGCGAGCACGAGAAGAACGAAGTCTCGCTCATCACCGGAACCGACACGAGCTGCCTCATGCACCTCGAGGGCCTGTTGCGCCGCGAGAAGAAGGCGATCCGGGTCCTCCACGTCGCGGAGCTTCTCGCCCAGGCGGAGGCGTCGGCATGAACGAGCACGCCCAGAACGCGACCGTCTTCCTGCGCGACGAGGCCCGCAGCGCCTGGCACGATCAGGCGGTCTGGTGGGTCCGGCAGAAGCGCGACCGCGCGCAGCACGCGATTCCAGAGTGGGAAGAGCTGCGCTCGCTCGCCCAGCACATCAAGGCGCACACGCTCTCCCGGCTACCCGATTATCTCGAAGAGTTCGAGCGCAACGCCCTCGCGAACGGTGCCCACGTCCACTGGGCGCGCAACGGCGACGAGCACAACCGGATCGTCCACGGCATCCTCCGCCGGCATGGCGTCACGCGTCTGGTGAAGAGCAAGTCGATGCTCACCGAGGAGTGCCACCTGAACCCGTACCTCGTCGAGCGCGGGATCGAGGTGGTCGACACCGATCTGGGCGAGCGGATCGTGCAGTTCCTGGAGCAGCCGCCGAGCCACATCGTGATGCCCGCCATCCATCTCAAGAAAGAGGACATCGGCGAGCTGTTCCACGACAAGCTCGGAACGCCCAAGGGCCTTTCCGATCCGAAACAGCTCACCGAAGCCGCGCGCCAGCACCTCCGCGCGAAGTTCCTCGCCGCGCAGGCGGGGCTCACCGGGGTCAATTTCGCCATCGCCGAGACGGGCGGATTCGTCGTCTGCACCAACGAAGGAAACGCCGACCTCGGCGTCTCGCTTCCTCCGCTGCACATCGCCTGCATGGGGGTCGAGAAGATCGTCCCGCGCGCGAAGGATCTGGGCGTCTTCCTCCGGCTCCTCGCGCGGAGCGCGACGGGACAGCCCATCACCACCTATTCGGCCCACTTCCACGGCCCGAGGCCCGGCGGCGAATTGCACATCGTCATCGTCGACCACGGGCGCTCGAAGCTCCTCGCCCGGCCTGAGTTCCGCCGCTCGCTTTCCTGCATCCGCTGCGGAGCCTGCCTGAACACCTGCCCCGTCTACCGGCGCAGCGGCGGCCACAGCTACGGCGTCACCGTGCCGGGGCCGATCGGATCGGTCCTCGCGCCGAGCGTCGACGCGGAAAAGCATTCGGCGCTGCCGTTCGCATCGAGCCTGTGCGGATCGTGCAGCGACGTCTGTCCCGTGCGCATCGATCTCCATCACCAGCTTCTCGCCTGGCGAGGCGACCTTGCCGCCCAGGGGCTCTTGCCGCCGGAAAAGACGGTGGGAGCGAAGATCGGCCGGATCGTCCTCTCGCACACCTGGCTCTACCGGCTGGCCGGGTCGCTGGGGCGGTTCGCGCTCCGCGTCCTGCCCCGCCCGCTCCTCTACAACCGTCTGAACGCGTGGGGACAGACGCGCGAGCTTCCGGTGCCGCCCGCGCGAAGCTTCCGTGCGCAGTGGAGGGCGCGAAATGGGAAGTCGTGAGGAGATCCTGCGCGCGCTGCGCGACGCGGCTCCCCCGCCGGCGCCCCTGCCCGATCTAGCGGGCCGGCGCGGGCAGGTCTTCGCAGACCTCGCCGCACAGTTCGCCCTTTCCCTGCAGGAGGTGGGCGGCCGCTGCGTCCGGACCACCGAGGCGGCGCTGCCGGACGAGCTTCGCAAGCTCGCCAGGTCGATCGAGGCGAAGACCATCGGGTCCATCGTTCCGCAGTTGCCGGGGATCGACCTCGCGGCGCACTCGATTCCGCACACATTGGCGGGCGTCGATCTGGCCGTGCTCCCCGGAGAGCTGGCGGTGGCGGAGAACGGCGCGGTCTGGATCACCGAGGCGGGGCTGCGCAATTTGCGAGCTCTGTTCGTCCTCTCGCAGCACCTCGCCCTGGTCGTCCCCGCGTCCGGGCTCGTCAACGACATGCACGAGGCCTACGAGAAGGTCCGCATCCCGCGACCTGGTTACGGGTGCTTCGTCTCGGGGCCTTCGAAGACGGCGGACATCGAGCAGGCCCTCGTCATCGGAGCGCACGGGGCCCGCTCCTGCACGGTGTTCCTGGTCGATTGAGGAGCGCGCTACGCCTTGCGCGCGCGCTTGAGGGCCTCGCGCGCCGCGCGCTGGCTATCGCAGACGCCGGCGTGACGCGACTTGCCTTTTTCCTCCGAGAACCGCGCGTCCTGCAGCTTCTGCAGCGCACGAACGGCGCGTTCGTCGTGGAGCTTCGAGAGGCCCGCCGCCGCGGCGATCCGGGCCGGACACTCGCGGTCGTGCGACAGGGCGATGAGACGATCGAGACCGCGCTGGTCGCCTTGCTGCGCGGCAGCGGCGTAGCTCGTCGCCGCGCTGCGGAACGACTTCTGCGCCTCGGCGACGCGCCCCGCGTGGTAGCTCTCGACGGCGAGGTGGGCGGTCTGCCCGTGCTGGAGCTCGAGCTTCGCGGCCGCAAGATCGCCGCGCGCCACCGCGCGCTCGACCGGGTCACCGCGCAGCGCGGTGGCGGCGAAGATGCACAAACCGAAGCCGGCGAGGACGACGGCCCCCGCGGCCGAACGTCGATTCCCGGGAGAAAGACCGCGCCACGAGGACACGGCCAATCCGGAAAGACGACGCCAGGAGGAGATGATCGAGGAGAAGACCTTTGATCGCAGCATGATGGGAAGCTTCCGATGACCTCTGGGTAGGCCATCAACGCCGGGGGGTCGCACCTCCCGCCACCTCCGCCCCGCTCCGGAGCGGCGCTCGCGGGAGGCATTCGCCGACACGGCGGCTCACTCCCGGGGGGTCCAGTTTGCCTCGCGCACCAGGACGTTCATTCGCCGGCGCGGGGCAGGATCACGGAGAAGGTCGCGCCTCCCCCGGGTGTGTCGCGCACCTCGATCGTCCCCCCGTGCGCTTCGACCACCTGCCGGGCGATGTAGAGGCCGAGGCCGAGGCCCCCGTAGTGTCGCGCCGGAGCGGCCCGCTCGAAGCGGCCGAAGACCCGCGCGGCATCCTCGGCGGCGATGCCCGGCCCCTGGTCGGCCACCTCGACCTTCACCTCGCCATCCGACGCGGCAACCCGTATCGTCACCTTGGTGCCCGCCGCATACTTCAGGGCATTGCCGAGCAGATTCGCGAAAACCTGCTCGAGTCGCATCGCGTCCCACCGCCCGCGGACCGCGGCGGCTCCTTCGAGGGAGATGAGCGATCCGACCCGCTTCGCCTCGTCGGAGTAGCGATCGATCGCGTCGCGCGCGAGCTGGACGAGATCGACTTCCTCCTTCGCCAGCTCGAGGCGCCCGGTGGCGATGCGCGAGACGTCGAGCAGCATCTCGACCAGGCCGGCGAGCCTGCGCGCGCTTCGTAGCGGCGCGGCCGCGAACCCTTCGCGATACGTCGTCGCCTTCTCCAGCGATTGCAGCTGGAGGAGGAGCGCGGTGAGCGGCGTGCGCAGCTCGTGGGCGGCGATGGAAAGGAACTCGTCGCGCAGCCGCACCGCTTCCTGCGCCTGGATGAGGCGCAGCCGCTCTTCGTCGGCCTTGCGCCGCTCGGTCAGGTCGCGCACGACCTTCGCGAATCCACGCAACTCCCCGTTCGGATCGCGGACGGCGGTGAGGATCGCGTTCGCCCAGAAGCGGGTTCCGTCCTTGCGCACCCGCCACCCTTCCTCCTCGAATCGCCCGGTCTCGCGCGCGACCCGCAGTTCGAGCTCGGTTTTTCCCGCCAGCACGTCCTCGGGCGGGTAGAACCGCGACAGGTGTGAGCCGAGGATCTCCTTCGCCGAGTAGCCGTTGATGCGCTCGGCCCCGACGTTCCAGGAGGCGACCCGGCCGTCAGGGTCGAGCATGAAGAGCGCGTAATCGCGGATGTTCTCGACGAGGAGCCGGACCCGCTGCTCGCTCTCGCGCAGCGCCTCCTCGCGGAGCCTGCGCTCCGTGAGATCCCGGGTCACCTTCGCGTAGCCGACCAGCTTGCCGCTCGGCTCGCGGACGGCGGTGATCACCACGTTGGCCCAGAACTGCGTCCCGTCCTTGCGGATCCGGTAGCCCTCGCCCTCGAACCGCCCCTCGGCGGAGGCCACCGCGAGCTCGTACTCGCAGATGCCCGTCTTGACGATCTCGGGAGGATAGAAGACGGAGAAATGCTTCCCGATGATCTCGCCCGGCGCGTATCCCTTGATGCGCTGCGCGCCTTCGTTCCAGCTCGCGATGATCCCCTCGGGGCTGAGCATGAAGATGGCGTAGTCGCGGACCGCCGAGACGAGGGCGCGGAAATCTACTTCGGCGGCTACCTCCCCCACCCGGCGGAGGTGCGTTCCCGAGGCGGCGGCTTCGACGGGGAGCTTCGCCATTCGATCCCTGGACGCCTACCGCGGCCCGACGTTCACCGCAACGGTGTTTCGGCTCCGTGCCGGTCGGTAGCGGGCGCTTCGACGTACGTTGCGCGGCGCTGTCCGCTCCCGGGGAACGGGCGTCCGACCCCTCGTTGACAAACCTACGGGAGACGGGACAAGAACGACAGGTCATCGAGAGCGGCGGGTGGAGGTCGTGCGGTGAAGCACTGGCGCGAGACAGGTGCGATCTTCGATCGGCTGGCGCGCCTCGCGGAGACGGGGCGGCAGGCCGCGCTCGCCACCGTGATCCGGATCGAGGGGTCCGCCTATCGCCGTCCCGGGGCCAAGTTCCTCGTCGAGGACGATGGCACGACTACAGGCAGCGTCAGCGGCGGTTGCCTGGAGAGCGACGTCCAGGCTTACGCCCTGGAAGCGATCAAGACCGGCAAGCGGCGCCTCCTCCGCTACGAGACAGGGTCGGACGAAGAAACCGTGTGGGGCATGGGGCTCGGGTGCGAGGGTACGGTCGAGGTCTTCGTGCAGGCGGCGGGCGGCGATCTCTTGCGCGACGCGGGAGGGGCGGCGCGATCGCTCTTCGCGCAGGACGTCCGATTCGCACTCGGCACGTTCCTCTCCGGCCCGCTCGAGGGCAGGACTTTCGCTGCCACGGCCGGGAAAATCCAGGGCGGGTTCGATCCCGGCGGCGAAGCCCTCGCGATCGCCTCGGCGCGGCTCGAATCCGGCGAGACCGGCGTCGACGAGCGCACGGGTTCGTCGCTCTTCGTCGAGGTCCACGATCCCCCGCCCCACCTCTTCCTCTTCGGCGCCGGGGACGATGCGCGCCCGCTCGCCTCGCTCGCCGCGCAGGCCGGGTTCGAGATCACGGTGGTCGATCACCGCTCCGCCTACCTGACCCCGGAGCGCTTTCCGTCTCCGGCGCGACTCCTCCTACGCCGTCCCGAGGACGGTGTCGCGGGCCTGGGGCTTTCTCCCAGGCACTCCGCGGTCGTGCAGACCCACGCGCTCGCGCACGACAAGACCTGGCTCGAAGCGCTCCTCAAAGAGCCGCTCGGCTACATCGGGCTCCTCGGTCCACGCGCGCGCCGGCAGCAGATCCTGCAGAAGATCGGGGTCGCAGCTCCCCAGCGGCTCTACGCGCCCGTCGGGCTCGACATCGCTCCCGACGGCGCGGAGCAGGTCGCCGTCAGCATCGTCGCCGAGATGCTCGCCGTGCGCGCGGGCCGCCCGCCGATGCACCTGCGGGAGAAGGCGGGAGGCATCCATGACCGCTGAGGCCCCCATCGCGGGCATCGTGCTCGCCGCCGGGCAATCGACCCGCATGGGCCGCAACAAGCTCCTCCTCCCTCTCGGCGGCACGACGGTGTTGCGCAGGGCCATCGGGACCGCGGTCGAAGCGGGCCTCTCGCCCATCTACGTCGTCCTCGGGCACGAGGGCGAACGGATCCGCGAGGAGATCTCCGGCCTCCCCTGCACGCCGGTCCTCAACCAGGACTACGCGCTCGGGATGAACACCTCCGTGCGGGCCGGTTTTCGCGCGCTGACCGACGAGGCAGCCGCCGGAATCGTGCTCCTTGGCGACATGCCGTTCGTCCTGCCAGCCATGATCGAGGAGATCATGGCGAGGTTCCGCAAGGGCTCTGCATCGCTCGTCGTGTCGACGTACGAAGGCGTGATCGCGCCGCCCATCCTCTACGGGCGGTCGCTGTTTCCCGAGCTTCGCGCGCTATCGGGCGACGGTTGCGGCAGGCAGGTGGTGAAGCGGCACCGCGCCGAAGCCGTCGAAGTCGCATGGCCCGCTTCGGCGCTCTCGGACCTCGACGTGCCTGCCGATTTCGAGCACGCCACCGCCCGCGTCGCGAGTCGCGTAGCCCAGAAGCGCGCCGGTTCCGGCGAGGAGGTTTGAACGGTGCGTGCGGAACTTCTCCAACTCGCCGCCGATCTCGCTCGCAAAGGCGAGCCGTTCGTGCTCGCCATGGTGGTCCGCAAGCAGGCGTACAGCTCGGCGCAGCAGGGCGACATGGCAGTCATCACCGGCGACGGCGCGTACCACGGGTGGCTGGGAGGCAACTGCACGCAGCCGACCGTCAAGCGCGAGGCCCGGCGCGCGCTCGCGGAGGGAACGCCGCGTCTCGTCTCGCTCACGCCGGAGCCCTCCGCCGAGGCCCGTCCCGGGGTCCTCGCTCTTCCGATGACGTGCCATAGCGGAGGGACGGTGGACATCTACCTCGAGCCGGTGCTGCCCGCTCCGCGGCTGATCCTGTTCGGCGATTCGCCCTGCGCGCGCGCTCTCGCTCAGCTCGCCAAGGCGGTCGGTTGGTCGGTGGACTCGGTCGCGGCGGATCCGGTGGCGCACGCGGACCGCGTCTTCACCGATTACGCCGCTCCGGAGATCGCGGCCCTCGCCGCGGCGCATGCGCGCAAGTTCGCCGTCATCGCCACCATGGGCGAGGCGGACGAGGACTCGATGGTCGCGGCCCTCTCCGCCCGTCCCGAATACATCGGCGTGGTCGCGAGCCGGCGAAGGTTCGCGGAAATCCGCGAATCGCTGCTCGGCCGCGGCGTCTCGGACGAGGCGCTCGCCCGGGTGAAGAACCCCGCGGGGCTCGACATCGGCGCCCGGGTCCCCGAGGAAGTGGCGCTCAGCATCCTCGCCGAGATCGTCCAGCTTCGCCGGGCGGCGACGGAGGCGAAACCCGAAACTCCGCCCGCGGAGCTGTCCGCGCTCGATCCAGTCTGCGGGATGACGGTGGTCGTCTCCCGCGCGCGCCATCGCGCCGAGCACGAGAGCCACCCCTACTACTTCTGCAATGCACGTTGCCGCGAGCGTTTCCTCGCCGAACCTGCCCGCTACCTGGGCGCAGCCGCTGGGACCTGAGACATCATGGCCTTCGAGATCACCAAGACATTCACCGTCAAGGCGCCTGCCTCGCACGTCTGGGACTTCCTCGTCGATCCGCACCGCGTCGCGAGCTGTCTTCCAGGCGCCGCCATCGGCGACAAGCTCGACGACAAGACCTACACCGGCACGATGACGGTGAAGGTCGGCCCCGTCTCCTCGAGCTACAAGGGGAAGGTCGTCTTCGAGAAGCTCGACGCGCAGTCGCACACGGCGGAGATCGTCGCTTCCGGCATCGACGTGCGCGGCAAGGGCGGCGCCGACATGCGCCTCGTGAGCAGCGTGAAGGAGCTCGGGCCCCGCGAAGCGGAGATCACTGCCGTTTCAAAGGTCAACGTCACCGGCATCCTCGCGCAGATGGGCCGCGGGATGGTGCAGGACGTGAGCGACGAGCTGTTCAAGACGTTCTCGCAGAGGGTCCGCTCGACGCTCGAGCAGGACGAATTGCCCGCCTCGTCGACCGTGCCCGCGGCGCCCTCGACGCCGCCGCAGGCGGCAGCGGCGATGATGTCCACCGCCGCGGCATCCGCGATGATGCCCGCCGCCGTCGCGCCGCTTCCACCGGCGCAGGCGCCCGAGGCACTCGACCTCGGCTCGCTCGGCGCCAAGGCCGCCGGCCGCGCAGCGCGGCGCGCCGCCTCCCGTCCGGTGGTCTGGGCCGGCATCGCCATCCTTGCAGCCATCGTCTACGCGTTCTGCCACTGACAACAACGACAAGGAGGGGGAAACCGTGATCCCGTCCCGCTTCGACTACCACGCACCGGCGACCATCGCCGAGGCGATCGCGCTGCTCACGAAATACCCGGACGATGCGAAGGTGCTCTCGGGAGGTCAGAGCCTGCTCCCGCTGCTCAAGTTGCGCCTGGGCCAGGCCGGGCATCTCGTCGACATCGGGAAGATCCCCGGTCTCGAGTACATCAAGGAAGAAGGCGGGATGCTCCGCATCGGCGGCCGCACCCGTGAATCTGCGCTGGAGCGATCGGAGATCATCCAGAGCCGCTACCCGATCCTCGCCGACACGGCGAAGGTCATCGCCGATCCGATCGTGCGCAACCTCGCCACGGTGGGCGGGAACCTCGCGCACGGCGATCCGGGCAACGACCATCCGGCGACGATGCTCGCGCTGGGCGCGCAGGTGGTGGCGACGGGGCCCAAGGGCGAGCGCGTGATTCCCATCGACAAGTTCTTCCTCGGCCTCTTCCGCACCGCCTTGCAGCCGGACGAGATCCTCACCGAGATCCGCATCCCCGTCCCCGTCGAACGGAGCGGCGGCGCGTACGTGAAGCTCGAGCGGAAGGTCGGCGACTACGCCACCGCCGCCTCCGCGGCGTACGTCGTCATCGGGACGCAAGGATTCGTCGAGCGGGCTGGAATCGGCCTCACGAACGTCGGGCCCGTTCCCATCAAGGCCACCGCGGCCGAGAAGCATCTCACCGGCAAGAAGCCGGAAGGCGCCGCCATCGCGGAAGCGGCGCGGCTCGCTGGCGAAGCGGCGGAGCCGAGCGCCGACCGCCGCGGCGCCGTCGAGTACAAGAAGGAGATGGCGCGCGTGCTCACCGCGCGCGCCCTGAAGAAGGCCGTCGAGCGCGCGGGGAGGAGATAGCCATGGGTACGCATCGCATCCAGATGACCATCAACGGAGAGGCCAAGGAGGGGCAGGTCGAGTCGCGGCTGCTCCTCGTCCACTTCCTGCGCGAGAACCTGCGGATGACGGGAACGCACATCGGTTGCGACACGAGCCATTGCGGCGCGTGCACCGTGCTGCTCGACGGACAGCCGGTGAAGTCGTGCACGTTCCTCGCGGTGCAGGCCGACGGACGCCAGATCACCACCGTGGAGGGGCTCGAGCAGAACGGAAAGCTCCACCCCGTGCAGGAAGGATTCTGGGAGAAGCACGGCCTGCAGTGCGGCTACTGCACGCCGGGAATGATGCTGACGAGCTGCGCGCTCCTCAACCGGAACAAGAACCCGAGCGAGGCGGAGATCCGGGAGGCCATCTCCGGAAATCTCTGCCGCTGCACCGGGTACGTGAACATCGTGAAGGCCGTCCAGTACGCCGCCGAGAAGATGCAGAAGGAGAGCGCCCATGCCTAAGACGAGCCCCCAGATCTGCGGAATGGGCCACTCGATGAAGCGCAAGGAGGACCCGCGCTTCTTGCGGGGCCGCGGCAACTACGTCGATGACGTGGTGCTGCCCGGCATGCTGCACATGGACATCGTCAGAAGTCCCTTCGCCCACGCGAAGATCAAGGCCATCAAGACCGAGGCCGCGCTCAAAGTCCCGGGCGTCCTCGCGGTCATCACCGGCGAGACGCTCGCCAAGTACAACCTGCACTGGATGCCG
>JBJMQD010000264.1:0-21561 GCA_045802855.1 Myxococcales bacterium | reverse complement strand
TTCAGGCCGCTCTTCTTGACGTTCATGTCGCCTCCACCTTTGCGGCCTCGGGGGCCGCGAACAAATGCCGTCTTCCCGAGTTTCGCAATCTGCGCATCTTGCAGTAGTGACGCGCGCTAGGCCGACGGGTGTCCGGCCGTGCGGACGTCGCCCGCCATCGCGCCCAGTTGGGACTTGATCACCGGTACGAGCGCGAGCCGTACCCCGATCTTCAGCAGCTTGCTGGTCAGCGGGGAGAAGAGTCCACCGCCCAGCACGTAGCCGATCCCCGCCGCGGCGAGGACCATCCCGATCGGATTGCGCTGCACGCGGCCGCGCAAATCGAGCGTTTCGGTGAACTGCTGCGCCTGGCTGGAGAGCGAGCTGCCGAAAGCGCGAGCCTCGTCGACCATCCGGCTCGCGTGCTCGAAGGTCTTTCCGTTGCCGTCCGTTGCGCCCATGCCTTGGTACTCCGTGTTGATGGCCAC
Organism: Myxococcales bacterium; assembly: GCA_045802855.1. GTDB lineage: Bacteria > Myxococcota > Myxococcia > Myxococcales > 40CM-4-68-19 > VBKO01. Next base: position 21,094 of record JBJMQD010000264.1, on the reverse strand, counting down.
GTCCGTATCCTTTCTCAGCGCGAAGCGATCTTCCCGACGACGTAGCCGAACGCCAGGGCGCCCGCGAGGCAGACGATGGGCCGCTCGCGAATGAAATCGGAGACCTGCTGGACGGCGTCGTCGAGCGCCTGTTTGGTCTGCTCGACGATCTGCTGTGCGTCCTGGGACGATACGTCGCCCAGGATGCCGGCTGCGAAACCGCGGCCGGTCTTCTCTACGTCGACCATGTTTGGGGGACCTCCCTCGGCGCGTGGGGCTATGAGTCGCATCCGGGGCCAGCGCCTGCTGGCCAAGCTAGGCACCGGGCGCGGCTCCGGCTACTGCTTCTTGCGCCTCACGAGTCTCCCGCGAGACGGGCTCGACGTCCAGCCACAACGGAAGGTGATCGCTCGCGATTCTGGCGTCTCCGCGGTCCCCGACTCCGCAGCGCAGGACCCGCACCCCGGAGTCCACGTAAGCGCGGTCGAGGCGGAGGACCGGGAATCCAGCGGGCCACGTCGCGCGCCTTCCTCCGCAGAGCGGAGCGGCATCGCGCAACGTCGTCCGCAAGAGGCGCGCGATCGGGCCCGGTACCGGCATCCACATGTTGAAATCACCACACACGACGAGCGGAGCCGTCAGCGCGGCATCGCGTAGCAGATCCGCGGAAAGAAGCATCGCCGCCTGCTTGCGCCGCTCGCCGCCGGAGAGACCCCAGTGGAGGTTGAAGAGGTGCAGGCTCTGCCCGTCGGGCAAGCCGAGGTCTGTGCGCAGGCACCCGCGCGGTTCGCGCCCCGGAATGGAAAGATCGTAGTTCTGGGCTCGCTCGACGGGGAACCGGGAAAGGACCGCGTTGCCGTAGGGACGGCCGGCGCGCACGAGGGTGGGACCGTACGCGACCGTCCACCCGAGGAGCCGCCCGAGATGGGACGCGTGGTCGGCGACTTCCCGCGCTCGATCGGCGTCGCTCGCTCCGGTCCGGTGCGGATCGCCCACCTCCTGCAGCGCGGCGACGTCGCAGTGAAGCTCTTTCAGGACGGCCGCGATGCGCACCAGATCGCGCCGGCCATCGCGACCGAGCCCCCCGTGGATGTTCCAGGAGACGAGCCGCACGAAAACCTCACCTCATGCTCCGGCCTGCGGCCTGCGCCCGTCGCAGGCAAAGCCCGCTCCTCCCACCGCGAGCGCCCTCCGGAGTGGTGTGCGCGCGGCCCGCTCGGAGAAGAACGCGTGCAGGTCGGTCGGGCGGCGGACCTGGGCGAACGGCGATGCGCCGACAGACGACGGATGGACGACGAACGTTTCCAGCTCGTCGGGAGCGAGCCCGCCGTGCGAGCCGAACTCCCACGGATACGCGACGGTCTCGCCTCCCGGGGCAGCCGCACCGATGAGGATCGCGTCGCCCGAGCTGCGCAAAGAGACCAGGTCGCGGCAGTACGTCGCCGCGAGCGGATGGCCGATGATGCGCGACACCTCGGCGGAATCGTGCGCGGTCTGAAGCTCGAATCGCCTCTGTCCGCGGAGCGCGACCGGACCGTGCTGCCCGCGGACGAGGACCATTCCGGCGACCGCGCTCTGCGCGCAGCGTTCGAGGAGGCCTGGATGGCGCGCCCGCAGCTCGGCTTCGCTGCAGGGCTCCTTCGTCTCGGTCGAGTAGAGATGGGCGATGTCGCCGGCCGGGACGACCAGAAGCGGGCCTTCGGCGCGGATGCCATCGGGCTGCGCCGCGTCGAGCGAGCGGGCGAGGTGCCGGGCCCAGCCGAGCGCGAGCTTGTCGAACGGCGGCGGCAGATTGCGCGACAGCGCGCGCATCCACCGCGCCTGGGCCGCGTAGGAAGCGGCGTCGCCGCCGCCGGCGCTGGCGAAGGCGACGGGCCCTTTCTGTTCCCCGATCCGCGGCGAATCGGCCAAGAGGAACTCCCCCAGCGACTCGCCGACGATCTGTTCCGCTGGACGGGTCTTCGCCTGCCCATGGTCGCTGAAGAGGTAGACCTCGTATCCCAGCTCGGGGACCGCATCGACGGCAGCGAGGATGCGGCCGAGGGCGCGGTCGAGCTCGAATAGCTTGAGCAGCGCCATCCGCCCGTCGGGACCGCGCCGATGCGCGTACTCGTCGTAGCCGATGAAGCAGGCATAGACGATGGGGGTGCCGCGGGCGACGTCGATGACGCACGAGTTCGCGGCGAATTCCGCGAAGAGGCACTCGGTGAGGACGCGGTGGAAGAGGAACTGCGGCTCGTGCTGGATCGACCCGACCGCGCGGGCCCAGCGGGCGGTCTCGATGAGCCCGCTCGCGATATCGATGAGGAGCGCGCTCGAGATCCGGCCGGCCGTCGCGGCATGGACGAGCGTCGCGGCGAGCAGATCGCGGGCGAGCGACGGCACCGGAACGTTCCCGTCCCACCCGAAGTCTCCGGGCGTGAGGTCGTCGTAGATGCCCGAGAGCGCCCATCTGCGCGAGCGCGCTCCGCCGGAGAAGATGGAGCAGTAGACCGACCCTCCCGCGAGGAGGGGATCCCCGCGGGACGCGAGGTCTGCCTCGATGAGGCGGGCGTCGCTCGCGTCGTCCATCCGCACGGGGGTGCGGCGGCGCTTGTCGTACCAGGTGTATCCCGGGATGTCCGCCGCGCAGCCATACAGGAGCCCTGCCTGGAACGCGGGGGTCGAGGTGGGGGCCCCCGCCCGGCAATGGGAGAGCCCGAAGCGGCCGCCGTCGAGAAGCTGCTTCACGTTGGGCGCGTACCCTCGTCGCATCGCATCGAGGAGCTGGCCGTAGCCGACTCCGTCGAGATGGAGGAGCAGGATGCGGCGCCCCGACGGCAACGGTGGCCGGGCCTTCGCGCCACCCGCCGCGATCGGACGCAGGACGTCCCGTACCAGCTTTTGCACGGCGCGGGAGCGTAGCCCCTCGCCACCCCCGAACCCTGGAATCATGCCGTGCGCCGGTTCACGAGAAGCAGCCGGAGCATCTGCGCCGGCGTACGGAGGGCGTCCGCGACGAGGTGGACCCCGACGCGGACGGGCGCTGCGAGGAGGCCGAAGGCGCGCTCGGACGCGCGGACCGCGCCCTTCACCGGCGCCGGCATGGCGGCCAGTCTCTCTTCCGCCTTCCCGCGGAGGATCTCGAAAGCCGCCGGTCCGCGGTCGCGGAGGATCTCGAAGCCCTGCCGGAACGAGCGCGGCCTGGGGAAGTTCAGGACGTCGGCGAGGCGCTTGTCCTCGGCGATTCCTGCCACCTGCTCGAACTCCTGTTCCATCTCGCGCACGACATCGTGTTCGACCTCGACGCGATCCCGCTGCATGCGGTCCGCCTCGACGGCGCGAGATCGCTCGCGGTCCTTCGCGGCAGCGCCGACGAAGTCATGGTGCTGGACCGCTTTGCGCGTGAGCGCCTCTTCCGCGCGGCTGCGATGCCCTTTGGGCGTCGTGGCGCCCCGCTTGCTCCTCGCCATCGTGTGCCTCCCGCTGTTCCGTATGAACGCGTGCAAAACCTAGCGATTGCGGGTTCTTGGGACAACGCAGCGCGGTGCGTAGCGCTCCAGGGCAGCAAGGCGACGGAGCGCTCGCCGCAGGCTCCCGCGGTCTCGGCTTCTGGTAGTTTGCCGCGCATGCGGGTCGAGGCCGCGGGCCGGACGGACGTGGGTTTGCGGCGGGAGCACAACGAGGACGCTCTTCTCGTGCTCCCCGACTTCGGCCTCGCCGTGGTCTGCGACGGCCTGGGCGGCCACCAGGCGGGCGAGGTGGCAAGCGCCATGGCCGTCGAGACGGTGCGGATGTTCTTCGAGCGGACCGCCGACCCGGAAGCGACCTGGCCATACGCCTACGACGAGAGCCGCGACGAGCCTACCAACCTGCTCGAGGTCGCCGTCCAGTGGGCGAACCGGCGCATCCGCGACCTGGCCGAGACCGATGCCACCGGGAAACAAGGGATGGCGACGACCTTCGTAGGTGTCCTCATGCGGGAGGCGAGCGCGCATTTCGCCTGGGTGGGAGACAGCCGCGGGTACCTCTTCCGAAAAGGCCAGCTGCTGCCGGCGACCACCGATCACTCGCTCGTGAACGAGTTGCTCAAGGCAGGCCAGCTCTCGGAGGAGGACGTTCCCGATTTCCAGCATCGGAACGTCATCACCCGCGCGCTGGGGATGGACGACGTGGTGGCGGTCGATTTCAATGCCGTGCAGCTGCAGCCCGGAGACGTTTGTCTCGTCTGCTGCGACGGTCTCACGGGCATGGTGACGGACGAGCGCATCGCGCAGATCGTCGCGGCCGAGCCCGATCTCGACCGCGCCTGCGAAGCCCTGGTCGCCGAGGCGAACAACAACGGCGGGATCGACAACATCACGGTTGCACTGCTCCGGCGCCCGCCTGCGCCCGGGTAGCAGCCGAGCCGATAATCGCCGAGGAAGGCGCCTGTAAGGCCGTGGACAGCGCAGGCGCTCTTTTGAGATCCTGTCGTCCGCAATCCCGGAGGACGCCGATGACCAAGAATGGCCGCGTGCATTTCGGAGACAAGACGAGCCAGGCGGCGCTCTTCGAGACGATGATCCTGGCCGCCGGGTCCGACGGGAACGTCACCAAGGTGGAAGTGGAGGAGATCTACCGCCGGGTCTTCGAACGGCCCGAGTTCGAAGGCATCCACGCCCAGGACCTGAAGCAGGCCATCTCCCACGCGGCGCAGGTGGTGGCGAAGGCGAAGGGCCTCGGGGACGTGCTCCCTTCCATCGCCGACCGCCTACCCGACAAGAGCTCCCGCGAGCTCGCCTTCGGGCTCGCCGCCTCGATCGTGACGGCGGACGCGAAGATGCCGCCGTCGGAGATCGAGTTCCTCAAGGCGCTGCAGCGGCAGTTCGGTCTCTCCGAGGAAGACGTCGCCCGGCTCTTCGAGCTCGCCGAGGACAAGGCGCCCTTGCCTCCTCCCTGAGGAATGGCGCTCCAACTCCGGTTCTTCATGGTGGAAGAGGACGAGCGCGAGCTCTTGCGCCGCCTCGAGCGGCTCGAGCTCGAGCTGTGGCCCGAGCTCACCCATCCCTCCGAGCGACCACCCATCGTCTCACCCTCGGTTGCGCTCGAAGACGATGCCTACTACCTCGCCGCCGGCGACGTCATCGGGCACCAGATCAAGAAAGGGCCGGACCGGGGGCGGTTCCGGATCGACGAGGTGGTCTCGCCCGTCATCTACTTCTGCCGGTCGCGCCTCGACGAGGACGGCGAGCTGCGCAGCGGGTACTTCTGGGCCGAGACCGAGGCCCAGGGCGACCAGGCGCGCCTCGGCGGCAAGCCGGCGCGGTTCCTCTCGGCCGTGCGGGAATTGCGCGAGCTCGTCAGCACCCGGTTCCGCAAGAGCGAGCCGGTCCGCGGCACCACGTACTTCGTCGGTCCAGCCGCGGCGAGGCTGGCGAAGAGCGGACTCACGCTGCGCGAGGCGGGGCGCAAAGGAGAGCCGGTCCGCGTCTATCGCTGACGGGGCAAGACCGCCGTGAAGCGGGTCTCCAACTCGTCGGAGCGGACCTCGACCGTTCCGCCGTGCGCGCGGGCGATCTGATCGACGATGAAGAGACCGAGCCCGAGGCCCTTGCTGGCGGCGGTTCGCGACGCGCGCTCGAAGGGAAGGAAGAGCTTTTCCTGCTCGGCTGCCGGAATCGGGCCGCCTGGATTCGCGACGGCGATCCGGACCGGGTCTCCCCCTTCGGCGGCGACGGTGACGCGCGCTCCTGGTGGTCCGTGGGTGAGCGCGTTCTCGAGCAGGTTGCCGACGAGCTGCGCGATGCGATCGGGATCGAACGATCCACGCAGATCGCCCGTCGCCGTAAGGCTCACCTCGCGGCCGGGGTGTCCCATCGCCGCCTCGTCGACCATCTGGCTCACGACGGAGGCGAGATCCACGTCGCGACGCGAAAGCGGTAGCCCGCCGCCGAGGCGCGCCTGGGTGAAGTCGAGCAGGTCGCGGATCATGCGGCCCATCCGGTCGCCTGCCGACCCGATGCGGGCTGCCGCCTTGGCGACGACGGCGGGCAGCGACTCGTGCCGCAGGATGAGGCCCGCGCTGGCGACGATGGCGGCAAGGGGCGAGCGCAGATCGTGGCCCACGACTCCGATGAACTGCTCGCGAAAGCGGGCCGTCCTGGAGAGGAGGTCGCGTTCCTTTTCCAGCTCCTCGCGAGCGCTCTCGTCGCGGGTTACGTCCTTGAAGACCACCCCCACGTGGGTGACGTCGCCCTGGCGGTCGCGGATGGGAAACATCGTCGTATCGATCGCTACCCGGTTCCCCTCGGCCACCCGGACGCTGCGCAAGTCGCGCGGGTCGTACCAGGTGACGGGAATCCGCACCGTCTCGCCGGCGAAAGCCTTCCGGATGAGGGGCAAGAACCCTTGCCGCTCGGCGATGTCATCGGAGAGGACGCTGTACTCGGGGGGCGGCGCCGACCCGAAGAGATCGAGAAAGGCCTGGTTCACCGCCAGTGAACGCCCGCTCTTGTCATAGATCTGCATCCCGAACGGCGCGACGGCGAACAGGCTCTCGAGCAGCGCGAGCGGGTCGGCGACTCCGCCCAGGGCGGCACCGATGCTGGCAATCGCCGCAGACCGATCCTCGGCATCCATTCACTGCCAGTGTACCCGCTATGGACCCCACGCTTCCAACGTCACGCCTTGCCGGTGGTCCTCACCAGCTCCGCGTAGAAGCGGATCGCGCTCTTCGTCGCCTTGGCGAAATCGCCCAGGTGCAGGCTCTCGTTTTCCGAATGTGCGTTCGAGTAGGGATCCTCGACTCCGATGAGCAGCGCCGGAACGCCGCCCAGCTCCCTCGAGAAGGGATCGACGAAAGGAATGGACCCGCCGCACCCGATGCTGACGGGCTCCTTCCCGTACCCGTCGCGCAGGGCCTTCTCCGCCGCCTTGAACGCCGGAGCTTCGGTCGACGTGTACCACCAGGAGCCCTTGCCTTCCTTGTGCACGTCGACGGTCACGCCCCAGGGCGGGTTCTTCGTGAGCGCCTCCACCAGCCGCTTCTCCACGTCCGCGGGATCCATGTCCGGAACGGTCCGGATGCCGATCCGTGCCCAGGCGCTTTCGACGATGATGTTGCGCGCGTCCTTGCGCGAGCTTGCCTGCATCGCGTTCACCGCCAGCGAAGGCTGGCGCCAGTTCATCTCCCAGGGATGGCGCCCTCCGAGGAGCTGGACGCCCTCCAGCATTCCCGCTTGCTTGCGGAAGAGGTTGTCGTCGCTCGGTAACGAAGTGATGCTCTTCTTCTCCGCCTCGCTGAGCGGCTTTACCTTGTCGTAGATTCCCGGGATCGCGATCGAGCCGTCGTCGTTCACCAGGCGCGCAAGGATCTTGGAAAGCGCCATCGCCGAGTCGGGGACCGGGCCGCCCCACATCCCGCTGTGCACGGGCTGCTTGAGCGCCTTCACCTCGACGTTGACGATGACGATTCCGCGCAGCGCCGTCGTTATCGACGGCAGGCCGGTATCGAAATTCCCGGTATCGGTGAGGACGATGGCGTCCGCCTGCAGCATCTGCCGGTGCTTGCGCAGGAAGTCTCCCAGCGATCCGGAGCCGGCCTCCTCCTCGCCCTCGATGAGGATTTTCACATTGACGGGCAGCGCGCCCGAGGTCTTCAGCCAGCTGTCGATCGCCGCGACATGCACGAGGATGCCCGCCTTGTCGTCGGCGGCGCCGCGCCCCCACAGGCGGCCGTCCCTCTCGGTGGGCTCGAAGGGCTTCGTCTTCCACTTCTCCTCGTCGCCCGCGGGCTGGACGTCGTGATGCGCGTAGAGGAGGAGCGTCGGGCGGCCCTCTGCCTTCAGCCACTCGCCGTACGCGTAAGGATGAGCGTTCGGCATCTCGAGGAGCTGGACGTTGTCGAGGCCGATGCGGCGGAGGAGGTCGCAGGTCGCCTCGCCGGATCGCCGCACCTGCTGCTTGTCGAATCCCTCGAACGAGACGCTGGGGATGCGCACGAGCTTCTTCAGCTCTTCGAGATAGGAAGCCTGGTTCTTCTCGTGGTGGCCGAGGGCCGCCGCGATCGCCTTGTCGTCCACCGCAGCCGGGCCACGAGTCGTCTGGGTCGCCATGGCGCGGCACCGTAGATCAGCGCGTGCCCGCGAGGAAGTGCGGGATCAGGGGCCCGTCGTCCGGGCGGGATCGTGCTCGGGAGCAGGCGCGATCTCCGCTGGGGGCGCATCGCTTCTGGGACGGGCGGTTTCCCGCGGGTTCGCCTCCGCAATCGCAGAGAGCTCGTCGAGCGCCGCGCGCACGGATCCGGCGAGCGCGCCCAGGTCGCGCACGTCCAGATCGGCGAGGAGCCCGACGCCGACGTTGCCCGCGTAGCTGAGGAGGGCGACGCCCACCGTCTGCTGCGCCGCGAGCGGCACCTGCGGATAGCAGGAGAGGAGCCGCCGGCCGAGGAGATAGAGGGGGAACTGCGGTCCTGGCACGTTCGTCACGACCAGATTGAAGAAGCGGGTCACGGCCTGCAGGCGGGCGGCCTGCGCGAGGATGGTGGGCGGAGCGAAATCTCCCAGCCGGGTGAGCGCCTGGGCGCCGACGGCCTGGCCGCTCTCCTTCACGCCCTTCATCGACTCGCGCACCTTCCGCAGCCGCTCGGCCGCGTTCGGTTCGCCGACCGGCAGCGGACAGAAGACAGCGGAGATCTGGTTCCCGAAGGTGTTGCGGCCGTGGGCGGTGCGAAAACTCACGGGCACGAGCACGCGCAGGTCGCCGGAGAGCGTCTCGCCGCGAGCCGTGAGCCAGGAGCGGAGCGCTCCCGCGACCATCGCCAGCACGACGTCGTTGACGCTTCCGCCCAGCGCCCGCCGGATCTTCCGCAGCGCCGGAAGCGGGAGGTCCAGCATCTCGAACCGCCGGTGCGGGCCGATCGGGCGGTTCAGCGCGGATTTCGGCGCCAGCCCGAGCCCCGCGATATCGAGTAGCGGCCGGACGCCGTTCGCGATCTCCTTGAGGAGCTTGCGCGCGTCGTTGTTGGCCTCGAGCGCCTCGCGAGCGACGACGAAAGGATGGGTGATCTGTTTCTTGACCGAGTCGACCAGCAGCTCCCTCGTCGTCGGAGGAGGTCGCGGCTCCCAGGCCGCGGGAGGAGGCGGCGGGTCGGTCGCGGGTTCCGTATCCATCAGCACCGTGGCGAGGTCGACGCCGGAGATGCCGTCGAGCATGCAGTGGTGCGTCTTGGAGATGATGGCGAAACGCTCGCTTCCGGCCCCCCCGAGGCCCGAGACGAGCCACATCTCCCAGAGCGGCTTGTCGCGATCGAGCGCTTGCGAGAAAAGCCTCCCGGCGAGCCGCTTCAGCTCGTCCTCGCCCCCGGGTGGCGGAAGCGCGGTGTGCCGTACGTGGTACTCGAGGTCGAACTGCGACTCGTCGACCCACACCGGCCGTCCCTGGCGGAAAGGGACGAAGACGACGCGCTGCCGGTACCTCGGGACCTTATCGAGGCGTGCCTCGATCAAGGCGAGGAAGTCGCCATACGGCGGCGGCTTGCCGTCGAACAGGGCTACCGCGCCGACGTGCATGTGGGTGCTGCGGTCCTCGAGCTCGAGGAACAGGGCATCGAGGGTACTGAGTCGCTCGAACCACTTCTCCATGGCGCGTACTCTGGCACGGAAGCCAACGGTCGTCGCGCGCTACGGTTGCGCGGGGGCGGCCTTTCCGCCATCTACAGCGGTCCGATGGCCGACCGCCGCCCCATGACGCTCACGCAGAAGATCATCGCCGCGCACGCGACGACCCTCCCCAGGCCGTGGGTGCAGGCAGGCGACGTCCTCCAGGTGAAGGTGGACTGGACGATCGCGAGCGAGCTCGCCTGGAACGGCATGGACCGCACCTACGGGCTTCTCGGCCGTCCCAGGCTGCACGACAAGGACCGGTTCTTCCTCGCCGTCGATCACACCGTGGACCCGGTCACCCTGGCGACCGACAAGCGGGCGCAGAAGCTCGTCCAGCTCTCGCGCAACTTCGCGCAGGAGACGGGGATCCGGCATTTCTACGACGCGAATCACACCATCCTGCACACCCGCTTCTACCGGGACCTCGTGCGCCCGGGTGACGTGGTGCTCGGCGCCGATTCGCACACTTCCAGCCACGGCGGCCTTTCCGCGCTCGCCATCGGGCTCGGCGGAGCGGACATCGTGGTGGCGATGGTGCTCGGGACGAGCTGGATCGAGGTCCCCGAGGCGATCGCGGTCGAGTACACGGGAAAGTTGCCGTTCGGGTTCGGCGGGAAGGAAGTGATCCTCCGCACCCTCGGCCTTCTCGGGCGGAACACCGTGGCGATGGAGCGCTCGGTGGAGTACCGCGGAGAAGGCGCGCGGCAGCTTTCCACCGACTCGCGGTTCGCCATCGCGAACATGACCGCTGAGTTCGGCGGCCTGAACGGGATCTTCGAACCCGACGAAGTCACCGCCGCGTGGCTCGCCGGACGCGCGGAGGAAGACGACCCCCTCGCGAGCGGGCCGATGAACGCCCTGCGCGCCGACGACGATGCGCCGTACGTCGCGAAGTACGAGGTGAAGCTGGGCGAGATCGAGCCGCAGGTCGCGCTGCCCTTCTCGCCGGACAAGGTGGTCCCGGTCGCGGAGGTGCAGGGGACGCTGCTCGACGGGCTCTTCATCGGAGCGTGCACGACTACCGAGGAGGAACTGGTCCTGGGAGCGCTGGTGCTGGAGGCGGAGGAGAAGCGGTCCGGCAGGAAGGGCCGCAAGCCGCCTCACCAGAAGCAGCTCGTCGTCCCGGGAGATCTGGGAATCCAGGAGAACCTGCGCCGCGCCGGCCTCTGGGAGATCTACCAGCGCCACGGGTTCCGTATCGGGCCGCCGGGCTGCTCGATGTGCCTGGGCGTCGCCTCGGAGAAGGCCGGCAAGGGGGAGAAGTGGCTGAGCTCGCAGAACCGCAACTACGAGAATCGGATGGGCGAGGGATCGCTCGCGCACCTCGCCTCGGGCGCAACGGTGGCTGCGAGCGCCGCACAGATGAAGGTGACCGATCCGCGACCGCTCCTCGCGCTCGTCGACGAGGATCGGTACCGGGCGATCCTGGGCGAACGGAAGCAGCGCTCCGCACCGGAAGTTCGAGTCGTCGAGCCGCAAATGCACGTCGCCCCGACGGCTGCACCCGGAGCCGCGAAGCAGGAGCGCGCAGCCGATCGGGCGCGCGCGACCACGGTGCGGGCCCGCGTCCAGCGCTTCGGCGACGACGTGGACACCGACGCGATCATCCCCGGCGAGTTCTGCCACCTGACGACGCTTCCGGAGCTGGGAGCGAAATGCTTCCACTACGTGCGGCCCGATTTCATCGAGAAGGCTCGCGAGGGCGCGACGGTGGTGGTGGCCGGCAAAGGCTGGGGGTCGGGCAGCTCGCGCGAGCAGGCCGTGCTGGCGCTGAAGGGCGCCGGCATCCAGGCGATCGTCGCCCAGAGCTACGCGTTCATCCACAAGCGCAACCTCGTGAACGAGGCGTTGCCCTTCCTCGTCGTCGCAGACCCCGCGTTCTACGAGCTGGCGCAGGAAGGGGTGGAAATCGAGGTGGATCTCGCACGTGGAAAAATTGCCGTGGCCGGACGCGCCTTTGTCGCGGCGGAGCCTTCCCGGATCATCCAGGCCCTGGCGAATGCAGGCGGTATCGTCCCCGCGATCCAGCGGCACGGGACCGAGGTGTTCGACAAGCTGACTGCATGATCGTTCAGCACGCGCGAAAATCGTGCGCGGCTCCGCATTTGCACGACGTTCGCCAGATTGAACCGCCGTCGGAACCGCTTGGATACTCCCGGTGTGGCCGAGCAAAGCGACTCACCCGAGCGCGAAGGCATCGTCCGGTTCGCGTGGACGGACCTCTCTTCGCTGCGCGATGCCGTGGGCGCGTCCATCGGCGACGATCGGTACATCGCCTGGCAATACGATCGGAACCCGCTCGCGCTGGCAGATCGCAGGCCGCTCTTCGTGCACCGGCGCGACGGGCGGGTCGAAGGACAGGTGGGTGCCCGGCTCGTCCGGTTGAAGGCGGGGGCAGCGGAGGTAGCTGCGCACTGGGTCACGAACCTCGTCGTGACGCCCGGATCGCAGAAGCGCGGAATCGGCACCGCGCTCCACCGCGCTTGCGCCGCGGAGACGGGGATCGGCCTCGCCCTCGACGTTTCCCCGGCCGGAGAGCGCGTGCTCTTCCGGGAAGGCGCCGTCTGCGTCGGGATGGTGCCGATGTACATCCGCGTGCTTTCCGCGGCGGTCATGCTCGAGCAACGCCGGGTGAAGTGGCGCAAAGCTCTCGCGCCGCTCGCCTCGTGCGTCTTGCGAGCGCTCGACGGGAGGGCCGCGCGGCTCTTGCGGGCGGATCCGATCCGCCTCGTCGAAGTGGAGCGCTTCTCGGCGGCCGCCGACGAAGTGTGGAGGGATTGCGCCGGGCACTATCCGGTCCTGGTCCGCCGCGATCGCGCGTACCTCAACTGGAGATTCGCGGACGATCCCTTTCATCGATACCGCCTCTTCGAGGTGTGCCGCGGCGCGGACCCCATCGGCGTCGCCGTCCTGCGCGTGGGCGACTGGGGCGGCGTTGCCGCGGGGTTCGTGGTCGATTACCTCTGCGCGCCGCGCGACGCGGAGGCGCTCTTCGCCGCCTGCCTGGAGGTGTTGCGCGATGCGGGCGTCGCGGCGGTGTACTGCCTGCACACGAATCCCGTCTCGACGGGCATGCTTCGTCGCCTCGGGTTCTTGCGTCGCGGCAGCGGTCTGCGGCTCCTCGTCTGCGGAGAAGATGGAGGCTCCCACGTGCGGGACGGGAGCGGCTGGTTCGTGACGCTGGGAGATTCGAACGTCGATCGCCCGCGCCCGCCTCCGGAAAGCTGACGCCGTCCGTCGTTCGGGGGTAGAAGGGCCGCCAAGGAGGCCGCATGGCGAGCGCGAAGCAGACGGCGGCGGCGCGAAAGAACATCAAGAAGGCTGCCAGCGCGGCAACGCGCAAGAAGACGATCTCGAAGCTTCCGAAGAAGACGCGGACCGCGCTCGGAAAGCAGGCGAACAAAGTAAAGCGGCAGAAGTCGCGCAAGTAGCCACCATGGCTAGCCGCATCGCCGTGATTCCCGGCGACGGGATCGGGCCCGAGGTCGCCCGCGCCGGGGTCCGGATGCTCGAGCGCCTCTCCGCCCTGCGGGGACTCGCGCTCGAGTTCGACTGGTTCGATTTCGGGGCCGACCGATATCTGCGCGACGGGACGATCCTGCCGGAGGGCTTCATGGACCGGCTCCGGCGCGACTACTCGGCGGTCTATTTCGGAGCCGTCGGCGACCCGCGCGTGCCCGGCAACGAGCACGCGAAAGGGATCCTGCTCGCCATGCGATTCGAGCTGGACCTCTACGTCAACCTGCGTCCGTGCCGGCTCCTCGACGACAGGCTCTCGCCTCTGAAGGGAAAGGGCCGCAAGGAGCTCGACTTCATCGTCCTGCGGGAGAACACCGAGGGGCTCTACACGGGCACGGGCGGCGTCTTCAAGAAGGGGACCTTGGACGAGGTGGCGCAGGAGGTGGAGATCAACACCCGCAAGGGAGTGGAGCGGATCTGCGAGGCGGCATTCGCCGTCGCGGCCGCGAACGGCAAGAAGCGCGTCTGCATGGCGGACAAGGCGAACGTGCTCCTGCACGGCCATGGGCTGTGGCGGCGGGTGTTCGCGGAAGTGTCCGGGCGTCATCCGGGTATCGAGGCGAAGGCGATGTACGTCGACGCGCTGGCGATGGACCTGGTGCGCTCGCCGGAGTCCTACGAGGTCATCGTCACGAACAACCTCTTTGGCGACATCCTCACCGACCTGGGCGCGGCGCTCACCGGCGGGCTCGGGCTCGCGGCGAGCGGGAACATCCACCCGGGACAGGTGTCGCTCTTCGAGCCCGTTCACGGCAGCGCGCCGGACATCGCGGGGAAGGGAAAGGCAAATCCGCTTGCGATGGCTCTGAGCGGCGCATTACTTTTGCGGCACCTCGGCGACGATGCGGAGGCTGACCTCGTCGAGGAGGCGGTGCGGCTGCAAGTCGTGGAGGGAGCGCATACGCCGGACCTGGTCCCGGCGCTGGGCGGGACGGCCGCTTCCACCGAACAAGTCGCGGCGGAGCTGCTCGGGCGGGTCGAGAGACTCGCCGAGCGATGAAGACGGAGGACACATGAGCACGAATGCCGCGCCGGGATTCAAGGAGTATCCGGCCCACCGCGTCAGCGCGAAGCCCGCCGGGGTGCGGGTCCGCGTGACGTTCCGCGGCGAGGTGATCGCGGACACCACCAGAGCGATTGCCCTCGAGGAAGGGAAGGGCCCGAAGACCGTGGCGCCGGTCGTCTATTACATCCCGCGCGCCGACGTGAAGATGGAACGCCTGGTGCGCTCCAGCCAGCAGACTTACTGCCCATTCAAGGGCCACGCGTCCTACTACTCGTTCAAGGACGGCCCGCAGGACGCCGTCTGGAGCTACGAGACGCCTTACGACGAGATGAGCTCGCTCAAGGAGCTGGTCTCGTTCTATCCGGACAAGGTCGACGGCATCACCACCGGGTGACCGGTTCACTGGAAGAAATCGCTTTCCCGCTGCTCCCGGACGGCGAGAACCGTGACCGTATGACAGCCGGAACGGATCCCGCAATGGCTCCGTCGACCAAGGCGCGTCAGAGGAGCTTGTAGAAGATTGCCGTCGCCCCGGGTCCGCTCCCGTCGGGCCAGAGGGCGTAGTGGGGGATCTCGCCGACCCGCAGGTAGCGGAGGCCGAGATACAGCTTCTCGGCCGCGCCGCCGGCCATGGTGTCGAAGGTGAGGAGCGTCCGGCCTCGTGCCTTCGCCTCCGCCTCGGCGGCGAGCATGAGCGACTTCGCGAACCCGCGCCGGCGGGCCTTGCGGAGCACGAGCATCTTCGCGATCTCGGCCCGGTGTGGCTGGTTCGGAGGCGTGTCGAGCAGAAGCTGTACGGTTCCGACCAATTCGTCGCCGTCCCAGGCCGCGAAGACGACCCGTCGACCGGCGGCGGCCTCCCCCGCAGCTTTTGCGTAGAACGCCTCCGCGTCCGTCCTGGAGAAGCCGGCCATGAAGCTCACGGACGCGCCGCCGTCGACGGCGTCGAGCAAGATGTTCGCGAGGTCGCCGGTGCGCGCCGCGGCTTCCTCTGGCGAGAGTATGCGGACCATGCCCACAGGGTATCGGAGCACGTGTTCGCCATCACGCGTGCCGAACGTCCCTGGCGGGCTTAGAATCCGCTTCCCCCGACCCGGAGCGCCCTCATGAAGCCCATTCCGACCGAAATCGTCTTCCTTTCCGCGAAGCGGACGCCGTTCGGCACCTACGGCGGTTCGCTCAAGGACCTCACTGCCACCGACCTCGCCGTCCACGCCGCCAAGGCCGCCCTCGCCCAATCCAAGGTGTCGCTCGAAGACGTCGACAACGTGGTGTTCGGCAACGTCATCCAGACCAGCGCCGATGCCATCTATCTCGCCCGTCACGTGGGCCTTCGCGCAGGGCTACCGCAGCACGTGCCCGCGCTCACCGTGAACCGCCTCTGCGGTTCGGGGTTCCAGGCCGTCGTCGACGCGGCGCTCGAGATTCTCGCCGGCCATTCGCAGTGCGCCCTCGTCGGCGGTACCGAGAACATGTCGCAGGCGCCGCACGTCGCTCGCGGGCTGCGGTTCGGCGTCGGGCTCGGCAAGTCGCCGAAGCTCGAGGACTCGCTCTGGGACGGGCTCACCGACAGCTACAACGGCCTCCCGATGGCGATGACGGCGGAGAACCTCGCTTCCAAGTACGGCATCTCGCAGCGAGAGGTGGACGAGTACGCCGTGCTCTCGCAGCGGCGATTCGCCGCCGCGCAGGAGGCGGGCCGGCTCTCCGAAGAGCTCGCCCCCATGGAGCTCGCTGGGAAGAAGGGCCAGACCATCAACTTCGGCCGCGACGAGCACAACCGTCCGGACACCACCGTCGAGAGCCTCGCCAAGCTTCCCAAGGTCTTCAAGAAGGACGGCGTCATCCACGCCGGAGCGGCGAGCGGCGTCTGCGACGGCGCCGGAGCGCTCGTCATCTCCACCCGGCAGTTCGCCGACAAGCGCGGTCTCAAGCCCATCGGCAAGCTCCTCGGCTGGGGCACCGCGGGCTGCGATCCGTCCATCATGGGAATCGGTCCCGCGCCAGCCATCCGCCGGGCTTTCGAGCGGCACGAGACGAGCCTCAAGGACTTCGACCTGTTCGAGGTGAACGAGGCCTTCTCTCCGCAGTACCTGGCGGTGGAGAAGGATCTGGGGCTCCCCCGCGAGAATACCAACGTCGACGGAGGGGCCATCGCCGTCGGACATCCGCTCGCGGCGTCGGGCGCGCGCATCACCGCCCATCTCCTCTACGAGCTTGCGCGCCGCAAGGCGAAGCGGGGCGTCGGTTCCGCCTGCATCGGCGGCGGGCAGGGCATCGCGCTCCTTCTCGAGTCGGCGTAGGATCTCTCTCATGCCCGTCGAGCAGGATCTCTTCTTCGACTGGAACGTCGCGGAGGAGCGGGGGTGCGGCCGTCTCTTCGAGGCCGTCGCCCTCGACGAGACGCTGCGCGACGGGATCCAGAGCCCCAGCGCCATCGATCCCCGCATAGACGAGAAGATCGAGATCCTGCATCTGCTCGACCGGCTCGGCGTCGCACAGCTCGACGTAGGGCTCCCCGGCGCCGGTCCCCACCAGCGCGCCGCCGTGCAGCGGCTCGTCGAGGAGATCCGCGACGAGCATTTGAAAATCCGAGCCAACGTCGCCTGCCGGACGGTGGTGGCGGACATCGTTCCGGCGTCCGAAGTGCAGCAGGCGACGGGCGTGCCCCTCGAGGTCTACGCCTTCATCGGCTCCTCGCCGATCCGGCAGTACGCCGAGGAGTGGGATCTCGCGTTCATCGAGAAGCAATCGGTGGAGGCGATCCGCTTCGCGGTCTCCCAGAACCTCTCCGTCGTCTACGTCACCGAGGACACGACCCGCAGCAAGCCCGCCGATCTGCGGCGGCTCTTCCTCTCGGCGATCGAGGCCGGCGCGCGCAGGCTCTGCCTGTGCGATACCGTCGGCCACGCCACGCCGGAGGGAACGCGTGCGCTGGTGAAGTTCGCCGAAGGCGTCGTCAAGGAGAGCGGTGTCGAGGTGGGGCTCGACTGGCACGGGCACAACGATCGGGGTCTCGCGCTCGCCAACGCGCTCGCTGCAGGCAGGGCGGGTGCCACCCGACTGCACGGGTGCGCCGCAGGCATCGGCGAGCGCGTCGGCAACACTGCCATCGATCAGCTCCTCGTGAACCTGAAGCTGCTCGGGCACCCCCTGTACGCGCAGCGCGACATGACCTCGCTCGTGCGATTCGTCGAGCTCGCGGCACGAGCGACCGGCGCGCAACTCCCGCCGAACTACCCCGTCGCGGGCGGCGACGCGTTCCGGACCGCGACCGGCGTACACGCGGCGGCCATCGTCAAGGCGCAGCGCAAGGGAGACCGCTGGCTCGCCGACCGGATCTACTCCGGCGTACCGGCGGGCGAGTTCGGGAAGGAGCAGCAGATCGAGATCGGCCCCATGAGCGGCCTCTCCAACGTCAAGCACTGGCTCGCGCGGCACGAGGTTCCCGCCGACGAGCCGCTGGCGAAGGCGATCCTCTCCCGCGCGAAGACCGCGAATCGTACGCTGACCGAGGCGGAGCTCGAGAAGCTTCTGCGCGAGATCAGGGCCGAGGCACGATCATGACTGTGACGCAGTTCACCGGAATGAAGGTCTTCTCCACCACGCTCGCGCGGGATCGCGAGGCGATGGGCGACACAATCACCCGCTGGATCACCGAGAATCCGAACGTCGAGATCGTCGACAAGACCGTGACGCAGTCGAGCGACAAGGAGTTCCACTGCGTCACGATCACGCTCTTCTATCGGGACAAGCCCAGGCAGGGAGCATAGGTGCCGCGCGGTCCACGCTTCTCGCAGCAGACGGGAGGATTCGGCCTTCCGCCGTTCACCCCGGCGGTGAAGTGGCTCATCGTCGCGACGGTCGCCGTGTCGATCCTGGTCCCGCTCTCCGGCCAGTTCGGCGCGACCATCGAGCGGCTCGTCGCGTTCAACCCCGACGGGCTCCGCGAGTGGCGGATCTGGACGCTCGCGACCTACACGTTCCTCAACCCCGATCCCTTCATGCTCATCTTCGCGGGTCTCGGCCTGTGGATGATGGGCGGCTCGCTCGAGGCGATGTGGGGGACGAGACGGTTCGTCACCTTCTACTTCGCGAGCTCGATCCTGGCCGCGCTCGCCACCGCTGTCGTGGCGATCTTCTCTCCGGCGGTCGCGAGCAGCTTCTATTACGGCAACTGGACCGTGCTCGAGGCCCTCGCCGCGGCCTTCGCGGTGGCGTTGCCGACCGCCCGGATCTTCCTCTACTTCGTGCCGGTCGAAGCGCGCCTTTTGCTTCCCATCTCGGCGGCGATCACGCTCCTCTACATGATCTTCCGCGGATGGCATCCGTACCTGCCGCAGCTCTTCGGGCTCGGCGCGGGCGCGCTCCTCGCTGGCGGCCGGCTACGGACGCCGCGGCAGCTCCTCCTACGGCTGCGGGTCTTCTGGATCGATCGCCGCCTGCGTTCCCGGAACCTTCGCGTCGTCCGCGAAGACAAGGACGACGATCTGCCGCGCCGCGGGTCGCGGGGGTCGGACAAGTACCTGCATTAAATCTCGACCAGCTCCGAGATGGCCTCGCGCGCGACGTAGATGCGCCGCGTATTCGTCCTCTGCGCGTCGAGAGGGACGAGGAAGAAGCCTTGCGACGACTCGTCTCCCTGCCTGTGGCCCTCGATGGTGCGGCCGTCCGCGAAGGTGACGCGCACTGCCTGGCCCCCGGCGGATTCCGCCTTCTCGCCCGGCGCCAGCATGAAGAAGATCGCCTTCACGTCGGAGTGCTCGATGTTCTCGGTGGCTCCGCCGCCCTGCGGCTCGAGGGCGATGCGGGGCTGGGAGAGGTCCAGATCGGTCACCGTTCCGCGACGCGTCCGCCCGGCCCGGGTATGGATGGCGACGCGCTGCTCGCCGGGGACCACCAGCATCTGTGCCGATTCGACCGCCGTCACGCCTCGAGGGGGCGTAACTTCGACGGGAACGAGGAGATCTTCCGCGTCCTCGAGCATCTCCGGACCGCGGACGAGCTCGAGCTGGGGAGGAGTGGCCCGGTCGCCGCCCGCCGCCTCCGGCGGAACCTCGTCGTCGGTCAGGGTCGCTCCCCTCGGCAAGGGCGAGAAGACCTCGCGCGGCCGGTGCGCCCATTCGGGCTCGGGCGGCTCTTCCGTCAGCTCGCTTGCTGCCGGCGGCGTCTCCACAGGTCGTCGTTCCTTGGACCAGTCGGGCTCGGGCGGCTCCTCGGTCAGCTCGCCTCCGGTACGCGGCGCTTCCATCTGGCGACGGTCGCGGGCCCAGTCGGGCTCGGGCGGCTCCTCCGTCAGCTCCCCGGCCTCGCTTGGCCTGGCGATCTCCGGGGCGGCGGACACGGGCGACGATCCGTCCCAAGGCGTATCGACCGGGACCGCCCAGGGCTCGACGTCCGGCGAAGGGGAAGCTGCCGCTGCCGTGGCTTCTCCCCAGGCATCGTCGGCGGCGAGGGCGGGTGGAACTTCCGATTCCAGATCGGGCGCGCCCGGCGGCGCGTCGACAGCCGCGAATGCAGCTTCCATGTCCGTCGTCGGTTCGCTGACGAAGGTCGCCTGGTCCCAGTTGTCCGCGGGGGCGGCGGCGTCGGGATGCGCGAGCCAGTCAGCGGAGGGATTTTCCGCTTCCCCGGTGGTGGAACGCGCTGCCTCCGACGGGATGGGCTCGATGTCGACAGGGACGTCGATCTCCGCGGCCTGCGCGTCGGGCGGCGCAGGCTCCGCCTGGGAGGGCTCCAGCTGCGGAGGAACGGCGTCGATGTCCGGGGGCGCTGCCTCGGGTTCTGCCGGCGCAGCCTCGATGTCCGGCTGCGCTGCCTCGAATTCCGCCGGCGCAGCCTGGATGTCTGTCGCGGCGGCTTCCATCCGCCCCTCGGCGGGAGCGGCCTCGAGGTGCGACGGCGCCGCTTCCATCTGCGCGAGCGCCGCTTCCGCGTCCACCGGCTCAACCTCGATCGACTCGACGTCGAGCCCGCTGTCCGCGAAGGGCGCGACGTCGATCGGAGCCGTCGTCTCCTCGTGGATCTCGTCGGCCTCCGACAGCGTGACCGGGAACTCCTCCTCGGCGCCGGCAGGCGTGGTCTCGGCGGGTGCTTCGGGAGGCGGCTCGGCTGCCGCGCCCCAGTCGGCAGGAGCCTCGACCGCGGGCTCCGCCGCGGCGATGGGAGCAGTGGGTTCCGGCGCCGCTTCTGCCTCCGGCGGCAAGCCGAGAGGCTCGGGCGCGGGCAATCCGTGCGCGTGCGCGGGCCCCGGAAGCCCGTCCGCCCAGTCGCCTTCGAGGGCGCGGCGGCTGCGGAAGGGGTCCTGGGGAGGGGAGCGCCGGTCGTCCATGCCGTCCATCGGTCGCGGCGCAAGATAGCAGAATCAGCCGTCCTGCCCCTGCAAAAGACGGCGGCCATTGTGCGACGGGCGGGCGGGCGTTAGACCTGCGCGCCGTGCCCGGACTCGTCCAGATTGGGAAGCGCCAGAAAGATGCGGGCGCGTTCCTTCCCACCACCCTCGCGGAAGCGAGGCAGCGAGGATGGGACGATCTCGACGTCGTCCTGGTGAACGGCGATGCGTATGTCGATCACCCGACTTTCGGTGTGCCGCTGATCGGCCGGCTGCTCGCTTCCCACGGGTTCCGGGTCGGGATCGTGTCGCAGCCGCGCTGGGACGAGGCGAGCTTCGCGGAGGACTTCTCCGCCTGCGGGCGGCCGCGCCTCTTCTTCGGCGTGTCGAGCGGGAACATGGACTCGATGGTGAACCACTACACGGCCGCTCGGAAGCGCCGCCCCTCCGATGCCTATACGCCGGACGCCGAGCCGGGGCGCCGTCCTGATTACGCGACCGCCGTCTACGCGCGCCGGCTGAAGAGGCTGTTTCCCGCGGTGCCGGTGGTCATCGGAGGGGTCGAGGCATCGCTGCGCCGGCTCGCGCACTACGACTACTGGAGCGATCGGGTCCGCCGCTCGATCCTGCTCGACT
>JBJMQD010000185.1:0-5805 GCA_045802855.1 Myxococcales bacterium | reverse complement strand
GCCGGTGCGATCGTGATGCTCGCGGCGGATCCGGTACATCACGGGGTCGCGCAGGTTCACGTTCGGCGACGCCATGTCGATCTTCGCCCGCAGCGTCCGAGAGCCGTCGGGGAACTCGCCCTTGCGCATGCGCCGGAAGAGGTCGAGGTTCTCCTCGGGCGAGCGGTCGCGGAAGGGCGATGGCGTCCCGGGCTGCGTCAGCGTCCCTCGCGTGCGCCGCACCTCCTCCGCGGTCTGGTCGTCGACGTAGGCCTTCCCTTCGCGAATCAGCTTCTCCGCCCACTCGTAGAGCTGACCGAAGTAATCGGCCGCGTGGTACGAGTGCTTCCCCCACTCGAACCCGAGCCAGTGCACGTCGGCCTTGATGGACTCGACGTATTCCTGCTCCTCCTTGGCCGGGTTCGTGTCGTCCATCCGCAGGTGGCAGCGGCCGCGGTAGTCGCGGGCGATGCCGAAGTTCAGGCAGATGGATTTGGCGTGCCCGATGTGGAGGTAGCCGTTCGGCTCGGGCGGGAAGCGGGTGACGACGAGCGAGTGCTTGCCTGACAGAAGGTCGGCGTCGATGATCTGCCGGATGAAGTTGCTCGGACCTCGGCTCTCCTCGGACACGTTCAGCGCCCTTTCCTGGAAAAACGGGGCGTGAACGTAGCAGAAGAGGAGGTGGCTGGGGCGGTAGGAATCGAACCTACAAATGGCAGGGTCAGAGCCTGCTGCCTTACCGTTTGGCGACGCCCCAATGAGGCGGGCGCATTAGAACGCTCGCGGGTGCGACCGTCAACCGATCTCTCACCTGCGCTGTCAACGCCGCCCGGCGACCAGCAACAGCCGCCGGTCGCCCAGCTGGAACGGCCGCCCGTCGAGGGACCCGTAAGCGCCTTCGACGTTCCATCCCTCTGCAAAGAGCAGCCGGTGCAGCTCCGCGACCGTGTAGATGCCGTAGCTCACCTCGGCCTCCTGCCGCACCTCGCCCTTCTCGAGGACGCAGGCCTGGTTCAGACGGCCGGACAGCGCGTCGTAGGAGTTCCGTACGCTGTAGACGATGCCACCCGCTTCGAGCCGCCGGTCCTCCGGCAGATGCGCGAGCAGCGACTCTGCCGTGGTGCCTGTGTCGATGATCCAACGCCCACCTGGACGGACGGCGTGGAGGACGTTCCGTACGAATCGTCTCGTATCCTCGTGCGAGAGGTACCCGAAGCTGTTCCCCAGACAGTACGCGCCGTCGTAGGGAGCGGCCGGGGGCGGATTGCGCATGTCTCCGACGACGAATTCCGCCTCCACGCCGAGCTCTCTCGCCCGGCCGCGGGCCGACTCGATCGCTTCCTGCGCGATGTCGATACCGGTCACCCGGTAGCCGCGGCCTGCGAGCAAAAGGGCGTGCCGCCCGGGTCCACAGGGGAGATCGAGAAGCCGCGCCCGCGGCTCGATGGCGAGATTGCGAACGAGGAAGTCCACCTCCTCCGCGGTTGCCGATGGAGGGACGGCCTTGTCCCAGAACTCGAGCGCGAGCGGGCCGAAGAACGTCTCGTACCATTCGGGCATCGATCGGCAATTTCGCCGATCAGCGACGCGCCGGAAAGCCCTGGCCGCCATCGACCCATCGCCGTGCCCTGTTGGTCAAGTGACGTCGCGAAACGCCTTGGCGTGTCAGCGCCTTTGTTAAATGAGAGTGATTCGCATGCGCGAGCGCAAGCCCGACGTCATCAGCGACCTCTGGTACAAGAACGCCATCATCTACAATTGCGACGTTCGCACCTATCTCGACGCCAACGGCGACGGGGTGGGCGACTTCCGCGGGCTCACCCGGCGCCTCGACTACCTCGCGGGTCTCGGCATCACCGCGCTCTGGCTGATGCCGTTCTTCCCCTCGCCGGACCGCGACGACGGCTACGACATTACCGATTACTACAACGTCGACTCCCGCTACGGGACGCTGGGCGACTTCGTCGAGTTCACCCGGGCCGCGCACCAGCGCGGCATTCGCGTCATCTTGGACCTGGTGGTGAACCACACCTCCGACGAGCACCCCTGGTTCCAGGAGGCGCGGTCGGCGAAGGGCTCGCGCAAGCGCGACTGGTACGTCTGGTCGGCGAAGCGGCCGCGGGACTGGAACAAGGGAATGGTCTTCCCGGGGGTGCAGAAGTCGACCTGGACGCGAGATCCGCAGTCCGGCGAGTGGTACTTCCATCGCTTCTACGAGTTCCAGCCCGATCTCAACACTTCCAATCCCGAGGTGCAGGCGGAAATCCGCCGCATCATGGGGTTCTGGCTTCAGCTCGGCGTCTCGGGCTTCCGCATGGACGCGGTGCCCTTCGTGATCGGGAAGAAGGGCGCGAACGTGAAGCCGCGCGAGCAGTACGACATGCTCCGCGACCTGCGCGCGTTCCTCAGCTGGCGCAGCGACGACGCCATCCTTCTCGCCGAGGCGAACGTCAGGCCGCAGACCGACCTCCAGTACTTCGGCGAATACGGCGAGCGCCTGCAGATGATGTTCAACTTCCAGGTGAACCAGCACCTCTTCTACGCGCTGGCGGCGGGTGACGCGACCGACCTGGGGAAGGCGATGGAGCGCACGAAGGAAAGGCCCCAGTCGGCGCAGTGGGGCATCTTCCTGCGCAACAACGACGAGCTCGATCTGGGCCGGCTGAGCGACGAGCAGCGCGCGAAGGTGTTCGCCGAGTTCGGCCCGGACAAGTCGATGCAGCTCTACGATCGCGGCATCCGCCGCCGGCTCCCGCCGATGCTGAAAGGCGACCAGCGCCGGCTGCGGATGGCGATCAGCCTGATGTTCACCCTCCCCGCGACGCCCGTCATCCGCTACGGCGACGAGATCGGCATGGGCGACGACCTCCGCCTCGAGGAGCGGCAGGCCATCCGGACTCCGATGCAATGGTCGACCGAGCCGCACGGTGGCTTCTCCAAATCGAAGAAGACCATCCTCCCAGTCATCGAAGAGGGACCGTGGAGCTACCGGATCGTCAACGCCGCCGTGCAGCGGCGCGATCCGGATTCGCTGCTCAACTGGACGGAGCGCATCATCCGCATGCGCAAGGAGTGTCCGGAGATCGGCTGGGGCGACTTCCGCGTGCTCGACACCGGGCACAAGCGCGTCCTCGGCATTCGCTACGAATGGCGCAACAACGCGGTGGTCGTCCTGCACAACCTCGCCGACGAGCCGATCGAGGCCGCCGTGCGGGTCGAGGAGGACAACCTCGTCAATCTGTTCGCCGAGGCGCACAGCGAGCGCCGGGGCTCCGCCGCGCACAAGATCGCGCTCGAGCCGTACGGTTACCGCTGGTTCCGCGCGGGCGGGCTCGACTACCTGCTCAAGCGCCGGGATTACTGATGCGCAAGTAGCTGCGCAACACCTCCGCGACGCCCCATGCCTGCGCGATGCATCCCCGCGGCGCGTACGGCGCCTCCGCGTCGAACACCTCGCTCACGTTTCCCAGGCACGCCTCGTCGAGATGGTCGAACAGCCCGTCGAGGAAGCGGCGCGCTTCCTTCGTCTCCTCCGGGTGGACGCGGAGGAAGGCGTCGAGGAAGGGGCCGATGAGCCAGCTCCAGACGGTGCCCTGGTGGTAGGCGGCGTCGCGCGTCTGCAGATCGCCGTGGTAGTTCGGCTTGTAATCCTTGTCCTCGCGGGAGAGCGACCGCAGCCCCACGGGCGTGAGGAGCCGCTTCTCCACCGTCTCCAGCACCGGTGCCCAGCGGTTCCGATCCAGGACGGGATAGTCGAGCGAGAGCGCGAAGATCTGGTTGGGCCTGCACTGCGCGTCGTCGCCCCCGCCTTCCTGGTCCACGACGTCGTAGAGGTGGCCCTTCGCCTCGCACCAGAAGCGACGGTTGAACGAGGCGCGGGCGCGGTCGGCGTGCTCGGCGAGCGCCGCGGAGCCGGAAGCGTCGCTCTCTTCTCGCGACCACTGCTCGAGGAGGCGGAGCGCGTTGTACCAGAGCGCGTTGATCTCCACGGCCTTCCCGCGCCGCGGGGTGACCACCCAGTCGCGGTACTTCGCGTCCATCCAGGTGAGCTGGTACCCGGTCTCGCCCTGCGCGAGGAGCCCGTCCGCGGGGTCGACGTGGATGCCGAATCGCGTCCCCTGCAAATGGCGCCGGACGATCTCGTGCAAGGTCGGGAGGAGCTTCTGCAGGGTGAAGCGATCGCCGCTCGCTCGCAGATACCGCCCGAGCGCGTGGAAGAACCAGAGAGTCGCGTCAGCGGTGTGGTAGACGCCCTCGTTCTGGCCCTCCGGGAACATGTTGGGGATGAGCCCGTCGCGCACGTAATGGGCGAAGGTGCGAAGGATGTTGCCCGCCTCGCGCACGCGCCCGGTGGAAATGGTTAGCCCTTCCAGGCTGATCATCGTGTCGCGGCCCCAGTCGGTGAACCAGTGGTAGCCGGCGATCACGCTGCGGGCCTCGTCGCCCAAGGCGCGGGCCCGGGCGGCTTCTCCGGGGCGCCCCACCGGCTCGATGAGGAACCCGTCCGCCGCCAGCACCAGCTCCGCGGCGGGACCGGTCCGCAATGCAGGGGGAGCCAGCGCGAGAACGCGGGAGCGCCGTTCGCGCTCGGCCAGGAGCGCCCCTTCGGGCGACATGGATTCGATCTCCCCCCAGCTCTCCGTCGAGGCGATGATCGACGCCGGACGCCCGCGATCCACGTCGAAGCGGACGAATCCGGGCGACCATTGATCGCCCACGTGCTCGTAGCCGCGGCTCTCCTCGATCCGGTAGAGCAGCTCGCGCTCGACGCGAGGTTCGAGGGTGAGCGCCTTGCGATCGCCTACCAGCCGCAATCGCAAGGGCGGGAGGCCTCCGGTCCCGCGGATCTCGTAGCGATCGCCGATCGCGGTGAGCTGGTAGGGGCCACCCACCTCCGTGCTCACGGGGGCGTCGTGGAAGCGGAAATGCATGCGGGGCCAGATCTTCAGGCGCAAAGGCCCCTGGCCCTCGACGAGGCGGTAGCTGACCTGGACGGTGTTCTGTCCGTGCACGACGTGGACGATCTTCTCGAACACGGTATCGCCCAGCCGGTAGCGCCAGATCGGTAGGCCGTCTTCCAGGCGGAACTCCTGGAGGAGCCCCGCGCCGGGCACGAGAAGCTCGCCTCCCCGGCGCTCGTCGCCGCCGAGGAAATACTGCGCTCCGTCCTGACCCCGGACCGTCTCGCGCAGGTGGTTGAAGAACATGGTGCGGCCGTGAGGCGCTGGGAGCGCCGCGACGAGGAGCCCGTGATAGCGCCGGGTGGCGACGCCGGCGACGGTGCCCGAGGCGTATCCCCCGAGCCCGTTCGTGATCAGCCATTCGCGGGTGAGGAGCGGCTGCAGATCGCCTTTGCCGTCCCAGCGCATGCTGCGAACCACCGGAGCTCTCTCAGGCATGCGATTCCTTTCGCGTCGGGGGCAGAGGCGCCATGCGCGGAAGGCCCGCTGCCCGGCTCCGAATGCCCGATCGAATGTCTAGAGTCAGCTGGAAATGGCGGACGAGGTTGCAGGCAACACGGCAGCACATCAGCCCCTCGACCAACATCCCGTCCGCAAGGCCCATGAGCGTCTGCGCGACCGCCAGGGTCCGCGAAATGCGAACAGAATACCCGTACCCGGTAGAATATGGGGCGGAGTCCGGACAGAAAGGCGTTCCATGGTCGTGCTCATCGCCGACGACGACGCCGTTTCCCGCCGCGCCCTCGAGGCGACGCTGACGGGCTGGGGGTACGAAGTCCAGGTGGTGAGCGACGGGCAGCAGGCGCTCGAGTCGCTGCTGCGCGAGGACGCGCCCCGCCTGGCGGTGCTCGACTGGATGATGCCG
>JBJMQD010000349.1:0-13049 GCA_045802855.1 Myxococcales bacterium | reverse complement strand
TCTCGGCCGAGGTGAGATTGCCGGTGTCGTTCGCTCCTCCGGCGATCAGCACCCGTCCGTCGAAAAGCAACGTCGCCGTGTGCTCCGCTCTCGGCACGTTCAACGGCCCCACCAGCGTGAAGGCCCCAGCAAATCGATCGTAGAGCTCCGCGACGGCGGGAAAGCCGGTCCCGTCGTCTCCTCCCGCAACGAGGACGGTGCCGTTCACGAGCCTGGTCGCGCTCGCATGAGCTCTCTTGAAAGACAATGCCGAAGTAGGAGCGAAGGTTCCCGTCGACGGATCGTACAGCTCGGCGCCATCGAGAAAAGCCGGACCGGCCTGCGCGGGCCCCAATCCTCCTGCGATGAGGACCAGACCGTTGTCCAATAGCATTGCGATGTGCGAATGCCTTGCCGATCCCATCGATCCCGTCGGGGTGAAGCTCCCGGTCGACGGATCGAACAGCTCGGCCGTTGCGAGGGCCATGTCGCCTGCCGCGGTCCCGCTGTTTCCTCCCGCGAGGAGCACGCTGCCGTCAGCGAGGAGCGTTGCGGTCGCGAAGGATCTCGCGGTGCCCATGGACCCCGTCGCCGAGAAGGTGCCGGTCGCCGGATCGTACAACTCTGCGCTCGCGAGAGAGGTGTTGGCGTTCGCGAGGCCGCCGGCGAGAAGAACGGTCCCATTCGGCAGCAGCGTTGCCGCGTGCGCGAACCTTGCAGCGACGAGATTGCCCGTGCTGCTGAATTGCCCTTGGTTGAAATCGTAGAGCTCCGCCGTGCTGCCGGCGAACCCTCCACCGATGTCTCCTCCGGCGAAAAGAACCTTGCCGCTCTGCAACTCCGTCGCGGTGTGCTGCACCCTCGGGCTCGCGACGGTCTCCACGGCCGTCGGCAGGAAGGTTCCCGGCTCCTGGACGACGACCGGAGCGGCGCTGGCCGCGATGCTGTCCCCTGCTGGATTCATCACCACCAGCGTGAACGTCGTCGTGGCCGTCACCGGTCCAGTGCTCGCGGCGACACCCGAAGAGATCTCACCGACAAAGTGGTCGACGACTCCGGTGCCACCCGTGAAGACCGCGGTCAGCGTCGTCGCCGAACCGGCGAGGATCGGCGTTTGCGCGGCAGTCTGGAAGCTCGCGATGACAGGAGCCGGAACGACAGCCACCGTCGTCTTCGCGGTCACCGCGTCGCCAGCCGCGTTGGTGACGCTGAGCGTGAACGTCACCTCGGTCGTCAGGATGGCCGTGCTCGCGGGCACGTCGCTCGCCACCGCTCCGATCCCCTGGTCGATTGCACCCGTCCCACCGGTGAAGACGGCGGTGAGACGAGTTGCCCGGCCGGCCGTCACCGCGGATCTGTCGGGGACGAAGCTTGCAATCCCCGGCGGGGGGACGACGTTCACGCTGGCCGTTCCCGCCTGCGAGACGGTTCCGGCCCCGTTCATGGCCGTGCAGGAGAGGGAAACGACGCCCACCGCCGGAGCGGAATAGGTGACGGCCGTTCCGCTGGCCGAGGTCGCGCCGCTCCCGAAAACGCCTCCCGCGATCGTCCACAGAAAGGTGTTCCCGTCCTGCGCGGGAACCGTCGCGGCGATGCCCGATGCGCCTGCGGTGACGTTCGCCCTGGTGGAGATGACCGGGGCCCGCGGCGCGGCGACGACGGTGACGCTCGCGTTCGCGGTGATGGCGCCAGACGCATTCGCCGCCGTCAACGTGTAGGTGGTCGAGGTGAGCGGAGATACCTGGACACTGCTTCCGTTGACCGCCCCGACCCCGTCCGACACGGTAACGGTGTCGGCAAAGCTCACGGACCATCGGAGCGTCGTTGCTTGTCCCGAGGTGATCGTCCCTGGCGTTGCCGAGAAGCTCGAGATGGCGGGCGAAAGAGGCGGCTTTGGCCCCGTGCTTCCGCCGCAGCCGAGAAGCCCGGAAACGAGCGCCACGAAGGGGATCGCAGCGCCTCGCCCGAGCATCCCCGGGCACACATGGTTCGAGTGCGATTTCAAGATCGCTCCAGCTTCAGGAAACGTCAGGTTGTCGGTGCGGAGGACGCTTATCGTATACCGGACATCGTCCACGCCCAAAGCATGTCCGTCCGGGCCGGAAATGGCCGTTCCGACTCGTGATTCGGCGTCAGCGCGCCTCGCCTCCCGGCCACGCCGCGAGGAATGCGCGGCCCTCGCGCAGCACGAACCGCTTGAAAGCCTGCGCCGCCGGTGAGAGCCGCTTGCCGGTGCGGTGGACGACGTTCCAGTTCCGCACCACCGGAAGGCCCTCGACGTCCAGCCGCACGAGCTGACCCGCGGACAGCTCGAGGCCGATGGCGTGCTGCGAGATGAAGCCGAGGCCCATCTCCGCCATCACCGCCTGCTTGATGGTCTCGTTGCTCGAGATCTCCGTGGTGGCGGCGGGAAGCACGCCGTGCGCGGCGAAGAAGCGCTCCATGGCGGCGCGGGTGCCGGATCCGGGCTCGCGGACGAGGAAGGTCTCGCGCTCGAGAGCGCTCGCGGGGACGCGCGCCCGACCGGCAAGCGGATGTGTCGGCGCTGCGATGATCACGAGCGGGTGCTTCGCGAACCGGAATGCGGTGGTCTCGAGCTCGCGCGGAGGCGTGCCCATCAAGGCCAGGTCGACTTCGTTTGCGACGACGAGCTGCACGACGGCGTCGCGATTGTTCACCACCAGCTTGAGCTCGATCTCCGGATGCCGCCGCGCGAACAGCGAGAGGAGCTTGGGCGCGAAGTACTTGGCGGTGCTCACCACGGCGATGGCGATGCGCCCCGCCTTGAGCCCGCGCAGCGCCGCGAGCGCATCCTCCGCGTCGTCGAGCAACCGGAGCACGGCCTGCGCGAACCCGAGCACCTCCGCTCCCGCAGAGGTGAGCGTCACCTCCCTCCCTGCCCTTTCGAAGAGAGGCAGACGAGCGAGCTTCTCGAGCGCCTGCACCTGCATCGAGACGCCGGGCTGGGTCATCCGCAGCTCGCCGGCGGCGCGGGTGAAGGAGAGATGCTTCGCCACCGCCGCGAGGATCTGCAGCTGGCGGACGGTGACGTCGCGCATCGTTCCATCATCAACAATGCTGATGCAAGCTGCAACCCGCGCTGATTAGTGTTGATGCAAGCGTTTCCGTACTGTCGCGCCCATGACCGCTGCCAAGATCGGGAATGGGGCCGCCGTGCCGTTGCCTACCGCTGACCGCTACCGATCGGGCGTCATCCCGTACAAGGCGATGGGATACTGGGAGCCGGATTACCTCCCGGCGCCGACGGACGTGCTGGCGGTCTTCCGCATCACGCCGCAAGAGGGCGTCGATCCCGAGGAAGCCGCCGCCGCGGTTGCCGGCGAGTCGTCCACGGCCACCTGGACGGTGGTGTGGACCGATCGGCTCACGGCCTGCGACGCGTACCGGGCGAAGGCCTATCGACTGGAGCTCGTGCCCGGCACCGGCCCTGGCACCCCCAGCCCACAGCAGTACTTCGCCTACGTCGCCTACGACCTGGCGCTGTTCGAGGAAGGCTCGATCGCCAACCTGACTGCCTCCATCATCGGCAACGTCTTCGGCTTCAAGCCCCTGCGCGCGCTCCGGCTCGAGGACATGCGGATCCCGGTCGCGTACGTGAAGACCTTCCAGGGTCCGCCGACGGGGATCGTGGTCGAGCGCGAGCGGCTCGACAAGTTCGGGCGGCCGCTCCTCGGCGCGACGGTCAAGCCGAAGCTCGGGCTCTCGGGAAAGAACTACGGGCGCGTCGTCTACGAGGGCCTTGCCGGCGGTCTCGACTTCATGAAGGACGACGAGAACATCAATTCCCAGCCCTTCATGCACTGGCGCGATCGCTTCCTGTTCGCGACGGAAGCGGTGAACAAGGCCCAGGCGGTGACCGGCGAGGTGAAGGGGCACTACCTCAACGTGACCGCGGCGACGATGGAGGACGTCTACGAGCGGGCCGAGCTCGCCAAGGAGCTCGGCTCCTGCATCGTGATGATCGACCTCGTCATCGGCTACACCGCCATCCAGTCCATGGCGCGGTGGGCGCGCAAGAACGACATGATCCTGCACCTCCACCGCGCGGGCCATTCCACGTACAGCAGGCAGAAGAACCACGGCGTCGCCTTCCGGGTGATCTCCAAGTGGATGCGCCTCGCCGGGGTCGATCACATCCACGCCGGCACGGTGGTGGGAAAGCTCGAGGGCGATCCGAAGGTGACGGCCGGCGTCTACGACACGCTCCGCGAGCCGGTGACGAGCGAGAACCTCCAGCACGGCCTCTTCTTCGATCAGGACTGGGCCGGGCTGCGCAAGGTGATGCCGGTCGCGTCCGGCGGGATCCACGCCGGCCAGATGCACCAGCTCCTCACGTATCTCGGCGAGGACGTGGTCCTCCAGTTCGGCGGTGGGACCATCGGCCACCCGATGGGAGTGCAGCCGGGCGCCACGGCGAACCGCGTGGCGCTGGAAGCGATGGTCCTCGCGCGGAACGAAGGACGCGACATCTGGAACGAAGGTCCGCAGATCCTCGCGGACGCCGCAAAAGGCTGCGCGCCGCTCCGCGCTGCCCTCGAGACCTGGAAGGACGTCACCTTCGATTACGCCTCGACGGACACCGTCGATTTCGTCGCCACCCCGAGCGCCGCGTAGCAACCCCCGTTCGGCCGCGGCGTCGCGGCAGAAGAGAGATCGATACATGCGCATCACCCAAGGCACCTTCTCGTTCCTTCCCGACCTCACCGACGATCAAATCCGCCGGCAGGTCGCGTATGCCGTCGGCCGCGGCTGGGCGGTATCGGTCGAGCACACCGACGATCCGCACCCGCGCAACGTCTACTGGGAGATGTGGGGCCAGCCGCTCTTCGACCTCCGCGACGTCGGCGAGGCGATGCGGGAATTGAAGGCCTGCCGCGCGGCGCATCCCAGCCGTTACGTGAAGGTGAACGCCTTCGACTCGACCCGCGGATGGGAGACCGTGCGGCTCTCCTTCCTCGTCCAGCGGCCGGCGGTGGAGCCCGGATTCGAGCTCGCTCGCGAGGAAGGCGAGGGGCGCCGCGTCGGGTATGCCTTGCGCGCGCGCAGGCCCGGGCCTTCGAGGCTGCCTTGAGCGGCGACGCAGGGCCGCGGCTTGCCGTTCCAGACGGAAGCGCGGTGGACCTGAATGCGATCCATGCCGAATCGAGCGTGGAGGAGGTACTCGAGTCCCTCGAGCGCGAGTTGATCGGCCTCGCGCCGGTCAAGTTGCGCCTGCGCGAGATCGCCGCGTTGCTCCTCGTCGACCGCGCCCGCGCGCGCCTCGGGATCGCCGCCGGACCGCCCTCGTTGCACATGTGCTTCACCGGAAATCCCGGGACCGGCAAGACCACCGTGGCGCTGCGCATGGCGGAAGTGCTCCACCGCCTCGGGTACGTCCGCAAGCCCCAGGTCGTCTCGGTGACTCGCGACGATCTGGTCGGGCAATGGATCGGCCACACCGCGCCGAAGACGAAGGAAGTCTTGAAGCGCGCGATGGGAGGCGTCCTCTTCATCGACGAGGCGTATTACCTCTACCGGCCGGAGAACGAGCGCGACTACGGGCAGGAAGCGATCGAGGTCCTCCTGCAAGTCATGGAGGGCCGCCGCGACGACCTCGTCGTCATCCTCGCCGGCTACAAGGACCGGATGGAGCGGTTCTTCGGCTCGAACCCGGGTCTCTCCTCCCGGATCGCGCATCACCTCGATTTCCCCGACTACGCTCCCACGGAGCTGCTCGCGATCGCGGACCTGATGGCCGCGGGCATGAAGTACGCACTCAGCCCTCCGGCGCGCGAGGCGATGCGCGAGTACATCGCGCTCCGCAGCCTGCAACCCCGCTTCGCCAACGCGCGCTCCATCCGCAACGCGCTCGACCGGGCGCGGCTGCGCCACGCGAAGAGACTGTTCGGACGCACCGGCGCGGCGACCCGCGAAGATCTCATGACGATCGAGGCGGAAGACCTGCGGGCGAGCAGGGTCTTCGCGCAAGGGGAGGGATCCGCATGAAGGACCGCACCACGCTTGCGAGGTTCCTCATCGAGGACGAGCGCGCGGCGTCGTCCCTGCGGGACGGCCTCGGGAGGCTGCTCCTCGACGTCGCGTCCGCCATCAAGGAAATCTCCATGCTCTCGTCGCGCGGCGCGCTTGCGGGCGCGCTCGGCGATACCGGCACCGAGAACGGCCAGGGCGAGCGGCAGAAGAACCTCGACGTCCTCGCCAACGAGATCCTCATCGCCGCCTGCGAATGGGGAGGGCATCTCGCCGGGATGGTGTCCGAGGAGATGGATGCGCCGCATTCCATTCCCCTCTGCCATCCGCGCGGCGAGCACCTCCTCGTCTTCGACCCGCTCGACGGCTCCTCGAACCTCGACGTGAACATCACGGTCGGCACCATCTTCTCCGTTCTGCGGCGGCCGGCGGGGGACGGCGCTCCCGGCCTGGACGCTTTCCTCCAACCGGGCACGCGGCAGGTGTGCGCGGGGTACGCGCTCTACGGGCCTTCGACGATGCTGGTGCTCACGCTCGGCCACGGCGTGCACGGGTTCACGCTCGACCCCGCGGTCGGTGAGTTCATCCTCACCCATCGAGACCTCCGCATCCCCGAGGAAACGCGCGAGTTCGCGGTCAACGCCTCGAACGAGCGCTTCTGGGAGCCGCCCGTGCGCGTCTACATCGAGGAGTGCCTGCAG
This sequence comes from Myxococcales bacterium, assembly GCA_045802855.1. Taxonomy (GTDB): domain Bacteria; phylum Myxococcota; class Myxococcia; order Myxococcales; family 40CM-4-68-19; genus VBKO01. The sequence goes on along the minus strand of JBJMQD010000349.1, from coordinate 6,381 downwards.
GGGCGCAGCGGCCCGCGCAAGGCGGATTTCAACATGCGCTGGATCGCCTCTCTCGTGGCGGAGGTGCACCGGATCCTGGTCCGCGGCGGCCTCTTCATGTATCCGCGCGACACCAAGGAGCCGGCGCGTCCCGGCCGCTTGCGCCTGCTCTACGAGGCCTCGCCGATGGCGATGATCGTGGAGCAGGCCGGAGGAGCCGCCTCCACCGGCCGCGCCCGGCTGCTCGAAGTCGAGCCCCGCGCGCTCCACGAGCGGGTCCCGGTGATTCTCGGATCGCGATGCGAGGTCGAGCGCCTGGTCCGCTATCACGCGGAGCACGACGCCGGCCGCGTCCAGCCCTACACGAACCCGCTCTTCCACGTCCGCTCGCTCTTCCGCGGCGCCTGATCTTCGAGGAGCGAACCATGTCAGCCAAGCACCCCGTCATCGCGGTCACCGGGTCCTCGGGCGCCGGCACGACCACCGTCACGAAGACGTTCCAGCACATCTTCCGGCGCGAGAAGATCGCCGCCGCGCTCGTCGAGGGCGACGCCTTCCACCGGTACGACCGCGCGGAGATGCGCGAGCGGATCGCCGAGGCGCAGAAGACCGGCCGCACCCTCTCCCACTTCGGGCCGGAGGCGAACCTCTTCTCCGAGCTGGAGCAGCTGTTCAAAGCATACGGCGAAACGGGCCGCGGCCGCTCTCGAAAGTACCTTCACGACGAGGAGGAGGCCGCCGCTTCGCACCAGAAGCCGGGAACCTTCACGGCCTGGCAGGACCTCTCCGCGGGCACCGATCTCCTCTTCTACGAGGGCCTGCACGGTGCGATCGCCGAAGGCGAGATCGACGTCGCGCGCCACGCCGATCTGGTCATCGGCGTCGTCCCCATCATCAACCTCGAATGGATCCAGAAGATCCATCGCGACCGCTCGATGCGGAGCTACTCGGTCGAGGCGGTTGTCGACACGATCCTGCGCCGCATGCCGGACTACGTGCGCTACATCTGCCCGCAGTTCTCGCGCACCCACGTCAACTTCCAGCGGGTCCCGACGGTGGACACGTCGAACCCGTTCATCGCCCGCTTCATCCCCTCGCCGGACGAGAGCTTCGTCGTCATCCGGTTCCGCGATCCGAAAGGGATCGATTTCCCTTATCTGCTCTCGATGATCCACGACTCGTTCATGTCGCGGGCGAACTGCATCGTGGTGCCGGGCGGAAAGATGGAGATCGCCATGCAGCTCATCCTCACTCCGATGATCCTGCAGCTCATGGATCGCAGGCACCGTTCGATCTGAGCGGCGCGTGTTGCGGTAATTCGCAAAACTCAATCAAGGAGCATTCATGCCATTGGTTTCGCTGAGGCAGGTTCTCGATCACGCGGCGGAGCACGGGTACGGCGTCCCCGCCTTCAACGTGAACGACATGGAGCAGATCCAGGCCATCCTGCAGGCCGCCGCAGAGACGGACAGCCCGGCGATCCTGCAGGCATCGGCGGGCGCGCGGCAGTACGCAGGCGAGCCCTTCCTGCGCCATCTCGTGCTCGCTGCCGTCGAGGCGTGGCCGTCGGTTCCCATCGTCCTTCACCAGGACCACGGGGCGTCGCCAGAGGTGTGCACGGCATCGCTGCGGTCCGGGTTCACCTCGGTGATGATGGACGGCTCGCTCCGTGAGGACATGAAGACGCCCTCTTCCTATGCGTACACCGTGGAGGTCACGCGCCGCGTGGTGGAGATGGCGCACGGGGTCGGCGTCTCGGTGGAAGGAGAGCTCGGTTGCCTGGGATCTCTCGAGACCGGCCGCGCCGCCGCTGAAGACGGCTCGGGCGCCCGTGGCACGCTCGCGCGCGAAGCGCTCCTCACCGATCCGGATCAGGCGCGCGACTTCGTGCGCGAGACGGGCGTCGACGCGCTCGCCATCGCGATCGGCACTTCCCATGGGGCGTACAAATTCTCCCGGCGGCCCACGGGCGAGACGCTGGCCATCGATCGCATCTCCGCGATCCACGAGCGCATCCCGGACACCCATCTGGTCATGCACGGATCCTCCTCGGTGCCGCAGGAGTGGCTCGCGGTCATCCGGGAGAACGGCGGCGAGATGAAGGAGACCTTTGGCGTGCCGGTCGAGGAGATCCGTCGCGGCATCCGCAACGGCGGACGCAAGATCAACATCGACACGGACATCCGGCTAGCGATGACAGGGGCCGTCCGGCGCGCCCTCGTCCGCGATCGAGCGGGCTTCGATCCCCGCTCCTTCCTCAAGGCGGCGGTCGCGGCGGCGCGCCAACTCTGCAAGGACCGCTTCGAGGCGTTCGGCTGTGCGGGGATGGGCTCGCGGATCCGGCCCGTGCCGCTCGAAACGATGGCGGAGATGTATCGGCGCGAGCGGCCCCGGGAAGCGGCGTAAGAGCTAGAATCGACCTCGATGCCCGCACACGAGGTCGCGAATCAGCCACCGCCGCTCGCCGGCTGGAACCCGTTCCAGTCCGATCTGGCGCTGCAAGAAGCGATGGAACGCGAGGGAGCCGGATGGGCGCGCGAGCGGGCGATCTCTCTCGGCGCCTGGCTCGGAACCGCGGAGGCGCAGCGCCTCGGCGCCGACGCGAACGACTTCCCTCCCCGGCTCCGCACCCATGACCGCTACGGGAACCGGATCGACGAGGTCGAGTTCCATCCCGCCTGGCACGCTCTCCTCGGAAACGCCGTCGGTCGCGGGATCCACGCCCTGCCCTGGCAGGAATCGCGCGCAGGCGTCCACGCCGCCCGGGCGGTGCTGATGATGCTCGACTCGCAGAACGAGGCGGGCCACGGATGCCCCATCTCGATGACCTACTCCTGCGTTCCGGCGCTGCGGCGGACGCCGGAGCTTTCGCGCGAATGGGAGCCGCGGGTCGCAAGCGGGCAGTACGAGCCCCGGCTGCTTTCCGGGAAGAAGAGCGCGCTCGTCGGCATGGCGATGACCGAAAAGCAGGGCGGGTCGGACGTGCGGGCGAACACGACCCGCGCGGAGCCGGCAGGCGGCGGCTACCGGCTCACCGGGCACAAGTGGTTCTGCTCGGCGCCGATGAGCGACGCCTTCCTCGTCCTCGCGCAGGCGCCGAAGGGGCTCTCCTGCTTCCTCCTGCCGCGCCTGTTGCCCGACGGGACGAAGAACGCCTTCCACCTGCAGCGCCTCAAGGACAAGCTCGGAAACCGGAGCAACGCCTCGAGCGAGGTGGAATTCGACTCCGCCTTCGCGCACCTCGTCGGCGAGGAAGGCCGCGGCGTGCCGGCCATCCTGGAGATGGTCACGCACACCCGTCTCGATTGCGCCCTGGGCGGCGCCGCCGGCATGCGGATGGCCGTCGCGCAGGCGATGCACCACTGCACGTACAGGTCCGCCTTCGGGAAGCGCCTCGTCGAACAGGCGCTCATGCGCAACGTGCTCGCCGATCTCGCCGTCGAATCCGAGGCCGCCACTTCCCTCGCCTTGCGGATCGCCGGCTCGTTCGACAGGCCGGCCGAGTCGGCCTTCCGCCGCATCGCCACCGCCGTGGCGAAGTACTGGCTCTGCAAGCGGACGCCCGCGGTCGTCGCGGAGGCCCTCGAATGCCTGGGCGGGAACGGCTACGTCGAGGAGAGCGGGATGCCGCGCCTATACCGCGAGGCGCCCTTGAACTCGATCTGGGAAGGTTCGGGAAACGTCATCTGCCTCGACGTCTTGCGCGCACTCGCCAAGGAGCCGGAAGCGTCTGAGGCGCTCCTCGCCGAGCTTCGCAAATCGCGAGGCGCCGATCGCCGCCTCGACGCGCACGTCGATTCCGTGCAGGCGCTTCTCGCCCGCCCGGAGGAAGCGGGGGCGCGCAGGCTGGTCGAGGGGCTCGCGGTCGCGCTGCAAGGGTCGCTGCTCGTCATGCACGCGCCGAAGCCAGTCGCGGACGCCTTCTGTACCTCGCGGCTTGCCGGCGACTGGGGCCGCGCTTTCGGGACGCTGCCGGCAGCGGTCGATGTGCGTTCCATCCTCGACCGCGCCTGGCCCCGGTCCTAGAACCTGCTCGGATCGGCTCGGCCCGATCCGACAAAATCGCTGGTGATTTGAGAGCACCCTACGATTCCGTGCCACGCCGTCCGAGACGGACGAAGGTCGTTCTCCCGCGCCACTCGTAGAAGGCCTTCGCGTTTCGCCGCAGGCGGGTGGTCAACCGCGGTTCGGATCCCGCCGCGCGCTACAAAAATGGGGCGGCAAAAACTGCGTCCGACATTTTCGGCGACGATGAGGGAGCCCGGAACGGCGCTCGCCGGGGCGCCTGACCGAGTGAACCGCTTCCCCCGATGCTGGGTGGTACTGCCCTTGCACCCTCGGCGGACTGCCGCGACCTGATCACAAACCGAGGCCTAACGTGAAACTGATCAAAGCGATCATCAAACCCCACACGCTGGATGCGGTGAAGCAAGCCATTGTCGACACCGGCACGACCGGCATGACGCTGTCCCAGGTGCAGGGAATGGGCCGGCAGCGCGGCCACACCGAGCTGTATCGCGGTGCCGAGTACGTCGTCGATCTCGTGCCCAAGATCAAAGTCGAGATCGTGGTGGCTGACGAGATGGTGCCCAAGGTCCTCAGGGCCATCGAGGCCGCCGCACGCACGGGCTCCGTGGGCGACGGAAAGATCTTCGTGCTCGCGGTCGAGGAAGCGGTGCGCGTGCGCACCGGCGAGAGGGGCGAGGCGGCCGTCTGAAGGACGCCGCGGCGATGCCCGCTACCGCCGCGGCCTACTCTTCGAACGAATCGCTCGGCTGGACCTTGGCGGGACCGCGACCCGGCCCCTTCCGCTTGGGCGGCGACGGGGCCCCGGCCATGCGCCGGCCGTGAGCAGCCAGCGCGCGGAACTCGGGAAGGTGCGGCTGCAAGAGCGCCCGCTGCATCGCCTTCTCGTCCGCGTCCTTCGGGACATGCACGGGCTTTCCGGTGTTCGGGTGGTATCCCGAATAGTACATGTCGGTCGCGAGCGTCATCGGGGTCGGAGTGAAGTCCTGGACCTGCTGCGGGCGCCAGCCGTTCTCGGCCAGGTAATCCGACAGCTCGACCATGTCCTTCACCTCGCAGCCGGGATGGCCGGAGATGAAATAGGGGACAAGGTACTGCTCCTTGCCCGCCTCGTCGCTGTACCGCTCGAACAGCTCCTTGAACCGGACGAACTGCTCCTTCCCCGGCTTCTTCATCACCCGCACGACGCCGGGCGAGATGTGCTCGGGCGCGATCTTCAGATGTCCACCGACGTGGTTCGCGACCAGCTCGCGGATGTACTCGTCGCCGTGCTTCTCGTCGGCGAAGGCGACGTCGTAGCGGATTCCGCTCGCCACGAAGGCGCGCTTCACTCCCGGAAGCGCGCGCGCCTTGCGCATGAGCTGGATGAGCGGCGCGTGATCGGTTCCAAATTTCTCGCAAACGCTCGGATACACGCACGAGGCGCGGCGGCAGACCTTGTGCCACTCCTCGTCGGTACAGGTCATGTGCCAGAGGTTCGCAGTGGCGCCGCCGAGGTCGCTCACCACCCCGGTCCAGCCCGGCACTTCCTTGAGCGACTCGATTTCCCGCAACACGCTCGCTTCGCTTCGCGAGACGACGTCGCGGCCCTGGTGCTCGGTGATGCAGCAGAAGCTGCAGCCCGCGGCGCAGCCCCGCATGATGGTCACGCTGAAGCGGATCTGCTCCCACGCCGGGATCCGCGCCTCGCCGTACATCGGATGCGGCAGGCGCGTGAAGGGGAGCTCGTATTCGGCGTCGATCTGATCGGTCGAGGGCGGCGGCGCCGGCGGGTTCAGGTAGACGAGTTGCCCGCCGTGCTTCTGCACGAGGATGCGCGCGTTGTCCGGGTTGTGCTCGAGATGGTAGAGCCGCGAGAACTCCGCGTAGACCTTCTTGTCGGCGCAGATCTCCTCGTAGGCGGGAAGCCGCAGCTCCTCGCGATCGCGCTCGCCCACGAGCGCCCGGAACGAATCGTCGTCCTTGAACCGGACCGCGGTGCCGGGGATGTCCGTCAGCCCGCAGACGTCCTCGCCCGACGCGAGCCGGCGGGCGATCTCCAGGACCGCCTTCTCTCCCATGCCGTAGACGAGGAGATCGGCTGGGCAGTCGAGCAGGATCGAGCGGCGGACCCGGTCGCTCCAGTAGTCGTAATGCGCGAGCCTCCGCAGCGAAGCCTCTACCCCCCCCAGCACCACCGGGACGTCCGGGAACAGCTTCTTCACCTTCCTCGCGTAGACCGCGGCCGCGTAGTCCGGGCGGCGGCCGGCCGCGCCGTCCGGCGTGTACGCGTCGGAAGCGCGCCGCTTCCGCGCCGCCGTGTAGTGGTTGACCATCGCGTCCATGTTTCCGCTGGAGACGCCGAAGAAGAGGCGAGGCTTGCCGCAGGCGGCGAAG
>JBJMQD010000144.1:0-13938 GCA_045802855.1 Myxococcales bacterium | reverse complement strand
GCGGCCGCGGTCCACCGCGACGCGCACGGGCTCGTGGCGGACGAGATCTTCCCGGTCGAGGAGCACGGCTAGTTTCGCCCGCGCACCGGCGTGATCTCCGCTGGGTCTCGGCAGCAATTCGAGAAGCCGTCCTTACGTCTTGTCGGGACGGCCTCTCGCGCGGAGCTCGTCGACGACCTTGCGCACGTCCTGCGAGCGGTCCTTCGGGACGACCAGGACTGCGTCGCCTGCGTCGATGACGCAGAGGTCGTGAAGACCAACCGCCGCGACGAGGCGGCCGCCCTCGCTCAGAAGGACGCAGCCGTCGGAGTCGATGGCGAGGGCGTCTCCGGAGAGCGCGTTGCCCCGTCCGTCGAGGGGGCGGACTTCCGACAGCGCCGCGAAGGAGCCGACGTCGCTCCAGCCGATGGGACCGGGATCGACGAGCGCGATGCGGCGGGCCTTCTCCAGCACGCCGTAGTCGATGCTGATCGACGGGACCCGGGGAAACACCTCGGCGAGGGCGGCCGGATCGGCGGCGATGCGGGTGAGGGCCTCGTGCAGCGCCGGAAGGTGCTCGCGGATCGCCTCGAGCAGCGCGTCGGCGCGGAAGACGAAGATGCCCGCGTTCCAGGAGTAGGCGGGCTCGCGCAGGTACTTCTGCGCCGTTGCGGCGTCCGGTTTCTCCACGAACGCGTCGACGGCGTAGACGCCCGGCGAGCGCGACTCGCCCCGGCGCAAGTAGCCGTACCCGGTCTCCGGACGCGTCGGCGGAATGCCGAGCGTCACGAGATCGCCGCCCTGGGCGACCCGGACCGCCGTGCGCAGCGCGTCCCGGAATGCGGCGGGCTGCGCGATGTGGTGATCGCTCGGAAGGACCATCAGCGTCGCCGCCGGGTCGGAGCGCGAGATCTCCACCGCGGCGAGCCCGATCGCGGGAGCAGTGTTCCGCGCGGCGGGCTCGATGATCAGATGCGAAGCCGCGAGCTGGGGCAGCGACTCGCGGACCAGCGCGGCATGGTCGCGCCCGCACACCACCCAGGTACGGTCCGCGGAAGCAAGCTCCTCGATGCGCGCGAACGTATCGGCAATCAGCGTCCGATCACTGACGAGCGTCAGGAATTGCTTGGGACAAAGGGCGCGCGAGAGCGGCCAGAAGCGCGTCCCGCTTCCGCCCGCGAGGAGCACGGCGTGCGTGCTCAAGCGCCGCCCTCCATGGGCTCGTCCGCCATCTCCAGGAGTTGCCGCAAGATCCGCGCGGTCGCGCCCCAGATCACCGTGCCGCCGACCGTGTACCAGGTGAGCTCGTAAGGGACGCCCTCGCGCTCGCGCATCTCGACCCGGCGTTTTTCCGGGATGAGGAACTCCGATAGAGGCAGCTCGTGCAGCGCGGCGATCTCGGCGGGGCTCGGGGTCCACGGGTACCGACCGGCCGCCGTGAAGGCGAGCGGATCGACGACGCCTACGATCGGTGCGATGACGAACCCGCTCACGAAGGTGGGGCAGTCGTCGAGTTGTCCGATGATCTCGACGTGCTCCTCGCGAAGGCCGACTTCCTCGAACGACTCGCGCAGCGCGGCCTCGCGCGGGCCCGCGTCGGACGGCTCGATCCCGCCGCCCGGAAAGCTGACCTGCCCTCCGTGGGCGCGAAGCTCCTTGCTGCGTTCGGTGAAGAGCACGTGCACGCCGTCGGGACGGGGGAGGAGCGGCACCAGCACCGCCGCCATCCGCCAGTCGACGTTCGGCGGCCTGAGCGGCCGGGGCTCGTGCCTCGAGAGCGCCCGCCGGATCTGCGGCAGGGAGGGCGCTCGCGGCTTCATCGCTTGCCCGAGAACCAGAGCACGAAGATGCCTGCCGCGACGGCGAGGCGGTAGACGGCGAAGACCGCGAACGTGCGCGTCCGCAGATAGGCGAGGAGCCACTTGATGACGAGCGCGCCCACTATTGCGGAGGCGACGCAGCCGGCGGCGAGGCCGTCCCAGCCGACCGGCGACGTCCCGCTGTGCATTTCGCGCAGCATCTTGGGGAACTTGAGCAGACCTGCGCCGAAGATGATGGGCGTCGACAAGAGGAAGGTGAATCGCGCGATTGCCTCGCGCGTGTAGCCGAGAACAAGGCCCAGGGTGATGGTGGAGCCCGAGCGGGACACGCCCGGGATGAGCGCCAGGGCCTGCGCGACCCCGATGCCGATGGCGTGTGGCATGGGCATCTGCTCCGCGAGCCTGTCCTTCTTGCCGGCGCTGTCCGCGGCCCAGAGCAGGACGCCCATCAAGGACATGGTGACGGCGATGAGGAGCGGCGAGCGCAGGGTCTCTTCGGCATAGTCGCCGAGGAGCTTGCCGACGATGGCGCCCGGGATCGTCGCAACGACGAGGCCCCAGAACAGCCTTCGTTCGGCCGTCCCGAGAAATTGCCGATCCGCGATCGATCTCAATCCCGCCGAGACGAGTTTGATCCAGTCGCGCCAGAAGACGATCAAGACCGCGAAGAGCGTGCCCCAGTGCAGCGCGACGTCGAAGGCGAGCCCGGGATCGTCCCATCCGAGCACCCAGGGAACCAGGATGAGGTGGGCACTGGAGGAGATGGGCAGGAATTCAGCGAGGCCCTGGACGATGCCCAGCACGATGGCCTGGTAGACCGGCATGAGGGCCGTGCACCTACGTCCCTTCCTCCCACGATGCAAGATACTTCTCTTGCTCTGGCGTCAGCTTGTCGATGCGGACGCCCATCGAGCGCAATTTCAGGCGCGCGATCTCGCGATCGATCGTAAGCGGCACCGCATACACCTTGTTTTCCAGCGTCTTGCCGTTCTTCGCCATGTGCTCCGCGGCGAGCGCCTGGTTCGCGAAGCTCATGTCCATGACGCTTGCGGGGTGGCCCTCGGCTGCGGCGAGATTGATGAGCCGGCCCTCGCCCAGGACGGCGATGCGATGCCCATTCTTCATCACATACTCGTCCACGTACTCGCGCACCGTCCGCTTCTTCGCGTTCTTCTCCAGCCACGCGATGTCGATCTCGACGTTGAAGTGCCCGCTGTTCGCGACGATCGCCCCGTCCTTCATCTTCTCGAAGTGCTGCTGGGCGAGGACGCTGGTATTGCCCGTGACCGTGCAGAAGAAGTCGCCGATCTTCGCCGCCTCGAGCCCCGTCATCACCCGGAACCCGTCCATGGTCGCTTCCAACCCCTTCAACGGATCGATCTCCGTCACCACCACATCGGCCCCCATCCCCTTCGCGCGCATGGCGAGGCCCCGGCCGCACCAGCCGTACCCGAGGACCACGAAGACGCTCCCGGCGAGGAGGCGGTTCGTGGCGCGGACGATTCCGTCGATGGTCGACTGGCCCGTCCCGTAGCGGTTGTCGAACATGTGCTTCGTCAAAGCGTCGTTCACGCTGATGACCGGGAAGGCGAGCGTGCCGCTCTTCTCCATCGCCCGCAGGCGGATGACGCCGGTGGTCGTCTCCTCCGTGCCGCCGATCACGTTCTGCAAGAGATCGCGCCGCGCGGAGTGAAGCTGGCTGACGAGGTCGCAGCCGTCGTCCATCGTCATCTGCGGCCGGTGATCGAGGGCCGCTTCGATGTGGCTGAAGTAGGTCTTGCGATCCTCGCCCTTGATGGCGAAGACGCTCACGCCTTCCTCGACCAGCGCGGCGGCGACGTCGTCCTGCGTGGAGAGCGGATTCGACGCGCAGAGGGTGATGTCCGCTCCTCCTGCCTGGAGGGTCTGCATGAGGTGGGCGGTCTCGCTCGTCACGTGCAGGCAGGCCGACACGCGCACGCCCTTCAAGGGCTTCTGCTTGCGGAAGCGATCCGCGATGCTGGCGAGGACGGGCATCGAGCGCGACGACCATTCGATGCGGCCGTGGCCCTTCGCAGCGAGCTTCGGGTCCTTCACGTCGTGCGGACGCTTCATCTTGGCGACGGCCATCGAAGATCCTCGGATTTTGAAAGGGCGGTTTCAGCTGGCGCGGGCGACGGAGCCCTTCAGCCCGGCGGCCGAGCGCAGCGCCTCGGAGCGGTCGGTGCGCTCCCAGGTGAACTCCGGCTCGCTACGACCGAAGTGGCCGTACGCGGCGGTCTTCTCGAAAATGGGGCGGAGCAGATCGAGGTCCCGGATGATTGCCGCCGGTTTCAAGGAGAAGGTGTCGCGGACCGCGCGCTCGATGCGCTCCTCGGGCACCGCGTTGGTGCCGAAGGTTTCCACCATGATGCTCACCGGCTCCGCGACGCCGATGGCGTACGCCACCTGCACCTCGCAGCGGCGGGCGAGGCCGGCAGCGACTACGTTCTTCGCCACCCACCGCGCGGCGTAGGCGGCCGAACGATCCACCTTGGAAGGGTCCTTCCCGCTGAAGGCGCCGCCGCCGTGGTGGCCCATGCCGCCGTAGGTGTCGACGATGATCTTGCGACCCGTGACCCCGGAGTCGCCCTGCGGTCCGCCGATGACGAAGCGGCCGGTGGCGTTCACCCAGCGCCTCATCTCCGGAGCGCGCAATTCCGGCGGCACGATCTTGTCGATCACCTCGGCGTTGATCGCGTCGCGCAGATGCCCCTCGTCGATCGACTCGTCGTGCTGCGCCGCGATGACCACGGCGTGGACTTTGTGGGCGCGGCCGCCCCGATACTCGACCGAGACCTGGCTCTTGCCGTCGGGCCGCAGGAAGGGCATTTCCCCCCTCCGGCAGTCGGCCAGCCTGCGGGTGAGCCGGTGCGCGAGCGCGATCGGCAGCGGCATCAGCTCCGGCGTCTCGTCGCAGGCGTACCCGAACATCATTCCCTGATCGCCCGCGCCCTGCTCCTTGGTGGTGTTGGAATCGACGCCCATGGCGATCTCGAGCGACTGCTGCTCGACCGCGACCAGCACGCCGCAACTCTTGGCGTCGAAGCCCATCGAGCCGTCGAGATAGCCGATCCGCTCGACGGTGCGCCGGACGATCTTCGGGTAGTCGAGCGCCGCGCGGGTCGTGATCTCGCCGAGCAGGACGACGAGGCCGGTCTTCACGGCCGTCTCCACCGCCACCCGGCTCGTCTTGTCCTTGCTCAGGCACTCGTCGAGGATGGCGTCCGAGATCTGGTCGCAAATCTTGTCCGGGTGCCCTTCAGTGACCGACTCGGAGCTGAAGAGCGCGTCCCGCAGTTGCATATGTACATACCTCGATGCGACCTCGGAATTTCGTCGGCAGAATCCGGGAAAGGCACCGCAAAGTCAAGGCGCATCGGCCCTGGTTCGCGGCACTGGATGGTCGTCCACCTCCTGCACGGACTCGGCGATCGTCTTGTCGGTCTCGTGGCCGCGAGGCTGCTCCGCGACCAGCTGGGGAAAGCGCCTGCGCATCTCGGTGATGACGAAGCGCTCGATCTCGTCCACCGAGGTGAAGCTCATCGCCGCCTCGAGCAGATCGCGGGCGTCGCGCAGGTTCGCCGAGCGGATGATGCGCTTCACCGGCGGGATGTCCGCCGGGTTCATGGAGAGGACGTCGATGCCGAGCGCGAGGAGGACGAGGGCATAGGCGGGATCGCCCGCCATCTCGCCGCACATCGCGATCTCGATGCCGCAGGTGCGCGCCCCCTCGACGGCGGCCTGGATGAGCCGGAGCACGCCGAGATGGAGGGGCCGGTAGAGGTAGGCGACGTCGCGGTTGCCGCGGTCGATGGCGAGCGAGTACTGGATGAGATCGTTCGTGCCGATGGAGAAGAAGTCGCACTCGCGGGCGAGCCGGTCGGCGGCGAGGGCCGCGGCGGGCGTCTCGAGCATGATCCCGACCGGGATCCGCTCGGCCACGTGCACGCCCTCGCGGATGAGCTCCTGGCGGATGGCGAGGATCTGCGACTTCGCCTCCCGCAATTCGCCCACCGCCGCGATCATCGGCAGCATGATGCGCAGCCTGCCGCGCGTCGACGCCCGCCACATCGCCCGGATCTGGGTGCGGAAGAGCTGCGGGTGGCGGAGCGTGAAGCGGATGGCGCGCAGGCCGAGCGCCGGATTGGGCTCGTGGGAGCGATGCCCGATGGGGAGCTTGTCTCCGCCGAGGTCGAGGGTGCGGATGACGACGGGCCGGTCCCCCATCATCTGGAGGATGGTGGCATAGGCGCGGAAGTGCTCCTCCTCCGAGGGCATCTCCTCCCGGTTCAGGTAGAGGAACTCGGTCCGGTAGAGCCCGACGCCTTCGCCGCCGTGGGCGAGGACGGAGGGGACCTCCTCGGGGAACTCGATGTTCGCCCAGAGGCCGATGCGCCGCCCGTCCTGGGTCGCTGCGGGGAGGTCGCGCTCGCTGAGCAGCGAGGCCTCGCGGAACTTCGCTTCCGCGCGGGCTGTCTCGAATCGGACGATCTCCTCTTCGCTGGGCGAAAGCAGGACCTCGCCGGTATTTCCGTCGAGGGCGATGAGGTCGCCTTCCCGGCAAAGCTCGCTCGCCTGGCCCGCGCCGACCACCGCCGGCACTTCGAGCGCGCGGGCGAGGATGGCGGTGTGGCTCGTCTTGCTGCCGAAGTCGGTGACGAGGCCCTTGATCTTGCCCCCGGAGAGGAGGACGGCGGCCTCGGCGGTGGGGAGATCGTAGGCGACGACGATGGCGTCCTCGCCCGGCGCGGCGGTCTTGGTGGGCTGCTCTCCGACGAGGTTGTGGATGATCCGGTCGCTCACCTCGTCGATGTCGGCGCGGCGCTCGGCGAGATAGCCTTCGTTGCCGCCCAGCTTCTCGCTCATCTCGCGGAAGCTGCGGCGCACGGCCCACTCGGCGTTGAGCAGCTCTTCCCGGACCAGTTGCCGGGCGCTCTCGACCACCGTCGGATCGGCCGCCATCATCCGGTGGGCGTCGAGGATGTCGCCCTGCTCTCCCTCCCCGAGGCTCTCGCGGATGGCGCGGAGCTGCTCGACGGAATCTTTTACTGCCGTATCGAGCCGGCTGATCTCGCTCGCAACCTGCTCGGGCGAGATATGGAACCGCGGGACGCGAGCGCGGCGGCGATCGACGGGGAAGACGCGGCCAATCGCCACGCCGGGCGAAGCCGGGATGCCGAGGAGCCGGGCCACAGGGGGACCATCCTATCAGAGGCGCGCGAGACGGACCTGTAGGCGGCGAAGCTCTTCGTCCACTCGCACGAACTGCGCGCGCCCCTGCTCCGCCTGCAGCTGCCCGGCGAGCGGGTCGACGGCGGCTTTCAGATCGCCCCTGGCTGCCGGCACGGCGATGAGGCGCTCGAGGGCCCGGATGGCCGCCACTCGCGCTACCAGGTCGGGATCCGTAGCGGCCCGGACGAGCGCGGGGACCGCGGGGGCGACCTCCAGCCGCCCCAGCTCGTAGGCGCTGCGCGCCCGTAGGAGCGCACTCGGATTCGCGAGATTGTCGCGCCAGCACGCAGCGTTTGCGCCGCAGCGCTTTTGCGCTTCGAGGGGTCCACTGAAAGCGGCGAATTGCGCGCCGATCGCCTCGCAGGCGCGCCCCGGCTCGGACTCGAGTCCGAGCTCCTGGACCTGCTTCTGGCACACCGATACAGGCTCCCGCAGGGCGCGCTGGGAGAGCGACATGGCCTCCGACTGCAGCGCGCCGTCGCCGAGGAGCGAGCCGGCCTCGGCCGCCTTGACGCGCTCGCGGATGTTTCCCGACGCGGCCCGCTTGAACAGCTCCCGCGCCACTGCGCGATCGCCAATCCAGACGAGCGCGTCGCTGGCCGCGTCGACGAGGTCCGCGTCCTGAGCGTCCTTCGTCTCTATGAGGGCGAGGATCGCGCCCGTCGCCTGGGTCGCCCGCAGGCGGCCGAGCGCGCCGGCGGCGAACTGGCGGACGAGGTTCGAGAGCAGCCGCGCGGTGGGCGGATTCGGATCCGGATCCTTGTACTTGAGGAGATCGAGGAGGACCGGGATGGCGCGCGGGTCGCCGAGATCGCCGAGCACCAGCGCCGCCTTCGCGTAGGTTCCCGCCTGGGCGCGGTTCGCGTCGCGCGCCCAGGCGAGGTAGTCGGGATCCTCGTCGCGGGCAATCTTGATCATCGGCTCGACGGCCTGGGAGCCGAAGAGGAAGAGCGCGTAGGAGGCCTCGGGCAGAAGGCTCACGCCTCGTCGCTCGAGGACCAGGGCGTGCTGGAGCGCGGGGATCGCGGCGGGATCGCCGATCTCGCCGAGCGCGGCCACCGCTCTCTTCACCAGCACGGGCGGCGAAGTCTCGTCGTCGACGATGCGAGAGAGCTCCGGAACCGCGGACTTCTCGCGGATCGCCCCGAGCGCCTGGACGGCCTGGATCCGGACGTACTCGTCCTTGCTGCGCGAGAGCCGCAGCAGGGTCGGGCCGGCGCGCGGATCGGCGATGCGCCCGAGCGCCTCCGCGATGCGCGCGTTGGTTCGCGTCGCGGCGCGGGTCGCCTGGTCGCTGCCCGCGCCGACGGTGGTGTCGACCGCCTCGAGGAGCGCCGGCACCTCGTCCTTCGTGCCCAGATCGGTGAGCGCGGTCGCGGCCTCCTCGCGGGTGAATCGATCCTTGAGCAGCTCGGCGATCTGCGGCGCGGCCTGCTGTGCGTGCAGGTTGCGCAGCTCGCGGATGGCCTTGACGCGCTCGCGCGGGTCCGAGTCGCTCAGGCGCGCGATCCAGGCGTCAGGGTTGCGCGGGTCGGCCGGCTTGCAAGACACGAGGAGCGCCGCGACGAGCGCGCAGGTGCAAAACCTCATGGGTCGCATCATAAGCGGGTAAACCGGGTATAGCGTTCGCGCGCGATGCGGATCGTCTTTCTCGGTACGCCGGAATTCGCCTTGCCGATCCTGGACGCCTGCGCGCGGAGCGGGCAGCTGGTCGCGGTCGTCGCGCAGCCGGACCGGCCGGTAGGAAGGTCGGGCAAGCCGCAGGCGCCTCCCACGAAGCGCTGGGCGCAGGAGCGCGGCATCCCGGTCGAGCAGCCTGAGAAGGTGAAGGGCGGCAACCTCGCACGCATCCTCTCTGCTCACTCTCCCGACGTGGCCGTCGTGGCCGCGTACGGACGGATCCTGCCCGCGGATGCGCTCGCGGCGCCTCGCGACGGATGCCTGAACGTCCACGCGTCGCTCCTGCCGGAGCTGCGCGGAGCGGCCCCCGCGCAGTGGGCGATCGCCCGCGGATACGAGGTGACGGGCGTCACCATCATGCAGATGGACGAGGGGCTCGATACCGGCGACGTCCGGCTGCAGCGGTCGCTCCGGATCGCTCCCGACGAGACGGGAGAGTCGCTGCTCGGGAAGCTCGGCACGCTCGGCGCTTCGGTACTGGCGGAGGCCTTGGGACTCCTCGAGCGGGGCGAGCTCTTGCGCAAGCCCCAGGACCACTCGCAGGCGACGCTCGCGCCGATCCTGCGGCGGGAGGACGGCGAGGCCGACTTCTCGCGGACCGCGCTCGAGCTCGATCGCCGCCGGCGCGGTTTCACGCCCTGGCCGGGGCTCTGGACCAAGGTCCAGGGCGGCGTGCTGAAGATCCATTCGTCCGAGCCCCTGCCCGCCGGAGGACGTGCTCCGGGTGAAATCGTCGGCACGTCGGCAGCGGGGATCGACGTCTCCTGCGGCGATGGGACCGTCCTGCGGCTGCGCGAGGTGCAGGCGGAAGGAAAGAAGCGCATGCCCGCGTCCGCCTGGCTGTCCGGCCACCCTCTGAAAGCTGGCGAATGCCTCGGGCGCTGATGACGCGGCGGGATGCGGCGTTCTGCGGTATCAATCCGCCATGCTGATCGTTCTTGCATCCGACATCAGCCCGCAGGCGCAGAAGGCGATCGAGGACCGCGTCCGCGAGCTTGGCTTCACGCCCCACGCCATCGAGGGAGCGGGTCGCACCGCCATCGGCATCACAGGCAACAAGGGTCCGGTCGATCCCGGCCATTTCCGGCTGATGCAGGGCGTTGCGGACTGCATTCCGGTGACGGCGCCGTACAAGCTCGTTTCACGAGAAGTGAAACACGACGACACGGTGGTGGACGTCGCGGGCGTGCCCATCGGAGGCCGCGAGATCGTCGTCATGGCCGGGCCCTGCGCGGTCGAGAGCGAGCAGCAGATCCTCGCCGCCGCCCGGGGAGTACGGAAGAGCGGCGCGTCGCTCTTGCGCGGCGGCGCCTTCAAGCCTCGTACGAGCCCGTACGACTTCCAGGGACTGCGGGAGAAGGGGCTCGAGCTTCTGGAGAAGGCGCGCAGCGAGACGGGCCTCAAGGTCGTCACCGAGGTGAAGGACACCGAGACGCTTCCGCTCGTCGCCGAGAGCGCGGACCTTTTGCAAATCGGCGCGCGCAACATGCAGAACTTCTCGCTCCTCGAAGCGGTCGGCGACCTGCGCAAGCCGGTGCTCTTGAAACGCGGCATGTCGTCCACCATCAAGGAGCTGCTCATGGCCGCCGAGTACATCGTCTCGCGCGGCAACAAGCAGGTGGTGCTCTGCGAGCGCGGCATCCGCACCTTCGAGACGATGACCCGGAACACCCTCGACCTGAACGCCGTGCCGATGCTCAAGTCCCTCTCGCATCTGCCGGTGGTGGTCGATCCGTCGCACGGCATCGGCATCCGCAGCGCCGTCCTTCCCATGGCGCGCGCTGCCGTCGCCGCCGGGGCAGACGGTCTCATCATCGAGGTGCATCCCGATCCCGACCGCGCGCTCTCTGACGGGATGCAGTCCCTCGACCTGGGTGGTTTCGAGACGCTCATGCGCGAGGTGTCGAAGATCGCTTCCGCGGTGGGACGCTCGCTGCACCGGATCGCCGTATGAAAGCGCGTATCCATCCGCTGCGGCAGAAGCTGCGCGGCGAGGACCTGCGGGTCCCCGGCGACAAGAGCATCTCGCACCGTTCCTTGCTGTTCGCGGCGCTGGCGGAAGGGGAGAGTCGCGTCGCCGGGCTCGCTCCGGGCGGAGACGTGCGATCGACGGCGCGCTGCCTGGGGCAACTCGGCGTGCCGCTCTTGCGCGGCGACGGGACGCCGTGGAGCGCGCAGCCTGCGCCGGTGCGGCCGGTGGGGTCCTTGCCGCTCCCGGAGAGCGATTCCGACATGGACCCCGACGACGCCATCGTGCTGGGCGTCGGCCTGCGCGGTTTGCGCGAGCCCACCGAACCGCTCGACTGCGGAAATTCCGGCACCACGATGCGCCTGTTCACCGGCGTCCTCGCCGGCGCCGGAGTTCCGGCGACGTTGATCGGCGACGCATCGCTTTCGCGCCGGCCGATGGAACGGGTCGCGGCTCCGCTGCGGGAGCTGGGCGCTTCCGTGAAGACCGGAGAGAAGGGCAGGCCGCCCGTCCGGGTCGAGCGCGGGAGCATCCACGCGGGCGCGATCTCCTCGAAAGTCGCGAGCGCGCAGGTGAAGAGCGCGGTGCTCCTCGCCGGCCTCTTCACGGACGGTGAAACGAGCTTCACCGAGCCGCTCAAGAGCCGCGACCACACCGAGCGGATGCTGCGGCAGATGGGGGCCGAGATCTCGATTCGCGGGACGACGGCGACGGTGCGCGGGCCGGGAAAGCTCCACGGGATCGCCCTCGACGTCCCGGGCGATCTCTCCTCGGCCGCGTTCCTCCTCGCGGCGGCGCTCGCCGGTGGAAACGTCTCCCTCGATCACGTGGGCGTGAACCCGACCCGGGCCGGCTTTCTCGACGCGCTCTCGCAGCTCGGGGCACGGGTCGAATTGCGCATGGAGGAAGGCTCGTCGCCGCAGAACGAGCCCACGGCCCGCCTCTCGACGCAGCAGCAGCCCTTGCGCGGAGCGGAGCTTCCCGAGGACCTGGTCCTCCGCGCCATCGACGAAGTGCCGATCCTCTCGGTGCTGGGCGCCCTCGCGACCGGCGAGACGGTGATCCGCGGCGCGGAGGAGCTGCGGGTGAAGGAGTCGGACCGCATCGCGCAGATGGCGCAGGGGCTGCGCGCGATGGGCGCGGACGTGGACGAATTGCCCGACGGGCTGCGCATCCGCGGAGGACGCAAGCTGCACGGCGCGGAGATCGATTCGGCGCACGATCACCGCATCGCCCTCGCCTTCTCGGTGGCCGGGCTCGCGGCGGATTCGCCCACTACGATCTCGGGCGCGGAGTGGGCGGACGTCTCCTTCCCCGGCTTCTACGATCTGCTCCGGAAGCTCGGAGCGGAAGTGGAGCTTTCGAGCTGATGCGACGCTTCTACTGCGTGCTCGGCGATCCGGTCGCGCACTCGCGCTCGCCCGCGATCCACGCGAGGGCGTTCGCGCTGCTCGGAATCGATGCCGTCTACGCGCCGTGCCGGGTGACCGCATCGGATCTCGGCCGTGCCGTGATCGGCCTGCGCGCGCTCGGCTGCGCGGGATTCAACGTCACCGTGCCGCACAAGACGGCGATGCTGGGCCTCCTCGATGACCTCGAGCCGCTCGCGGCGCGCTGTGGCGCGGTAAACTGCGTCGCGCTCGACGAGGGAAGGGCCATAGGACACAACACCGATGCGATCGGACTTCTGGATGCGCTCAATGAACGCGAAGTCTCGATTGGAGAGCGGGCCGTCGTGGTCGGCGCCGGCGGATCGGCGCGGGCGGCGGCGTTCGTCCTGGCGCAGATTTCGGCCTTGAAGTCGGTCGCGATCGTCAACCGGAGCCTCGGCGCCGCGCAGGTGCTTGCGCACCAGGCGCGAGAAGCCGGAGCGCGGGCGGAGGCGTTCCCTCTCGGCTCGGACGAGGCAAAGCGAGCGCTCCGCGAAGCCTCGCTGGTCGTGCACTGCACCACGGTGGGGCTTTCCGACGACTCGCTCCCGTTCGATCCTGCGCTGCTCGCTCCCGGTGCCGCGCTGGTCGATCTGGTGTATCGGCTCCCGGGAGGAGCCACTGCTCTCGTGCGTGCAGCGCGGAGCCGCGGGATCCACGCGGTGGACGGGATCGACGTGCTCGTCCACCAGGCCATTGCCTCGCTGCAGATCTGGCTCTCGCGCCCGATGGCCGCGCTCTCGAAGCTTGCGCCGCAATTGCGCGAGGCGGCGCTGTCGTGAGCCGCCTGCGCTTCCTCACCGCCGGCGAGTCGCACGGGCCCGCGCTGGTCGGAATCCTCGACGGCATGCCCGCCGGAGTGCCGCTCCTCGTCGAGCACATCGCCCGTGACATGCAGCGGCGCAAGCTAGGCTACGGACGCGGCGGGCGGATGAAGATCGAGCCCGAGGCGCCGCGCATCCTCGCCGGAGTCCGCCATGGGATCACCATGGGGACGCCACTCGCGATCTTCATCGAGAACGCCGACCACGCGAAGGCGTGGGCGACGCGGATGGCGGTCGAGCCCGCAACCGATCACGGCAACGAGGTCTCGCTGCCACGACCCGGGCATGCTGACCTGACGGGAGCGATCAAGTTCGGCCATCGCGATCTGCGCAACTCGCTCGAGCGGGCTAGCGCGCGGGAGACGGCCACGCGGGTAGCGCTGGCGGCCGCGGTGCGGCGGGCGCTCGACGAGCTCGACGTGCGGGTGGGATCGTTCGTGACCTCGATCGGCGAGGCGCACGGGAGCGAGCCGCCCGCGGCGCTGCGCGATCTGTTCGAAGAGGACGCGGATGCGCTCGCGCTCGAAGCCGACAAGAGCAGCGTACGGGCGCTGTCGCCGCGCGACGACGAGGCGTTCCGGGCACAGATCGAGCGGGCCCAGCGGGAGCGCGACACCGTCGGAGGCACCTTCGAAGTGCGGGTCACGGGGCTTCCACCCGGCGTCGGCACGTATACGCAGCACGACCAGCGGCTCGACGGGCTCCTCGCCCGCGCACTCGCGTCGATTCCCGCCATCAAGGCCGTCGAGCTGGGGGACGGATTCCGCGGCGCGGAGTTGTTCGGCTCCCGGGTGCACGATCCGATGGATCGCAAGGGCGGCGGCGTGACCCGTCCTAGCAACCACGCCGGCGGGCTCGAGGGGGGGATCACCAACGGCGAGCCGCTCTTCGTACGTGCGGCGATGAAGCCGATCGCGACGGTGCCCGCGGCGCTGCGTAGCGTGGACCTGCGCACCGGCGAACCCGATGCGGCGCACGTCGAG
>JBJMQD010000070.1:0-12361 GCA_045802855.1 Myxococcales bacterium | reverse complement strand
GATGTCGCGAGGCGAAGTCGGCAAGGAAGGCGTCGCGGTTTCGACTTTGAAGGACTTCGAAATCCTCTACTCCGGCATTCCCCTCGATCGCGTCACCACCTCGATGACCATCAACGCTAGCGCCATCTTCGCGCTCGCTTGCTACGTCGTGGTCGGCGAGAAGCAGGGCGTCGGTCAGGAGAAGCTCGGCGGCACCATCCAGAACGACGTGCTCAAGGAGTACATCGCGCAGAAGGAGTGGGTGGTGGGCCCCCGTCCGGCGACGCGGATCGTCGTCGACATGATCGATTACACGGCGAAGCACATGCCGAAGTGGCACCCGGTTTCGATCAGCGGCTACCACATCCGGGAGGCCGGAGCGACGGCGATCCAGGAGCTCGCGTTCACGCTGGCGGACGGCTTCGGCTACGTCGAAGAGTGCAAGAAGCGCGGCATGGACGTCGACGATTTCGCGCCCCGGCTGAGCTTCTTCTGGGACGTGCACAACGACTTCTTCGAGGAGATCGCGAAGTTCCGCGCGGCGCGGCGCATCTACGCGCGGACGATGCGCGACAGGTTCGGCGCGAAGAAGCCGATCAGCATGATGTTGCGGACGCACGCGCAGACCGCGGGCGTCTCGCTCACCGCGCAGCAGCCGTACAACAACGTGGTGCGCACCGCGCTGCAGGCGCTCGCCGCGGTGCTGGGCGGCACGCAGTCGTTGCACACGAACTCCCTCGACGAGACGTACGCCCTGCCCACCGAGGACGCGGTGCGGATCGCGCTGCGCACGCAGCAGATCATCGCCTACGAGTCGGGCGTCGACCGGGTCGTCGATCCCCTCGCCGGCAGCTACTTCGTCGAGTATCTCACCGACGAGACGGAGAAGCGGGCGTCGGCGATCCTCGAGCGGATCGACAAGCTCGGCGGGATCATCCGCGCCATCGAGGAGGGCTATCCGCAGCGCGAGATCGCCGACAGCGCGTACCAGTTCCAGCGCGAGGTGGAGAGCGGCGAGCGGAAGATCGTCGGGGTCAATTCGTTCAAGGCCGAGGCCGACGCTCCCATCGACACGCTGAAGATCGACGAGGCGGTGACGAGGGCGCAGATCGAGCGGCTGCAGTCGGTGCGACGCTCGCGGAGTGCGGGCAAGGTCAAGGACGCGCTCGCCGCGGTCGAGGCCGCCTGCCGGGACGAGAAGAAGAACCTCATGTATCCGGTGCTCGACGCCGTCCGCGAGTACTGCTCCCTGGGCGAGATCTGCGACATCTTCCGCAAGGTGTGGGGCGCCTACCGCGAGAAGGGGACCTTCTGAGCGGAGCAGACGAAGACCGCGTATTCCTCGAGACGACGAGGCGGTTCGCTCCGCAAAGGCTTGCTCGCGAGGACGTCCGAGCGGCGCTACGGCTCGCCGGAGTCGAGCCCGGAAAGCCCGTGGTGGACCTCGGCTGCGGCTACGGCCGGCACCTGCGCGAGCTGGTTCAGTGGGGACATCGCGCGGTGGGGATCGATCGGAGCACGCTGCTCCTGATGGAAGCGAGGCTCGAGGCGCCGGGGGCGACCGTGCTCCTGGGCGATTTGCGCGCGCTGCCGTTCCACGCCGGTTCGGTAGCGGCTGCCTTCTGCTTCTACAGCTCGATGTTCCTGGGAACCGAAGAGGACGCCGCGCGCTCTCTCGCCGAGACCGCCCGGGTGCTGCGGCCGGGCGGTTCGCTGGTCCTCACGACCGACAACCCTCTCCGTCTCGCGGCGAGACCCGAAGCCCGATTCGAGGAGGACGTTCCCGGGCTCGGCCATGTCGTCGAGGAGAGCGTCTACGACACGGAGAACGGGATCGACACCGTGCACAAGTCGCTCCGCACGCCTCACGGTGAAGAGCTGCACGCGACTTTCAAGATTCGCTACTACCTGCCCGACGAGCTCGCCCGGCTCGCGGCCATCACGGGGCTGAGGTTCCTGCGCACGGACGAGCCGCTCACGGATACGACTCCGCAGCTCATCGTGCTCCTGGAGAAGACCGAGGCGTAGGAAGAGCTCACCGCCGCTCGATTCGCCCGCGCAGCCCCGACCGCCTTCCCAGACGCAAGCTCCAGGCGATCAGCGTGCCTCTGGGAAGCCGGCGCGCAAATGCCGTACTCGTTAGAACGAGAGTAACGAAAGCGCCGGCCATGATGCCGGCGACCGTCCACGCGTTCATAGGCGTTCGCCTCCTGCTAGGCGAGCGCTGGGTTTTACCCCTCACCCGGTCTTTCCGGCACGCGTGACGGAATCGCCCTCTGCGGGATAAGGAATTGCGGAGTACGAGCGATGTGCAGCACCAGCACCGACGAATTGATGCAACGTGTCGCAATTGCCCGCGAGGGGGAGGAAGCGCGGGATGCGTTCAAGATTATCGTGGACCGGCACACGGTCGCGGTCCGGGGGCGGATCGGCCATTGGCTATCGAAACTCCTTCCCGGCGCCTCCAGGGATCGCCGCGATCAGCTCGCGCTCGAGGCGGAGCGTTCCGCGTGGTGCCGGGCCTGGCGATCCGCATCGACGTTCGATCGTTCGAAGGCTACCGGGCAGTACGCGTTCGAGGCCTGGTTCTCCCGCATCTGCCGCAACGCGACCCTCAAGATTGCAAAGGCCGAACGCCTCGCCGCCGAGCGCTTTCCACGCTCGCTGGACGAGATCGCCGATCTGGTCCCTGCGCCGGAGAGCAGCGTGCCGATCGAGGTGCTTTGCGACATTGCCGCAGTCCTGTCGCGCCTTTCACCGGCGGAACGCGACATCCTTGCGAGGCATCTCGACGGCCAGGGATTGCGAACGATCGGGAGGGAACTCGGTCAGTCGAGCAGGCAAGTCGCAAAAGTTGTCGAATACATTCAAGCGTACTTCAGGAATTGGAGAAGGTGATGACGTCATTCATCCCATCTTCCGCCGAGTGCGACGGCACTCGCGAGATCATCCTTCGCTGTCTCCAGGAGCACCGGAATTTCCCGAGCGACACCATCGACCATCTCGGCAATTGCGATGAATGCTGGAATCTTTTCGACTCGTTCCAGGCCGACGACGATGTCGTCCCGTCGGCCGGCCAGATCGAAGAGGGGGAACCGCAGGAACGCGACAGGCCCCGGGGGCCGCTTCTGCGTCGATGCCCGCGCTTCGTCGAGGTCACGTTTCGCGGCACGAACGCGTGGCAGACGAACTGGCATACCAGATGGAGTTCCTGTTCCGAGTCGGTGACGCGGACGCTTCGGGACGCCTACTGCCTCGTCCTCCTCTCGCCGGAGAGGTGCTTCCCGACCCTGGAGGACACCGATCGGTTTCGCGGCCTCCCACGATGGATCGCCATCTTCACGCAGCCGATCGAGGCGAAGATCCGCCTGCGGAATCGAGGTCCCGGTGACTTCTGCGATTCCTCCGATGACCAGCCGTGGAGCGACTGGGCGGATCTGGAATTCGTCTGCGTCACGTCGGAGCTGGATCTCCTCCGTGCCTCGACCTCCGGTCCGTCGCTGCTCATCGCCTACATCTGGGATCACGCTCTGGTCGACGAGCTGAGCATCGAGCAGTACGAGTCGTTGACGGCGGCGAAGCGGCGGGCAGGCGGGGACGTCTGTTTCGTGGTGCCGCGCGCGGAGGAGCGCGACAAGCTCCTTCGACGGACGAGCAACGGCCTCTGCGTGGCGACCGATCTCGCGCACGCGATCGCCCTCACCTTGACGCAACGCAAGTGGCCCGACGACGAGGCGATCGCTTCGACAGCGATGTCTATGTCCTGACCTGATATCGCACCCAGCTCACTCCCCCCGGGAGCGTCCGGTGCGACTTCAACCGCAGCCCCGCGGCAGCCTTGCGCGGAGGGTCGCCGGGAATGTCGAACATGGTGGCGATCCCGCGGCCGCCGTCCACGACGGGAACGACGACCTGGCTGATCTCGTCGACGAGTCCCGCGCCCAGGACGGCGCCGTTGAAGGTGCCGCCGCCTTCGAGGAGGAGCTTCTTGATGCCGAGGACGCGGTGGAGCTTGTCGAGCGCCACCGTCACGTCCACCTCGTCCTCCCCGCAGAAGAGATAGGAGACGCCTGCGTCCTGCAAATGCGCGAGATAGTCGTTCGAAGCGCGCTCGCTCACGAGCAGCACCACGTGGTCGCCGTCTACGTCCGCCTCGTCGAACCGCAGCTTGCCCTTCGCATCCGCGCCGATGGCGAATCGGCGCGCGCGCGGATCGGCCACGTGATCCGTGCGCTCGACCCGGCGCCCCGCGCGGGGCAACTTCCTTTGCCGGCCCGCGAACTCGCTCATCGTCGTCGTCCCCACGAGCCACGCGCCGATGCGAAAGCTGTCCGCCGTGCTTTCGAACAGCGACGCTGGACTCTTCCCCGCGAGCCGCGGCCAGCGATTGCTCAAGATGCGCCCGTCGATCGTGGTGCACATGTGGCAGATGACGTAAGGCTTCATGGCTCGCAACATAGCCTCGCGCGAGCGAAGCCGCTGGAGGCGGCCCCGATGGCGGATGCCGGGAGAATCCTGTCGGTCAGCGTCGGCCGCCCCCGCAAGTTCGACTACCACGGGCAGCCGGCCCAGAGCGCTATCTGGAAGTCTCCCGTGGCGGGGCGGGTCGCCGCGAGGGGCATCAACCTCGAAGGCGACGACCAGGCCGATCGCAAGGCCCACGGGGGATTCGACAAGGCCGTTTATGCCTACGCGATCGAGGACCAGCGCTTCTGGGCGCAAGAGATCGGCCGTCCGGTGTCCCCTGCCGAGCTCGGCGAAAACCTGACCACGGAAGGGATCGAAGTGAACGACGCCCTGGTCGGCGAGCGCTGGCAGATCGGGAGCGCCCTGCTCGAGGTCGCAGAGCCCCGCATCCCGTGCTGGAGGCTGGGGGTCCGGATGGAAGACGAGGCGTTCCCCCGCCGCTTCACGAAGGCGCTACGGCCCGGAGCGTATCTCCGCATCGTCGGTGAAGGCGACATCGGCGAGGGAGATCAGATCCGCGTCGCGCAGAAGCCGGATCATGGCCTCACGGTGCGCGACGTCTTTCGCATCTACACGCAGGATCGTGACCAGGCCCCGCGTCTGCTGGAGGTGCCCCAGCTATCGGAACCCTGGAAACGGTGGGCGGCGCGCATGGCAGAGAGCGCAGGGCGCTGAACCAACTACAACGCCTTCTCCAGCTCCGAGCGCGCCTCGTCGGTGAATCCGAGCGTGATCGTCTTCCCGGCCACCACGATCGGTCTGCGGACGCGCGCGCCATCTTCGGCGAGCCACTTGAGGAGCTTCTCGCCGTTCAGTCCCTCCGCCTCGGCCCGCCGCTTCGGGGCGACGAGGTGCTCCGCCCCGCCCACCCTCGAGGCGAGCACCCGCAGCTCGTCCGCGGTGAGGGGCTCCTTGATGAGATTGCGGAGCTCCACTGCGTCTTCGGAGAGGTTCTGCGCGAGGAACTCCCGCGCCTTCATGCAGCCCGTTCAGCCGGGCTTCCAGTAGAGCGATACCTTCTTCGCGGCCACGGGGCGACACTACCGTGACTGCGACTTTCCCGGAAGCGAAGTCTTCCGGCGCCCTCGCGCATCGGATAGATTCGCCTGTCCCATGGCCGACCTCTCCCGCAAGCTCCGCATCCTCGTCGCCAAGCCCGGGCTCGACGGACACGACCGGGGGGCGAAGATCATCGCGCGGGCGCTCCGCGACGAGGGGTTCGAAGTCATCTACACCGGGCTTCACCAGACCCCCGAGATGATCGTCGCCACGGCGGTCCAGGAGGACGTCGACGGGATCGGGCTCTCGATCATGTCGGGCGCCCACATGACGCTCTTTCCGGCCGTGATCGACCTGCTCAAGCAGCAGGGTGCGAACGACGTGGTGGTGTTCGGCGGCGGCATCATCCCCGACTCCGACATCCCGCCGCTCAAGAAGATGGGTGTCGCGGAGATCTTCACCCCCGGGGCGACGACGCGGGCGATCGCCGAGTGGGTGCGGAACAACGTCCAGCCGCGCGGATGAAGATGCCGTCCAGAATCACCATCTACGAGGTCGGTCCCAGGGACGGCCTGCAGAACGAATCCGCCCGCCTTCCCGTCGACGCGAAGGTGAGGCTGATCGAGAAGCTCGCGGCCGCTGGGCTCTCGCGGATCGAGATCGGGTCGTTCGTGCGGACCGAATGGATCCCCCAGCTCGCCGATACCGACGAGGTCGCGCGCCGCGCCATGCGCATCCCGGGCCTCCACGCCTCCGCTTTGGTGCCGAATCGACACGGCCTCGAGCGCGCGCTCGCCACGGGACTGCGCGAAGTGGCGGTGTTCATGTCCGCGAGCGAGTCGCACAACCAGAAGAACACCAACAAGTCCATCCGCACCTCGCTCGAGCTCTTCGGCGAGATCGTGCCGGAAGCGCTGCGCAACGGCCTGACCGTGCGCGCCTACCTCAGCACGGTCTGGGGGTGCCCGTACGAAGGCGCGGTCGACCCGATGCGTTCCTTGGAGCTCGCTCGGGAGCTGCGCGACATGGGCTGCCGGGAGATCTCCCTCGGCGACACCATCGGGGTCGGGAACCCGCTCCAGACGCGGCGGATCCTCGAGCTCTTCCTGGGCGGAAAGGGATCGGTGAAGCCCCTTGCCGCGCAAGAGCTGACCTTCCATCTCCACGATACGAACGGGACCGCGCTCGCGAACGCGCTGGTCGGCTTCGAGATGGGGATCACCACCTTCGACACCGCCATCGGTGGGCTGGGCGGATGTCCGTACGCCCCGGGAGCGGCGGGAAACCTCGCCACCGAGGACCTGGTCGGCATGCTCTCCGACATGGAGGTCGAGACGGGAGTTGATCTGGAAAAGCTCGTCGACGCGGGAGCCCTCGCTCAAGAGCTCGTCGGAAGGAAGCTGCCGGGACGACGGCTGCAAGCGGTTCTGGGGCGGCGGCGGGGTGGAGAGGCGCGCCCCGCGGAGGCCACCTGAACGTGGCGGAGCTGTCCATCAGCGATCGCCCGCCGGTCCGGGTCGTCACCATCGACGGGGAAGCGCGGATGAACGTGCTCTCGCGCGCCCTCGTCGCCGAACTGGCCGCGGAGGCGAAGCGGGCCGGGGACGATCCCTCGGTCCGCGGCGTCGTGCTGACCGGAGCCGGAAGCAGAACCTTCTGCGCCGGCGCCAATCTCAAGGAGCGCCGTGGCTGGACGGAGGACGACATCCGCAACTGGCTCGTCGAGCTGCACACCGCGCTGCGCGAGCTGGAGAAGTGCCCGAAGCCGTGGATCGCCGCCGTGAACGGGCTCGCGCTGGGCGGCGGGTGCGAGCTGGCCCTGGCCTGCGACCTGCGCGTCGTCGATCCCGGCGCCCAGATGGGACTCACCGAGACGCGAATCGGAATCATTCCAGGCGGAGGAGGCACCGTCCGGCTGTCGCGTCTCGTCGGTCTGGGCCGTGCCCGGGACCTGATCCTCACCGCGCGCCGCGTGCCGGCCGACGAGGCACTCCGGATCGGGCTGGCCGACCGGGTGAGCGGGCCGGGCGGCTCGCTGGAGGCGGCGATCGCGCTGGCAAACGAGATTGCCGCCAACGCGCCGCTCGGAGTCGCCACCGCGAAAGCCGCGCTCGCGGAGGCGTGGGACCTCGCGCTCGATGCCGCGCTCGAGCGCGAGCGGTCGCACTACGAGACTGTCTTACGAAGCGCCGATCGGCTCGAGGGGCTGCAGGCGTTCGCGGAGAAGCGGGCCGCGAGGTGGAGCGGCAGGTAGTTACTGCACCACCAGGGCGGCCGGCCGGTAGTAGCCGAGGATGTTGAGGACGGCGACCTTCTGATCGCCCTCGTTGCTCTGCCTTGCGCCGTCGAAGCGGGCGACGAAGACGAATTGGTTCTCCGGCTCGAGGAACGGATCTGCTTCCGGGAGCCTGCCGAGCGCCTTGCGCCCGGTCGGGCTCATCATGTTCTCCGAGAAGAAGTGCTCCTGGCGGACCTTGAACACGCTGTACTTCGTCGCGATGAACTCCGTGTCCTGGCCCTTGCGCATCAGATCCGCGGGCTTCATCGAGATCTCGTCGAGCATCGCGGTGGCGGACCTGGCTTCGTTCTTCACGTCCGTGAGCTTGCCGCGGATGATCACGTAGCGGCCCTTGTAGATCTCGGGCTGCGACAGCGCGGCCCTGAGCGTGAAGACCGGCATCCGGATGCCCTGCAGGCGCGAGATGTCGCCGTCCACGTCGCCGCCGCGGTTCGCGATCACGCGGCCGACCAGATGGATCGCGTCCGGACGCGTCTTCAGCTCGTCCTCCCAGTAAGCGGTGAGGAGGTTCAGCTGCGTGAACGGACCGCGGTTGAAACGGCCGAGCTCGATGCAGGCCTTGAGGGCCGGCCAGGCGTCGTCCGGAGCGGTGTCACGCATCGCGCGTGCCGACGCCTCGCATTCCGCGGCGGCATCCTGCCAGCCGACCCACACCTTCGCGTTGAAGGTCGACTTGCCTCCGGGCGAGACGCTGCCGGAACGCGTCGGCTCGAGCGCGACGGGAGCCGCGGCGGGTGCGGCGGGAAGGTCTTCGGACGGACGCGCGCCCGCGCAGCCGACGAGGAGAACAAGGACGAAGCTCGCTACGGTGCGCATCAAGTGTCTCTCGCTAGGTACGGGTGTCGGCCGCCCGGTCGGCGCGGGCCTTCGGCGTCGGAGCAGGAGGATTTTGCGTTTGCGGCTCGGGACGGACGATGGAGCACGACTCGCGGCAAGACGATTCGAGGCAGCTCTGCAGCGCGGTGCCCGGAGAGAAGTCGGAGAGCTCGCGGTTGCACTGCGGGCCGCTCACGCCGCAGCGCGCTTGCGCGAGGCAACGGCAGCAGCCGAGCGAGACGGCTGCCATGGTTCGCGTCCGCGAGAGGACCCGGGCAAGCTCCTCGAGGCACGGGCCTGCGCTCGCCACCACCCGGCCGTCATCGTCGGCGAACGCGACCCGGCCCTCCAGCGTGCACTGGTCGAGGGCGATGCGGGCGATGTCGTCCTCGCACATCTTGCGCAGCGTCGGATCGGCGTCGATCTCCTCGGGGCGGGTCGCCGCCTCGGTGCAGGCGCGTGAAGCCCGCGCCGCCTTCCGGGAATTCTCGCGGGCGAGCGACTCGCTCGGCTCACGCGACCCGGGCTCGTACTCGAACGTGCAGTGCTCCCCGCGCACGACACGATCGACAGTGCAAGCGAAGGGAGTCGGCCGCTCGTCGACGGGCATCCGCGGCGGCGGCTTTGGCAAATCGGTGCGCTCCGCGGCGGCGGGAACCGCGAACGACATGGCCAGGATCAAGAGCGATCCACG
The DNA here is from genome assembly GCA_045802855.1 of Myxococcales bacterium. Classification (GTDB taxonomy): domain Bacteria; phylum Myxococcota; class Myxococcia; order Myxococcales; family 40CM-4-68-19; genus VBKO01. The sequence goes on along the minus strand of JBJMQD010000070.1, from coordinate 3,107 downwards.
CATGTCGAAAGGTCTAACCGACGAATGGGGGATTCGCCTAGAGCGGCCCCCCGGCACGGCCTATCCTACCCGCGATTTCACGAAGGAAATTCAGTCCGCGCCGGTACGACCGGATGCATCCTCGAACAGTCACGACGCAATCAGGCGCCCTTCTCCAGCACGATCTTGCCCTCAGAGGAGATCGTCGCTTGCACCTTGCCGCCCTCCTGCAGATCTCCGAAGAGGATCCGCTCCGCGAGGGGCTTCTTCATCACTTGCTGGAGGAGCCTCGCCATCGGCCGGGCGCCGAACTGCGGGGAGAAGCCGTGGTCCGCGAGCCACTCGCGCGCGTCGTTCTCGACGACCAGGTCGACGTTCTTCTCGCGCAGCTGACCGCGAAGCTCTTCCACCTGCTTGTCGACGACCCGCAGGATGACGGCGCGCGGGAGCCCGCTGAACGCGATCCAGGCGTCGAGGCGGTTGCGGAACTCGGGGCTGAAGGTGCGCTCGATGGCCGACTTCGCCGTTCCGCCCTTGGTGCCGTCGACGCCGAACTCGGCGTCGCCCGTCTCGCTGCCGCGCATGAGCTCGGGACGGCCGGTGCTGCCGAAACCCATCCGGCCCGCGCTCATCTCGCGAGCGCCCGCGTTGGTGGTGAAGATGAGCACCACGTGACGGAAGTCGGCGGCGCGCCCATTGTTGTCGGTCAGCGTCGCGTGGTCCATCACCTGGAGGAGGAGATCGAAGAGATCATGATGGGCCTTCTCGATCTCGTCGAGCAGCAGCACCGCGTGCGGGTTCTTGCGGATGGCGTCCGTGAGGAGACCGCCCTGGTCGAATCCGATGTACCCAGGAGGAGCGCCGATGAGACGGCTCACCGTGTGCTTCTCCATGTACTCGCTCATGTCGAAGCGGATGAGCGGGACGCCGAGGATCCGCGCGAGCTGGCGCGCTAGCTCGGTCTTGCCGACTCCCGTGGGACCGGAGAACAGGAAGCTGCCGATGGGCTTCGTCGGCGTGCCCAGGCCGGACCGCGAAAGCAGGATGGCGGAAGCCAGCGCCTCGATGGCCGTGTCCTGGCCGTAGACGACCTTCTTCAGCTCCGGACCGAGGCTCTTCAGCGCGGTCTTGTCGTCGGCGGAGACGGAGCGGGGCGGGATGCGGGCAATCTTCGCCACCACCTGCTCGATCTCGTGCACGCCCACGATCGCCACACGCTTCTCCTCGGGGAGCATGCGCTGCAACGAGCCCGCCTCGTCGAGCACGTCGATCGCCTTGTCCGGAAGGTGGCGATCGACGAGATGCTTCGCGGAGAGATCGACCGCGGCCTTCAAAGCCTCGTCGCTGAACTTGACCCCGTGGTGCTCCTCGTAGCGGCTCTTCAGGCCCTGGAGGATGAGCACCGACTCGTCATGAGAAGGCTCGAGGATCTCGACCTTCTGGAATCGCCGCGCGAGCGCCTTGTCGCGATCGAACGAGGCCTTGAACTCGTGGAAGGTGGTGGAGCCGATGCAGCGCAGCTCGCCGTTCGCGAGGGCCGGCTTGAGGAGGTTCGACGCGTCCATCGACCCGCCGCTCGTCGCGCCCGCTCCGACCAGCATGTGGATCTCGTCGATGAAGAGGATGGCGCCGGGCTTGTGCGCGAGCGCCTTGACGACGCCCTTGAGGCGCTCCTCGAACTGGCCGCGGAACTTGGTTCCGGCGAGGAGCGCGCCGAGGTCGAGCGCGTACAGGGAAGCGCCCTCCAGGACCTTGGGCACCTCGCGCTGCGCGAGCTTCAAGGCGAGACCTTCGGCGATGGCGGTCTTTCCCACGCCCGACTCGCCGACGAAGATCGGATTGTTCTTGCGGCGCCGGCAGAGGATCTGGATCGTCCGCTCCAGCTCCGTCGCGCGGCCGACCAGAGGATCGATCTTTCCCGCCGCGGCCCGGGCGACGAGATCGATGCAGTAGGCGCCGAGCGGATCGTCGGATGGGGCTTCCTCGTCCTCTTCGCCCTCCGAGGCCGGATGCTCGTGCGGCTCCTGCTGCCCCTCCTCGAACTGGCGCATGGCGGACGGATCGCGGACCCGCAGGGCGCCGTGGGAGATGTAACGCAAGAGGTCCAGCCGGCTGATGCCCTGGCGCTCGAGCAGGTAGACGGCGTGGGAGTCGCGCTCGCGATAGAAGGCGACGAGGACGTTGCCGCCGTCGATCTGTTCCTTTCCGCTCGACTGGACCTGCATCGCGGCCCGCTCGAGGACGCGGGCGAAGGCGCGGGTCTGCTCCGGGTCCCTGTCCACGCCGGGCGGGAGCGAGACCAGGATCCGCTCGAGGTGCTCCTCCAGCTCCCGCCGCAACTCCGCCATCCGCGCCCCGCAGGCACGAAGGATGCGGGAGGCGACCGGATCGCGCAGGAGCGCGTACAGGAGGTGCTCGAGAGTGACGTTCTCGTGGCGGCGCGCCTTGGCCTCCGCGAAGGCCAGCCGCAGCGTCGATTCCAGTTCCTTGGTGATGCTCAAAGCCATGTCTCGCTAGTTTAACCCGTAGCCACTCGTCCCGCTCAACCTGTTGCTACTCGTCTCGCTCCATCGTGGCAAGGAACGGGAACTCCGCCTCTCTGGCCATTGCCTCCACGCGGGCGATCTTCGTCTCCGCGACCTCGTGAGTGTACACGCCCGCGACGCAGGCGCCACGGCGGTGGACCTGCAACATGAGATCCGTCGCCTCGGCGGCGGACTTGTTGAACACCGAGGCCAGCACCTCGATGACGAACTCCATGGTGGTGAAGTCGTCATTGTGCAGGATGACGCGCCAGAGCCGCGGCTTGTCCGTCCGCGTCCGCTTCTCGGTGACGACCTCGACGTCGCCCTCCGGCGTCGCCCGCGGCTTTCCTTTCGCCATTCCGGACGGATCGTATCGCACACCGCGACTTTTGGAATGCCTCCGCCTTCGGCTCCGGCCCGTCGCCGGCAAAGCCGGCTCCTCCGCCTGCCAAGGGCCGCGGCTGGCCGTCGCAAGCAAGAGAACGGTGGCTCGCTTCCCGCCTCCTTTGCCGTCTGCTAGAAGCCGCCGGTTCGGAGGTGAAGTTGGCATTCGACGAGAAGATCAAGGGGGAGCTGCGGCGGATCGAGAAGGGCGGCGCGCCG
>JBJMQD010000407.1:0-7521 GCA_045802855.1 Myxococcales bacterium | reverse complement strand
CTACAGGCGTAGTGCCGCCGCTACCGACGATTCTCGTCGTCGGTGGAGGTATCCAATGAATCTGCGCAAAGCAATCGCGTTGATCGCAGTGCTGACGTGCGCTTCTCCCGCATTTGCGAAAGGCAAGCCCGTCCAGCAGGACGGAGCCGATGTCGCCCAGAAGAAGGGATCGAACGACACCATCACCTGGTGGTGCCTCGATATGCAGGACCTCTTGCGCGTGAAGGTGCCCGTAGTCGTGGCAGTCGGAAATCTCGTTCCGCCCGATCCACCGCCGATCTCCACCTCGTGCACGCCGTCCGCGTTTCCGGTCGCCGTCCCGAAGGGGTCCCAGTTTGTCGCGGGCGGCCTGGCCATCTGGTTCGCGAACAAGACGTATCCGCCGGCAGTTCGAGCGGCGCTCGCATCGAGCGGTTTCAACTTCGTCGACAACAGCCCGCACACCGACCTGATGCGCAAGATCGCCGAGATCCGGGTCGAGATCCGCACCTTCCCGGACGACGTGCCCGTGGCGACCTTCAGCTTCGATCCGCAAAAAATCTTCCGCCTGGTCCAGTACGGCGACGGCTTCGGCGCTTTCCAGGCCATCGAGGTGCCGATCGTCGACCCTACGCTTGGCATCGACATCAGCGTCGCCGAGCTCGAGCGCCTTCCGATGCTCGCCTTCCCGGGCCTCGCCGGTCCTGTCGCGCCAGGGTCGTATCGCGGGTTCGTGTTCTGGGTAATGTCCGACCTGCACAACGACGGGCTCGGCCTCGACCCGGGCAACTTCCTCGTGCCGGGTGACAACCTGCTCGCGGCACCGCGCTTCGTCGTCACGCCCTAGGGTCCGTGGAGGACGCCGGCGAGGATTGGGCAATGGTCCAATGCTCTCGCGGATTTCGGAAGGGTAGCGTCCGGCTCCATGGGCACCCTGGCCGAGAATTTCCGCCGGCGTCCGCCCCGCTGGGCGATCGTGGTGGTCGGGCTTCTCGGGCTGTACGCGATCTCCGGTTTTCTCGTCCTTCCCGCGATCGTCCGATCTGAGATGGAGAAAAGGCTGCCGGCCGTGCTCCATCGGGCGGTGACCGTTCGCGAAGTGCGGTTCAATCCCTTCGCCATCTCGATGACGATCCGCGGATTCTCGGTAAAGGAGCGGGACGGCTCGACGCTTCTCGGCTTCGAAGAGCTTTACGTCGACGTCGCTCTCCTCCGGCACCTGAGCGGCGGCGTGCACCTCGAGGAGGTCCGCGTGGTGCGGCCCGACGTGCGGGTCGCCGTCCTCAAGGGCGGCAAGCTCAACTTCTCCGACCTCCTGGAAAACGGAGAGCGCGAAAAACCAGCAGAGCCGAAGCCCCCGGAGGGAAAACCGGCGATCTTCGAGATCGCCCACTTCTCCCTGGACCGCGGCGCCATCGCCTTCGCCGATCGAAACCGGCGGCGCCCGTTCGAGGGGCGCATCGAGCCGCTCAGCTTCGCGCTCGACGGGTTCACCACCGAGCCGCAGAAGAACGGCGCTTATCACTTCGAGGCGAGGCTCGAGCCCGCGACGCAGCTCGCCTGGACGGGCACCATCAGCGCCATCCCCCCGAAGAGCGCGGGAGAGCTTTCCATCACCGGCATCCAGCTGGCGCAGTTCGTCAGCTACGCCGAGGACTCGACCACGCTCCGCATCACCGCGGGGACGATGGACCTGCGCGGCAGGTATCTATTCGACGCGTCGCGGACTCCGACGGCGATCAAGCTCGAACAGGGGAGCCTGAGCCTGAACGGCCTGCGGCTCGATCACCCCGATCGGGACGACGAGCTCGTCCGGCTCGAGTCGCTCGCGCTCGACGGCATCTCCGCGGACGTGGGCGAGGCCCAGGCGCGGGTGCGTTCGATCGCGCTGCTCGGCGCGCACCTCGTCGTGCGGCGGCTCTCGGACGGGCGCATCGAGCTTTCCCAGCTATCGCGCCCTCGCGTCCTGCCAAAGCCCTCGGGGGCCCCGCCCTCGCGCCCGTGGAGCACGCGGGTCGACGGGATCCACGTCGAAAGGCTCGGCCTCGTCTGGGAGGACCACGTCCCCGCGACGCCGGCCAGGGTGGAGATCGGGGACCTCCAGCTGAACCTCTCTCCGCTCCTCCTCCCGGGCGGCGTGACCTCGACGTTCTCGACTTCGCTCCGCATCGGTCCGGACGGACACTTCTCCGCCCAGGGGACCGCGAACGCCGCCTCGGGGGCCGCCGACGTGCAGCTCGAGCTGACGAAGCTCGACCTCTCGATGTTCCAGCCCTACGCGGCGCAATCGATCACGGGTTCCCTCGCCCGGGGCGAGCTGGAAGTGAAAGGGCGAGCCTCCTGGTCAGTCGCCGCGGACGGCACGCAACGCCCGCGGTTCGACGGCGACATCGCCGTCGCGAACCTCTCGCTTCTCGACGGCACGGGGAAGCCGCTGGCCGGATTCGAGCGTTTCGCGCTGGAGAAGCTGCAGACGGACACGGTCGAGACCCGCCTCCGCCGCGTGCTGCTCAAGGGGGGGCGGCTGCACGGACGGATCACTCCCGACGGGATCGCCAACTGGGCGACGCTGAGGCGCGAGCCCGCGAAGCAGGAGACACCACCCGCGAAGCCCGAAACCGCAAGGGTCGCGCGCAAGGCAGAAGGGCCGAAGGTCTCGATCGAGGCCATCGCCCTCGAGGACTTCGCGCTCGACTTCACCGACCGGTCGCTGAAGCCCCCCTTCGTCACCCGCCTCGCTCGATTCGGCGGACAAATCGCTCCGTTCACGCAGCCCGGGCTGGCGAAGAGCAAGATCGATCTCTCGGGCAAGCTCGACGGCGCTCCGTTCCGCATCGCCGGGTTCCTGCGCCCCGCGGGGAAGGACAGCGATGCGGACGTGACGGTGAGCCTCGCGCCCTGGAACCTTCCGCCTACGTCTTCTTACGGAATCCAGTACGCGGGTTATCCGGTACAGAGGGGAAAGCTCCAGCTCGATTTGAAGTACAAGCTCGCGAAGAGGAGGGTCGAAGCCTCCAACATCGTGACCATCCACCAGCTCCAGCTCGGCGATCACGTCGACAGTCCCACGGCGACGGGCCTCCCCGTGAAGCTCGCCCTCGCCATCCTCACCGATCGCCAGGGGAAGCTTACGATCGATCTGCCGGTGGAAGGGAACCTCGACGACCCCGACTTCCGGGTCGGCAAGGTGATCGTCCACGCCGTCTTGAACGTGCTGGAGAAGGCGGCGCTCGCGCCCTTCGCGCTGCTCGGTTCGCTCTTCGGTTCCAGCGAGGACATGAGCGCGGTCGATTTCGCCGCCGGCTCGGACGAGCTTGCCGATACCGAGGAGAAGAAGCTGGAGTCGCTCGCCAAGGCGCTCGCCGAGCGGCCCGGGCTGAGGCTTTCGATCGCAGGCTCGATGGATCCGCAGATCGACCGGAAAGGTCTCTTGCGGTCGCAACTCGAGGAGGTGCTCGCGGCCGCCCGGCACCCGCCATCGGGGAAACTCTCTCCTGATCACGACGAAGCTCCGCTCAGCGCTCCGGAGCGGGCGACCGTTTTGCATGCGCTGTATCAAGAGCGGGTGATCGCGCCACGCGAGAAGCAGGCGGCGCAGCTGAAGGCTGCGGGAAAGTCGATTCCGGCAGATCTCCTGCCGCGCCCCGGCGCGACGCCGGACGTCGAGGAGACCGCGCTGCAAGACACCCTCTCGATCTCGCCGGACGACCTCGCCGATCTCGCCCGCTCGCGGGCGGAGACCATCCAGCAGGCGCTCATCGAGGATTACGGGATCGAGCCCGACCGGGTGTTCCTTGCGGACACGCCGGCAGCATCGCGGAAGTCGCAAGCGACGCTGCAGCTGGAATGAGTAGCGATCGCTATCGCGAGGTCCGTGTTCGATATGTGTTGCGAGGCAGCGGGGATCAGGTGAGTATTCGCCGCGGACGAACGACCGCGGCGGTGGACGGTGCGTGCCTCCCGTGAGCCGCCAGTTCGGGGACTGAAACGATGGGGATTCCCGCCGCACAGATGCTCGCCGTCTCGAGGTACGTCGTCAAGCAGCGTCTGGCCCGGCGCGAGCGATATCCGCTCGTGCTGATGCTCGAACCGCTCTTCCGCTGCAACCTCGCCTGCACCGGGTGCGGCAAGATCCAGTACCCGGTCCAGATCCTGAAAAAGAATCTTTCCGTCGAGGAGTGCATCCACGCTTCCGACGAGTGCGGAGCGCCGGTCGTCAGCATCGCTGGCGGCGAGCCGCTCTTGCACCCGCAGATCGCCGACATCGCGAAGGAGCTCGTCGCGCGCAAGCGCTTCGTGTACCTCTGCACCAACGCGCTCCTCCTCGAGCAGAAGCTGGATCTCTTCCAGCCGAGCACCTACCTCAGCTTCAGCGTGCACATGGACGGCCCGCGGTCCGAGCACGACGCGTCGGTCTGCCGCGAAGGCGTCTACGACGTGGCGATCTCCGCCATCCGCGCCGCCCTCGGGCGCGGCTTCCGCGTCACCACCAACAGCACCTTGTTCGACGGCGCCGATCCGCAGCGCATGCGCCGCTTCTTCGACGAGATGATGGACCTGGGCGTCGAGGGCATGATGATCTCTCCCGGGTACTCGTACGAGAAGGCTCCGGACCAGGAGCATTTCTTGCGCCGTGCCCGCTCCCACGAACTCTTTTCGCGGATGCTCGAGTCGCCGCGGCGGAGCTGGCGGTTCAACCAGTCGCCCCTCTTCCTGCAGTTCCTGATGGGGAAGCGCGACTTCGAATGCACGCCCTGGGGCAATCCGACCTACAACGTCTTCGGCTGGCAGAAGCCTTGCTACCTCTTGCAGGACGGATATGCGAAGACGTTCCGCGAGCTGATGGAAGAGACGGACTGGTCGCGCTACGGGCGCAAGAGCGGCAATCCTCGCTGCCAGGATTGCATGGTGCACTGCGGATTCGAGCCGACCGCGGTCCACGCCACCTTCGAATCTCCCCGGGCGATGGGAGCGACCCTCGCCGCCATGGTGACGGGCAGGCTATGACCGACGCTCGGCTGTCCGAGCTCATCGACCGCGCATTCCACTATCGTGGCTACGTCACGCTCTTGCGCCGGGACGGCTCGTCGCTGTCGGGTTACGTATTCAACCGCGACGATTCGCACCTCGACCTCCTCGACGAGACCGCCGCGCGCAAACTCCAGATTTCCGTGGACGACATCGCCGACATCTCCTTCACCGGAGAGGACGTCGCGCGCAAGTCGCAGCTCATCTGGGAGCGGCGCAAGGGGTCGCTCGAGCCGCGCGACACGCCTCCTTACGGCGAGTGGAAGGAATCGGGGCCTCTCGTCGTCGTGGTAGCGCTCGGGCGGGAGCTGAAAGTCGTCGCGCGGGCGCTCGATGCGACGCCTCACAGGGGGCAGGTGCGAACGCGGATGGCCGGAATCGACGTCGTCGCCCGCGCGATCGGGGTGGGCGGAGGCTCCCGGCGGGTCGTCCAGGACGAGTCGCCGCGCCTTCTCGTCTCGCTCGGCTTCTCGGGCGCGCTCGATGCGACGCTCGACGCCGGCACGCTCGTCCTCGCCAGCGCCGTGCGCGATGAGAACGGCGACGTGCTGTCCGCTCCCGCGGGGCAGCGGGAGATGGCGGCGGCGGTGCTGCGCGGCACGACCTTCGTCGAGGGCGAGCTCCTCTGCACCACCGAGCCCGCGGTGACTCCCGCCGAAAAACGCGCCCTCGCCCGGCCCGGAACGCTGGCGGTCGACATGGAGTCCTACCCGGCGGCGCGAGCAGCTACCGAGGCGCGGACGCCGTGGATCGCGCTGCGCGCCGTCGTCGATACGCTCGATTCGTCGCTTCCCGCGTTCGTGCGCGAGCCGGAGGGGCGGCACGTGGCCGGCGCGATCCGTCACGCTTTCCATGGCCCGGCGGCTGTCGCGGAGCTGGTCAGGCTTGGTGCCGCGGCAAGGCGCGCCGAGGAGGCGCTCGAGACCGGGCTCAGGCGCCTCGTCCCGGCGATCGCGGCGGCGGAGGCACACGCGTGAAGGCCCTCGTCACTGGCGCGAGCGGCTTCATCGGCGGCGCCGTCGCCCGCGCGCTCTTGCGGCGCAAGGATCACGTCCGCGTGCTCCTCCGTCCGGGGACCTCGGCGAACCTCGAGAACCCTTCGACCGTATGCTCCGGCCTGCGGCCTCCGCCCGTCTCCGGCGAAGCCGGCTCCTCCGCCGTCGAGATCGTCCGGGGCGATCTGCGCGACACGCAGGCCGTCGCGGCGGCGGTCGACGGTTGCGATGCCGTGTTCCACGCGGGGGCCGTCTATTCGTTCTCGGCGCCCGAGAGCGAGATCCTGGCGGTCAACGTGGGCGGCACCCGGAACGTCGTCGACGCCGTGCGCCGCAGCGGGGTCCGGATGGTCTACACCTCCAGCATCGCCACCGTCGGAGGCATGCACGACGGCGTCTTGCCCGACGAGCGCTCGACGCCGAGGGGCCCGCCGCCCGGACCGTACAAGCGGAGCAAGTGGGAGGCGGAGGCGCTCGTCCGCGAGGAGGCCCGCCGCGGCCTCGACGTCGTGATCGTCAACCCGACCTTTCCCATCGGCTGGGGCGACGTGAAGCCGACCCCCACCGGTGCGGTGATCCGCGATTTCCTCGACGGCAAGATCCCCGCATACGTCGATACCGGAATGAACGTCGTCGACGTGGACGACGTCGCCGACGGCGAGCTTCTCGCCTTCGAACGGGGCCAGCGGGGGGAGCGCTACATCCTCGGACACGGCAACCGCACGATGCGCGAGTTCCTTACGGAGCTGGCGGAAGTGTCGCAACGCAAGGCGCCACGCCTGCGCATCCCGCACGTGTTGGCCCTCGGCCTCGCGCACGCCGACGCGTTCGTGACCGGGCGAATCCGCGGCCGGGTCCCGCGCATCCCGTTGGAAGGAGTGCGTACCGCGCGCGAGATCATGTTTGCGGACTGCCGCCGTGCCGTGCGTGAGCTCGGGCTGCGGCAGACGCCCATCCGCGAGGCGCTGGCCAAAGCCGTGCACTGGTTCAACGGAGGAGCGGGCTTTGCCTGCGTCGCCAGTCGCGAAGGCCTGCAGGCCGGAACACACGAGGACGAGCGCGCCCGGCGCGAGCAGAGAGGCGTGTCGTGATCGCAACCGAGCGTCTTGCCGGCCGTGCCGCGCTGGATCTGGTCATCGATCGCGCACAGGGATGGTTCGCCCGCGAGCAGGCGGCTGACGGGTACTGGTGGGCGGAGCTGGAATCGAACGCCACCATGGACGCGGAGTACCTGCTGCTCACCCATTTCCTCGGCGCGCGCGACGAGGAGATCTGGCGAGGAATCGCGCAGGACATCCGCAACTACCAGCGGGCCGACGGGTCGTGGGCGATGTATCACGGCGCCCCGGGCGATCTCTCGACCAGCATCGAGTGCTACTTCGCGCTCAAGCTCGCGGGCGACAGCGCCGACGCGCAGCATCTCGTTCGCGCCAGGGAGTTCATTCGCGGCCGCGGCGGCATCGCCCGGGCACGGACCTTCACCCGGATCTGGCTTTCGCTGTTCGGAGAGTGGGGCTGG
>JBJMQD010000354.1:0-3350 GCA_045802855.1 Myxococcales bacterium | reverse complement strand
CTCGCTGCGCTGGGCATCTACGGCGTGATGGCTGTGTCGGTCGAGCAGCGCACGCAAGAGCTGGGTATCCGGCTGGCCCTGGGAGCGCAGCGCTCGCGGGTGCTGCGCGACGTCATCGCCGAGGCGCTGAAGCTCTCGGTGGTCGGGCTCGTCATCGGTCTGTTGGTAACCGCCGCGGGCGCGCGCGTCCTGCAGAGCCAGCTCTTCGAGATGGAAGCGATCGATCCGGCCGCGCTGACCGTCGCCTGCCTGGCCCTGCTTGCCGCAGCGCTGGGCGCGGCGTGGATCCCGGCGCTCCGCGCCACCCGCGTCGACCCCGCTACCGCGCTGCGGGCGGAGTAAGGCCGCGGCGAGGCGGGGTGATCAGCGGAGGAGCGCAGGCCAGACCGTCTTCGTGCACTGTCTCGTGCCGCTGGCGGCAATGACGCTCCCGTCGGCGCCCATGGTGAGGCTCGTGCCGGGGAAGCTGAGCGAGCCGCAGAGTTCTCCGGCCGCGGAGTAGAGGCGGAGGGTACCTCCGCCCGGCAGCACTGCATAAGCGCGCGCGCCACGAACGAGAGCGACACTCGCCGGTCCATTCGCCGCGAGGAATGCCGGCGCCGGATTCGCCACCGGCTGGCCGCTCGCGATCGCGAGCGTCCACGCACCGTCCACCTGGATGGCGATTCCGCCGCCGACGAGCGCCGCCGTCGCATAGCGCGAGGAACGAGAGGCAGTGCTGGCGACCAGGAACCAGTTCGTCAATGGTGACAAGTCGAAATCGTACCAGCGCGCGGTCAGGGCATCCGGGGCAAAGCCTCTCCCCTCGACGTCCCCGACCGCCAGCAAGAGGATGTTGCCGACCGCGTCGGTGCCGGCGGCGGCAACGATCGACCCCGTGCAGGTGGAGTCGATGTGGAGTCTGGCGATGAGATCCGCGGCAGGTCCAACCCGCTGGATCTCGATGCTCGAGGCGTCCGTGAAGAACGCACACGACTTCAGCACGGTCAGCATGCCCTGCGGCGAGGCGCGATAGGTCCGCGCTATGATGTCGCCGCCCGCCGGCGGTCCTCGCTTGCGCGCGGTATCGGGCGACCAGGATCCGACCGCGTCGGACATCTCCGCGACGTTGAACACTCCTTCGAAGCCGCAGCCCTGAGGGTAGAGGTCGTACGCGGTGAGGCGGCCGCGGTCGGTCCCGTCCCGTCCATAGAGGTGCCAGAAGCGCGTGCCGCCGTTGATATCGCCGAAGGCGACGGCGACGTTCCCGCTCTCGTCGCCGGCGGTCGAGGTGCAGGGGGCGATGGTGTTGGGGTCGCTCGCGATGAAGGAGAACGAGGAACCGAGCGCGGCGGGAACGACGCCGGAGCAGCCGTCGACAGGAGTGGACGTTGCGGATGGTGTTCCAGGGCAGAGGTCGGCGGTCGCGCCGATTGCTCCTGCGCCCGCATCCGGGGGAGACCCGGCATCTGGCGGGGACCCGGCATCTGGCGGAGACCCGGCATCCGGACCCGGAGCAGCGCCGGCATCCGCCGTGCTGCCTGCATCCGCCGGCGCCCCGGTGCCGTCCGTTCCCGCATCAGCGACGGGCGCGCCAGATCCGGAACCACCGGTATCCTTCGTCTGCGACGCTCCACCGCTCGACCCGCCGGAGCACGCCGCGGCAGCGATGAACAGCGCGGCAAGTGCCGCATGACGCCTCTTCACCGCGGTGAAGGTCCGCATCGGGCGCGGCGAGCGCAAGAACGCCCGCCAGCCGCTGATGAACGATCACAAAGTGAGCAGATCGCGGGGTCGACAGTCCAACAGTCTGCGAGCTGGCGATTACGACGGTCGGAATGGCTGCACCTGGCGATGGTGGTCGGGCGCGTTGCGCTGAAGTCAGGCGTCGTTCACCAGCGCGAGGACCTCGCCCAGCTCGACCGGTTTTACCAGGTGCTCCTTGAAGCCCGCTTCGACGGAGCGCCGCCGATCGGCCTCCTGCCCGTAGCCGCTGATGGCGATGAGCTGCAGAGGGGCGAGTGTGGGATCGCTCTTCAACCGATGGGCGAGCTCGTAGCCGTCCATCACTGGCAACCCGATGTCGAGCAACGCCACCCGGGGAGCGAAGCCGGGCGCAATGGAGAGGGCCTCGAGCGCATTCGCCGCGACGCGTACCTCGTGACCTTCGGCGCGTAGCGCCTCGGCCAGGAGATCGGCGGCGTCGGTGTTGTCGTCGACGACCAGCACGCGCGACCGCTGCGCAGCGGGACGCGCTGCGGGCGCGCGGGCCTCCTCGCGGACGATCGCCTGCGCTTCCAGCCGCGGAAGCACGACGGTGAACTCGCTACCTTTGCCCGGCCCTTCACTCGCCGCATGCACTTTGCCCCCGTGCATCTCGACGAGGCTGCGCACGAGCGTGAGCCCGAGACCGAGCCCGCCCTGGGCGCGATCGAGCGATCTCTTTCCCTGGGTGAAGAGGTCGAAGATGCGGCCGAGCAGATCCTTCTCGATGCCGGTGCCGTTGTCGCGGACGGTGACGACGATCTCGTTCCCCTCGCGCCGGGCGGAGAGGGCGATCCGCCCGCCCGGTTGCGTGTACTTCGCGGCGTTGGTGAGCAGGTTCGCGAACACCTGGGCGAGCCGCACCGGGTCGCCGTCGACGACGAGACCCGCGGCGGGAACGTCGAGCGTAAGGTCATGGCTGTGCTGCTCGAGGAGCGGGCTCGCGATCTCGATGGCCTTGCCGATCACTTCGTTGAGCTGCACGGGCGATCGTTTGAGCTCGATCTTCCCCCTCGTGATCCGGGAGACGTCGAGGAGATCGTCGACCAGCCGGGAGAGGTGCCCGACCTGCCGCTCGATGACGGAGCGCTCGTGGACGGCGACGTCGCCGTTGCGCAGGCGCATGAGCTCGAGCGCCGTCACGATGGGCGCGAGCGGATTGCGCAGCTCGTGGCCGAGCATGGCGAGGAATTCGTCTTTCGAGCGGTTGGCTTCCTCGGCGATGGCGCGCGCCGCGCGCTCGCGGCGCAGCAGCTCCTCGCGCTCGGCCTCGCCGCGGGTTCGCTCGTCCGCGGCGACCACGAGCGAGTCGCTGACCTGCCGGATTTCCGCAATCGGCGTCTCGGGCAGCCGGAGCGGTTCGCGGCGGCCGAGGGCGCGCGACGCGGCGTCGGCCAGCTCGAGCGGCTGGCGCTGCAGCACGATCTTGCCCGTCATGGCACGCGCGGCGTCGAGCAGGTCGTCGGTCATGCGCGCGAGGTGCTGCACCTGGCGGGCAATGACCGTGCGGGCATGCGCGCGCATCTCCTCGTCGCGGCTCGCAAGCAGCTCGCTGGCATTGGCGATCGCGCCGAGCGGATTGCGCAGCTCGTGGCCGAGCATGGCGA
>JBJMQD010000222.1:0-4657 GCA_045802855.1 Myxococcales bacterium | reverse complement strand
GGCTGGTACCCGCCCACCTCGGCGCGGAAGGAGATGGCGAGACGGTTCCAGCCGTTGATGGCCGCGATTCCCATCGTCAGGTGGACGAGCTCCGCTTCGTCGAAATGCGCGCGCGCCGTCTCGTAGACGTCGTCCGGAACGCCGTGGCGACCGAGCTCCGTCACGGCCTCGGTCCAGGCGAGAGCGGCCCGCTCGCGTTCGGTGAAGAAGGGGGTCTCGCGCCACACCGGGATGGCGTAGATGCGCTGCTCCGTCTCGCCCTGCGCGCGAGCGTCCTTCGTATGCATGTCGATGCAGTGCGCGCATCCATTGATGTAGGAGGCGCGCAGCTTGACGAGGTGGAGGAGGGCAGGTTCGAGGCCGGTCGAGCGGACGTACTCCTCGAGCGCCAGCATCGCCCGGAACGCGTCGGGTGCAACCTTCTGGGAGGAGAGCCTCTGCTTTGGTGTAGTCATGCCCCGAAGACGGGCGGTCCGCAGGGTTGTGACAGCGAGGGGGGGCCTGTCACAAAAGGGCGGCGAGAACGTCCGGCTCTTCAGGATGACGATGATGAACACCACCCCGGCAGCGTACGACGACGACCTCGGGCAGTACCGGCCTCGCCTCTTCGGCATCGCCTTCCGGATGCTCGGCGACGTGCAGGACGCCGAAGATCTCGTGCAGGAGACCATGCTTCGCTGGCAGAAGGCGGAGCGCAAAAGCGTCCGCGAGCCGGAAGCGTGGCTCGTCGCCGTCGTGACCCGTCTCGCCATCGATCGGCTGCGGCAGGCGCAGACGAAGCGCGCCCTCTATCCCGGGCCGTGGCTGCCGGAGCCCGTGGCCGAGGAGCGCTTCTCGCCCGAATACCGCAGCGAGCTGGCATCGGACCTGTCTATGGCGTTCCTGGTCCTCCTCGAGCGACTCGGGCCCGAGGAGCGCGCCGCGTTCCTTCTCCGCGACGTGTTCGGATCCGGGTACGACGAGATCGCCCGCACGCTGGGCCGCAGCCAGGCGGCGGCGCGTCAGATGGTCCACCGCGCGCGCGAGCGGGTGCACACGGATCGCCCGCGGTTCGCCGCGCCACCGGAAGCCAAGGAGCGACTTCTCGGCCGATTCATCTCCGCGCTCGAGTCCGGGGACAAGGACGCGCTGCTCGGGATGTTCGCGAAGGACGTGACCTGGACGAGCGACGGCGGCGGGAAGGTCAATGCCGCGCGCAAGGTGCTGAATGGCGCCGAGCGGATCGCGCGGATGCTGACGAAGATCGCGTCGAAGTACGGGAAGTTGGCCACGTATCGGCTCGTCCGTCTCAACGGAGAGCCCGCATTGCTCGAATACATGGCGGGCCACCTCTTCGCGGCGACCTTCTGCGAGACGGACGGCGAGCGGGTGTCGGCGATGTATCGCGTGCTCAATCCCGAAAAGCTCAAGCACGTGGAGGTGGCGGAGTCGTAACAGATCGTCCAGTCCGCGCGCGTCGTGGCGATGCCTTGACTGTCTAGGCTTTGGTAGCGTAGACCTAGACAGTCTTGGTGTCCCAACGAGGTTGCGCGATGCTCTCGCCC
Source organism: Myxococcales bacterium (assembly GCA_045802855.1). Lineage (GTDB taxonomy): Bacteria > Myxococcota > Myxococcia > Myxococcales > 40CM-4-68-19 > VBKO01. The sequence goes on along the minus strand of JBJMQD010000222.1, from coordinate 3,113 downwards.
AGCAAGGATCTGCTCCACGGGACCCTCGACGCGCTGGTGTTGAAGACGCTCAGCCGCGGGCCCCGGCATGGGTACGCCATCGCCAAGTGGCTCGAGGACACCACCTCCGCTGCCCTGCAGATCGAAGAAGGCTCCCTCTACCCGGCCCTCTACCGGATGGAGCGGCGCGGCCTCATCGAGGCGGAGTGGGGCGTGAGCGACCTGGGCCGCAAGGCGAAGATCTACAGCCTGACGCGCGACGGGCGCGCGCAGCTCAAGCACGAAACCCTGCAATGGGCCGCCTGGTCCGCGGCCGTCTCCAAGGTGCTGCTCGCGGCCTGACCCGCTTGGGAGAACGGAGCGCCCCATGTCCCGCATAGGCCGTGAGCTTCGATCGCTTCTCTGGAAGGCCTCCGTCAAGGAGGAGGTCGATGCCGAGCTCCAGTTCCACCTGGATATGCGCATCCGCCAATATGTGGCGGAGGGAATGAGCGAGGAAGAGGCGCGCAGGAAGGCGCTGGCGAAGCTCGGGGACCTCGGGCGCATCCGCGCCGAATGCGAAGAGCAGGGGCAGAAGCGCGATCGCGAGACGGCGCGCGCGAGCTGGTTCTCCGCGCTCGGCCAGGACACGAAGTACGCGGTTCGCCAGCTTCGCCGCAGCCCCGGGTTCACGGCCGTCGCGACGCTCACGCTGGCGCTCGGCATCGGCGCCACGAGCGCGATCTTCAGCCTGGTCTGGGCCGTGGTCTTGAAGCCGCTGCCCTACGTCGAAGGCGATCGCACCGTGGCGGTCCAGTCGGTCTGGCGCGGCAACCCAGGCGGCGTGGCGACCGGCAACTTCGGCGATTGGCGCGCCCGCGCCACAAAGTTCTCGCACCTCGCGGCCCAGGCGTACACGAGCTTCAACCTGAGCGACGACGTCAACTCGCCCGAGCGCGCCCCCGGCGAGCGCGTGACCCGCGGCTGGTTCGATATCTTCAGGGTCCGTCCCGTGCTCGGTCGCACCTTCACCGTCGACGAGGACGTGCCGGGAGCGAACCGCGTGGTCCTCCTGGCCCAGGGCCTGTGGAAGCGCCGCTTCGGGGCAGACCCGACCATCCTGGGCCGCGCCATCCGCTTGAGCGGCGACAGCTACACGGTGGTCGGCATCCTGCCGGCTGATTTCGATCCGACGATGAGCGAAACGCAGCTCTGGGTGCCGCTCGCCCTCACGCCCGAGCAGCTCGCATTCCACGACGAGCATTTCCTGCGAGTCCATGGGCTATTGAAGCCCGGTGTCTCGCCGGCGCAGGCGCAATCCGAGATGGTCGAGATCGCGCGGCAGCTCGAGCGCGAATTTCCGCGCGACAACAAGGATCGCACCGCGCGCGTGGTCCGCATCCAGCAGTACCTGCTCGGCGACACCGGGCAGAAGATGTGGCTGCTTCTCGGCTCGGTGCTGCTCGTATTGGTAATCGCCTGCGTCAATGTCGGTAACCTGCTGCTCTCGCGCGGTACGGGGAGGGCGAGGGAGCTCGCCGTGCGCGTCGCGCTCGGCGCTGGCCACTCGCGCATCGTGCGGCAGCTCCTCACGGAGAGCGTGGTTCTTGGCCTCGTGGGCGGCGTCGCGGGGCTGCTCCTCGCGGCATTCCTGGTGAAGGCGCTGATCGCGGCGAGCCCCCCGGACGTGCCGCGGCTGTCGCAAGCGACCCTCGACGGTACGGTTCTGGCCTTCACCGCGCTCCTGGCGCTCGGGTCGAGCCTCTTCTTCGGTCTGGTGCCGTCGATCAAGGCGGCGCGTCGCGACTTGCACGGAACGCTGCAGCATGGCGCGGCTGCGGCCCGGGCCGGGCGCGATCGCACGCGCACGGTCCTCGTGATCGTCGAGGTCGCGCTCGCCTCGACCTTGCTCGTCGGCGCGGGGCTCCTGGTCCGCACCGCGCTCTTCTTGACGACGGTCGATCCGGGCTTCCGGCCCAACGGCCTCTTGACCGCGCGGCTCACCCTGCCGCCCGGGCCCTATGCCTCGCCCGAGGCCGCCAGCAGCGCCTTCCGCAGCACGGTTGCGCGGCTGCAGGATTCGCCGGGAATCGCGGGCGCCGCCGCGGTGACGCAGGCGCCGCTCGGTTCGGGCGGCACCAGCAACGGCCTGTTCCCGGAGGGACAACCGCCCGACCACGTCGTCCTATCGATGCTGCGCGTGACCACGCCGGGCTATCTGAAGGCGATGGGCATCCCGCTGTTGAAGGGACGCTTCATCGACGACACGGATGTTCCCGGTTCGGAGCGGGTGATGGTGGTCTCCGAGAGCCTGGCGAGGCTCGCGTTCCCCGGGGAAGATCCGATCGGCAAGCGGATCTCGTGCTGCGAGATCACACCCGACGGCAAGCCCAACTTCAAGACGGTGATCGGGGTCGTCGGCGATGTGCGCTGGCAAGGTCCCGCGGAGAGCACCGGTCCCGAGTTCTACCTGCCCATGGCGCAGGCGCCGCCCCTCTCGTGGAAGTGGAACCAGCGCTCGATGACGCTGGTCGCGCGCAGCGCCGACGGGAACGCGGCCTCGGCGGTTCCGGCGTTGCGCGCGGCAGTGGCGCAGGTCGATGCCGTACTCCCGCTCTACGACGTCTCCTCGATGGAAGAGAGGCTGCACGAAGCGACCGCCACCTCGCGGTTCTTGATGCGGCTCCTCGCGGCGCTCGGGCTCTTCGGCCTGCTGCTCGCCGCCGTCGGGGTCTACGGCGTCGTCGCCTACGGTGTGGCGCAGCGCACGCGGGAGATCGGCGTCCGCATGGCGCTCGGCGCCTCGGCCCGGGCCGTGCTAGCCATGGTGGTCCGGCAGGGCTTCGCCTCGGTGCTGATCGGCGTGGCCGTGGGCGTCGCCGGAGCCTTCGCGCTGGCGCGGATCCTGGGGAGCCAGATCGCAAACCTGCTGGCCGGCGGCAGCGCCACGGACCCGGTGACCTTCGTGGTGGCGCCGGCGGTGCTCGCGGCCGTGGCGCTCCTCGCGAGCGTCATCCCGGCTCACCGGGCGAGCCAGATGGACCCGCTGCTGGCGCTGCGGAGAGACTGAGCCCCTCAGCGGCTTCGCATAGGCTCCTGGCTGACTCAGGAAGATGTCGAAAGTTGCCGCTCAGTAAGCCTTGTCGCGCGGCAAA
>JBJMQD010000112.1:0-6474 GCA_045802855.1 Myxococcales bacterium | reverse complement strand
GAAGCGCTCCGTGATGCTCCATCTCCTCGTCCCCGTGCGCGCATCCCACGCAATGAACGCTCCGCAGTTCACGCCCGGTTCTCCGCAGGCAAACGGGAATTGCACAGGAGGACCGAAGCCGCGCTGCTCGATCCTCTCCGGAGCGGGGAATTCCGCGGGCTTCACCTGCACGCCGGCGCCCACGAACGGTGCACCAGCGATGTAGATCGCCTTGAGCGCCTCGTAATCCATGCAGAAGTTGTTCGTCGGCACGTAGAAGAGCTCCGTACGCGGGGAGAACGCGGACGGCTGCTCGTCCTTCCCGCCGGGAACCGCGGGGCAGATGTCCGGGACGGGGACGCCCTCCTTCGTCTGCTTCGCCGGGTCCTTGATCGGCAATCCCGTCACCGCCGTGTCGATCGCAACCGCCCAGTTGGTCTTGACGTACGGGGTCGCATTGACGATCCGGCCGGTCAGGCGATCGTGCGCGTATGCGAAGCCATTGCGATCGAATCGAACGACCAGCTTCAACCCTCCGACGTCCGCGACGATGTTCTCGTTGACGCCGTCGTAGTCCCAGCTGTCGTGCGGCGTCATCTGGTACATGTACTGGGCGATTCCGGTCTCGGGATCGCGCGCGAACATGGTGGTCGACCACTTGTTGTCGCCCGGCCGCATGTCGGGGTTCCAGACGCCGGGGTTCGCCGTGCCGTGGAAGAGGAGGTTGAGCTCGGGGTCGTACGTGACCCACGCCCACACCGTGCTGCCGCCCAGCTCCCACGACGCCGTTACCGGCGGCGCCGACGGCGGCGGCGGCCAGGTGGTGACGCCCTGCTCGGGAGGCACGTCCTTCGCGTAAGGCGGATGCGTCACACCGGGAACGATCCGCACGTCGCTGTCGGGGCCGGTGCTCCATGCGCGCCAGACCTCGTGCCCGTCATTGGCGTCGAGCGCGGCGATGAAGCCGCGGACCCCCAGCTCCGCTCCGCTGTTTCCGATGAAGACCCTGTTCCTCACCACCAGCGGGGCCATGGTCATCGCCTCGCCGATCCGTGGGTCGCCGTTCTTGTGCCGCCAGATTTCCCGTCCCGTCCGCGCATTGACGGCGACCGTGGTGGTGTCGAGGACGTTGTAGATGACCTTGTCGACCGATCCGGGGACCGACGGATCGGCGGGATGGAAGGCAGCCCCGCGATTGACGATGTCGCAGCACGCCTTGTCCTCGGCGAACGGATCGGCGTGTGGATCGAAGCGGAAGATCTCGCCGCCATTCGTCGCGTCGATAGCGTAGAGGAAGTTCGGGAACGGCGTCACCACGTAGAGGATGCCGTTCACCATCAGCGGCTGGCCTTCGTGGCCGGCCGGGATCTTGTCGTCGGGCTCGAACTTGAAGTCCTCCTCGAGTTGTCTGACGTTCGCCGTGTTGATCTGCGAGAGCGCGCTGAAACGCGTCCCCTGGACGGTTCCCGCCGGCGTCCGCCATTCGGCCCCAGCGGCTTGTTGGCCCCGAGCGACGCCGTGCGCGCTCAAGACCGCCGCGATTCCCACAGTTACCGAGAGCAGCCGTGGTCCGGGCATCTAGTCCTCCTTACCGACCTGTGCCCCGCCGCGCAGCTGGAATTGCTCTTCGTGCAAAAGACTGTCAATGCGCACGTTTGCGCAGGCGAAAATTCAGTATCGAATTTAGTTAACAACCAAGCGCCTGGTTTGGCGGGTTCGTTTTGCAGATGCAGTGGATTTTGCGGAAGGCCCCGCGGTGGCGCTCGCTGGCGGCCGCCACGCTCGTGCAAAAATCCACGGCCTTCCTCCGGCAATCGCCGTGCCGTGCGGCGTCGGCGGACGATTACCGCATCGCGCGCGCGCCATCGGTAAAAGCGCGGACGGGCCGCCGATCGGCGATCACGCCTGGTGTAGGTCGCAAGCGGATTGTTTGTCGAAATCAGGGAGCCGTAGGCCGTCCACGGTACGGGAAATCGCCTACGGATAATGCGAGACCGGGCGCTATCCGCGCGCCGCCAGCTCGTGGGGCAAGAGCAATCCGTACAGTGTCTCATGTACCGGAACGCCCACCTTGCGCGTACCGGCGGCGCGGACGACGGCGCCCACCAGGTCGTCCAGCTCCGATCTCCTGCCCGCCAGGAGGTCCCGGTGCATGGACGTGGTGCCGTCCGCCGGCAGCGCATCCACCCGCGCCATCGCCGTCGAGATGGCCGTGTCCGGGATCGAAGCTCCGCTCGCGCGCGCCACCGCCTGCACCTCACGCATCGCCCGCTCGAGGAGCGACCGGGTCTGTGTGACGGAGCGCACGCGGCCGGCGGGTACGCGCGCCGCCGCGCCTACCGCACCGAGCGGACCGACGAAGAGCAGCTTCTCCCAGAGCGCGCTCTTGATGTCGGGCGAGACGACGGCGTCGGCGCCGGCGCCGCGCAGCGCCTCGGTCAGCTTCTCCAGGCGGTCGCGACCATGCCCGTACAGCTCGCCGACGGTGACCCGGGGCGGGATGCCCGCGCGCCGGACCACGCCGGGAGCCGCGATCCACGCGAAGAGGTGAGCGAGCCCGCCGCAAACGCGCTCCCTTCCGAGCTTCGCCGCGATGGTTTCGGCTGCTTCGATCCCGTTGAGGAGCGGCACCACGACACCGCCGGGCTCGAGGAGCGAGGAGAGCTGGGGGAGGACCTCCGGAAGCTGCCAGGTCTTCACCGCGACGATCGCGACCGGCGCTCGAGGCAGGTCGCCTGCCGCATCGGAGGCTTCGAAGCGCGCGGTGAAGGTCTCCTCCGGGGTCTCCACGCGCAGGCCGTTCTCCCGGATGGCTCGCAGGTGCTCGCCGCGGGCGAGCAGCGAAACCTGCGTCCCGGACCTCGCGAGAAGCCCCGCGAGAAGGCCTCCGACTCCGCCGCCACCGGCGATCGCGACGCGCACGGCCGACCCCTTAGCAGGTCGGCGGCGATCACGCACCGCTTCCTCGTCGGGTCGGGGATGCCCACCTTGGCGCGCAGGAGGTAGTCCATGGACGCGATCGCTCTCTTGAAGAAGGACCACATGACCGTGAAGCGCCTCTTCGAGCGCTTCGAGCGGGCCCGCGGCGGCAAGAAGGAGATCGCCGATAAGATCGTGAAGGAGCTGGCGATCCACTCCGCGATCGAGGAGCAGATCTTCTATCCGGCCGTGCGCCTGAAGGCGAAGCGGAGCGAGATGGAAGACGCTGACGAGCAGGTCCTCGAGGCTCTCGAGGAGCACCACGTGGCGAAGTGGCTGCTCAACGAGATCGACGACCTCGACGAGGACGCCGAGCGGTTCGAGGCGAAGGTCAGCGTCCTGCGCGAGTCGATCCTCCACCACGTGAAGGAGGAGGAGGGAGCGCTCTTCCGGTTCGCGCGCCGGCTCTTCAGCCGCGACGAGATGGTGACGCTCGGCAAGATGATGGCGAAGGCCAAGAAGATGGCCCCGACGAAGCCGCATCCGCGCGCGCCCGATCAGCCCCCGGGCAACCTGGTCGCCGGAGCCGCCGCCTCGCTCTTCGATAAGGGAATGGATTTCATGCGCGACACGGGCAAGCAGGCGGTGGCTCGCGTCAACGGCCGCATGAAGCGCATGCGGTCCGAGCGCCACCTCAACGCCTGATCGCCTCCGCCGCGCGCGGAGCCGCTTCGGGCATCACGATCGTGCGGGTGGGGAACGCCAGGTCCGCGCCCGCACGCTCCACCACCTCCAGCAGGCGGAGAAGCGTTTCCTGGCGGACGACGGTGAACGCGGCGAAGTCCGCGGTCGTGAAGTAGGCGACGACCTCCACGTCCAGCGACGACTCGGAAAGCGCCGTGAAGCGGACGCTCGACCCGTCCGGGTGGAAATTCGGGTGCGCCCTCAGCTCCGTCTCCACCGCGGCGAGAATCTGCCGCATCTGCGCCGCGGTCGTGTCGTAGGTGAGCCCGAGCAGGACGAAAAGCCGGAATCGATCGCGGGCGGCGTAATTCTCGGTGCGCATGTCCGCGAGCCGTCCGTTGGGGAAGCATACGACGGTGCGGTCGGGCGTTCGCACGCGCGTCGATCGCAAGCCGATCGACTCCACGGTTCCCTTGATCCCGTCGATGAGGACGAAGTCTCCCTCCCGGATCGGCTGGTCGAAGCCGATGGCGAACGCGCCGAACAGGTTCTCCACCGTCTTCTGGGCGGCGAGGGCGAGGGCGAGGCCGCCGATGCCGAGTCCGGCGATGAGGCTCGCGACCGGGTATCCGAGGGCGGAGACCACCGCGATGACCGTCATCGCTCCCACGATCGCCTTCGCGACCCGCGACCCGAGCGCGAGAAGCTGCCTCGAGGCGGGATTCTCGGCCGACCATTTCGATCGATGCACCGCCTCCTTGCCCACGTCGACGAAGCGGAAGAGCGCCCAGAAGAAGGCGATGAAGAGCCCTCCATTGACGGCGCGGGTGGCGAACAGCTCCGAGCGTGCCGGCAGCTCGAGGAGCACCACCAGCGCATGGAGGGTGGCGAAGAACCAGGCGAACGCGATGGGGCCTTCGAGACCGTCGACGATCTCGTCGTCGAACGGCGTCTCGGTGCGCTTCACGATCCGCCGCAGGATGGAATGAGTCGCGCCGCCGAGCAGGCGGGAGGCGATCCACGCCACCACGGCCGCCAGAGGCAGGCCGAGCCATTGCCAGAGCGCGAGCTGGTACGGACCCACGCGCAAGAGGGGGGTGGGCACCCAGGCGGGCGGATCGAAGACGATCATGCGGCGACTCCCTGGTCGAAAGAGGCCGGGTAGGGTATCCGCGAATGGAATGCGGCGCATGGCGTCTTTGTCGACGGAGGCGTGAACTCGTGAACCGATATCTGCTCGTCTCCGCGTTCGTCGCCGCGGGCTGCGGCGCGGCCCGCAAGGACCTGGGCGAGGTCCAGGTGAAGACGCTCCGGCCCATGACCAGCACCCAGCAGTTCGACTACGTGAACTTCCACGTGCAGGATGGCCGCCTCTTCGTCAGCTCGCCGAACACTCCGACCGATTTCGATCTGGTCGCGGAGGACGACGGCTGTTTGCGGGGGAGCTCCGGCATCCGGCAGCTTCATTACTGCCCGGTATCGCTGCGCCCTGACGCGGACGGTACCTGGCACTGGCGCAGCGTGAACGGCGACATGACGGTCTTCTCGACGCGGCTCAAGGACGAGGGACGCATTCTCGAGATTGGCGCGGTGACGTACCGGGCGGAGGTCGAGCTGGGGAAGACGACCGCGGACGACGAGATCCGGAGGCACCCGGGGCTGATCGGCGCAGCATTCGCCCGCGGCCTGTTCCCGAGCTCGAAGGACGAGGAAGGCAGCGACGCGGACCAGCACGAATGGAGGTACGTGCTGCTGAAATAGCGCAGCATCGGTCACCTGACGGCTGAACCTGGAACGCGCGCCGTGATTGGGTAGCGGTGGTTCGCTTCCTTCCGCCTCAGGAGGATCGATGATGAGAATGTGTCCTTACTGCGCTGAACAAGTCCCGGTCGCCGCCGCGATCTGCAGCCATTGCCAGCAATCGCTGGCGCCGACGCAGCCCGTCTCCGGGCAACCCGCGACCGTCGCGCGGCTGTACCCGAAGGCCCCTTTCGACCGCCGGCTGCTCGCCACGCTTCTAGACGCCGCCATCGCGTGCGCGCCACTCGGTGTCGTCGGCATCGTCGCGGCCGCCGTGGCCTGGGCGATTTCCGGCGGCGTCGCCTTCGTCATCGGGATTCTCGTCGGAGCGCCGGCGTTTCTCTGGGCCGCCTATTACGGATTCATCAAGGACGGCCAGCCGCGTGGGCAGAGCATCGGCAAGAAGAAGCTGGGCCTGATGGTCGTGCACCTGCCGACGAATGCTCCGTGCAGCCGGTCCCAATCCGCCCTTCGCCAGCTGGTGATGGCGGGGACGAACTTGATTCCGTACCTCGGCTGGCTGGTCGAGCCCATCGTCGTGCTCGCGGCCGACGGCGGACGGCGCCTCGGCGACCTCGCCGCCGATACGCAGGTGATCGCCGTCGAGAGCTACCGTCCCGCGGCTTGAATCTTTTGCGAGCGGCTCCCGGCCGCGCTATGCCCGGCGGCCGGGAGACTCCATGCTCGCATTCGCTCTCGCTCTCGTTGCCGCGGCCGACCCTGCCGTTCGATCGGATGCTCCGGCCCCGTGGCCTGCGCGACTGGCGACGCAGGCAGAGCCCGCTCCTCCCCGCATCCCGTTCGAGAAGTACCAGCTTCCGAACGGGCTGACGGTGATCCTCTCCGAAGACCACCGTGCTCCGGTCGTCGGCGTGGACGTCTGGTACCACGTGGGCGCGGCCAACGAGGCGCGGGGAAAGAGCGGCTTCGCGCACCTCTTCGAGCATTTGATGTTCCAGGGGACGAAGCACGTCACCGGCGACGAGCGCGCCTTCTTCAACCATCTCGAGCGCAACGGCGCGACCAACCTGAACGCCACGACCGAGTTCGATCGCACAAACTACTTCGAGACCATGCCCTCCGACCGGGTGG
>JBJMQD010000088.1:0-7935 GCA_045802855.1 Myxococcales bacterium | reverse complement strand
CTCCTACGAAATGGTCCTGGACCCCGCGGCCACCTTCGCGAGCTTCGCGGCGGAGATCCTGCCGCGGCTCGTCTACCATCTGGAGTCGATCGGCGCCCGGCCACCGGGGTTCAAGGGCGTTCTCGTCGCGATCTTCGACGGGGAGGACCTGCACTTCGCACGTGCGGGTGACCTGGTCGGGCGGGCCGCGGCGCTCTCCGCGGTTCCGGTCGAGGAGTTGTTCCGCCGCCATGGAACAGGCGAATTGCACACGGCCCAGCGGGGGCCTCCGCTGCCGCTCCCGCCGCCGCGCGAGTAGGCGCGAGCGACCGCAACTTACTGGGGTTTCACCTTGCTTTGCGGCTACTCGCAGGTGGACCCATACTTGGTCGATGAGAGGAGGGGCTCGCCTTCGCGCTCGGCTTTTGCTCGTCCTCTCGGTCGCCGGGACGACGTGCGAGCGTGCGGCCCCTCGCCCGCCCGCCACACCTGGTTTCGCGGTTACCGAGGTTTTCGTCAGCGCGTCCGCGGGACCCGGGGGCGAGGGATCTCGCGACCGTCCCTTCGCCACGTTGCAGGAGGCGCTGTCGGCCGCGCCGGCGGGAGCCGTCATCCGCCTCGACGCTGGCAGCTATCGAGGTCCGTTCGTGGTTTCGAAGCCGGTCGTGCTCGCGGGGTCAGACGGCACCCGGCTGGAGCTTCCGACCGATGCCCGCGGGCCAGTCATCGCCACGGACGGAAACGCGCTCGAGTTGCGCGATCTCGCGATCGCTGGATCGACGCTCGGCATCGCGGCGGCCCGCACCTCGCTCCGTTTGAAGAACGTGGTCCTCGAGGGCCAGTCGGAGATGGCGCTGAACGCCGTCGCGGCCGAGGTAGACATCGCCTCCGGCGCCGTCAGGTCCATCGCCTCCGGGATGTCCGGAAAGGGACTCGTCCTCGAAGGCGGCACGTTGAGCGTGCAGGGCACGCTGTTCCGCCGGGCGGCGCGACGCGCCATCGAATTGCATGGCACCGCTGCGACGGTCTCTGACATCGATGCCGCGGGGAGCGCGATGAGCGTCGTGCAAGCGCTCGAAGGGAGCGACGTCCGGGTCGAGGGCGGCAAGATGGCGCAGATCGGAGGGCCTGCGCTGTTCGGTTCCGGGTCGACCCTCCGCGTGAGCGGTGTGCGGATCTCGCACGCCGAATACGGCATCCTCGTCCACCGGAGATCCACGGTCGAATTGCACGACGCGCAGATCTCCGACACCGCATCGGCGGGTGTCGGTCTCGTGCAGTCGGACGGAGAGGTGGTGCGGACAACCATCCTCCGGGGAGGGGTCGATGCCGCGATTGCGGTAACTTCCGCGCCCCATCCCGTGAAGCTCGAGGGCAACCGCATCGGCGACCCGGGAACGATGGGGCTCCACGCCACGAACGCCACCATCGTCGCCACCGACAACGTGTTCTCCGGCGCCGTGGTGGACAAGCAGGGTGACCTCGGCGACGCCGTGTTCGCGGTGGAGTGCAACCTCACGCTCTTGCGGAACTCGTTCGAAGGAAACGCCGGGAGCGGGGCCACGCTCGTACGGTCGCAAGCGCACCTGGTCGGAAACCGGTTCTCCTCGAACGGCCGCGCGGGGCTCGTGCTGCTCGACCGCTCCTCGGCGAAGGCGCAGGCGAACGAATTCTCCAGCAACCGCGGACCGGCGATCTCCGTCGCCGAGCGCTCGCATGCCATGGTCGCGCGGAACCGGTTCGCGGACTCCGGCCTCGCCGAGGTGGACGCGCCCTGCGGCAGCGGAGGCGAGATCGACCTGCGCGCGAACGAGTTCCTCGGACCGGCCACCGCTCGCGCCGAGTGTCCCTGAGACCGGCGGCTCGCCCGCTTCTTTCCGTGATCGTGGCAGGCCCGGGAAGCGCGTGCTAGCGTGCGCCGCCAATGGGCGAAGGTCGAAAGCGCCGCCCGCGGCCGAACCTCCGCAAGCTGATGTTCGTGCTGCCCAACCTGTTCACCGTGAGCAGCATCTTCTGCGGCGTCTACTCGATCATGCTCTCCGCCGGCGAGGCGACCGGCGACAACTTCTACCGGGCGGCGGTCGCGGTCTTCTTCGGTAACTTCTTCGACGCCTTCGACGGCCGGGTCGCGCGGCTCACCAAGACGCAGAGCGCCTTCGGCGTCGAGCTCGACAGCCTCGCGGACGTCATCACGTTCGGCGTCGCGCCCGCGATCCTCGTCTACAAGTGGGCGCTCTACGGCCTGGGCTCCTTTGGCATCATCATCAGCGGCGTCTACGCCTCCTGCGGGGCGATCCGGCTCGCCCGGTTCAACGTGCTCGCCCACTCGGAAGCGGGAGTGCAGCGCTTCTTCGTGGGACTTCCCATCCCACTCGCGGCCGGGACGCTGGTGTCGCTCGTCATCGCCCTGCAGCACGGAGGCATCCCGGTTTCCGACTACGTCGGCCTGTGGCCCATCGCCGTCCTCGTCCTGGTGCTGGCGTTCCTGATGGTCTCGACCATCCGCTATCGGACGTTCAAGGAAGCTGGACTCAACGCCCGCACGTTCCTCGTCTTCGTCGTCGTCATCGCCCTCGGGGTGGTCATCGCCATCCGCAGCCGGCCTTCCGTCGTCCTCGTCTTGTACTTCACCTGCTACGTCGCGCTCGGGATCGCCGAGGAGGCGCTCTTCGGGCGCCGCCGCCGGGCCGCCGCCCGCGCCGCTTCCGCGGGCGCACTGCCCGCGGAGACGGAACCTGAGGAGCCGCTCCTCCCCGCCGAGGAGGACGACGTCGCCCTCGAAGGCGCGTCCACCGCCGCGGCGGCGGCCGAGGATGGCGAGAACGAGTCGTGACCGGCCCCGCCGGGACCCCGCCGGAACCTGCGCAGACCGGGACGGAGCAATCCGCGACCGCGCAAGCCCCGGCGACACATGCCGCGACCGCGCAGCCCAGCGGGGCCGTACCCGCTCCCGTCGTCGTCCGCAAGCCGCGCCGGCTTCCCGGCGACCGCGGCCCGGCGCCGAAGCTCGCCCTCGCCTGGGCGACGTTCTTCGGCGCAGGCTACGTCCCCGTCGCCCCCGGCACCGCCGGGACGCTCGCCGCCATCCCCCTCTGGTGGGGACTGACCTACGCCTCGTGGCCTGTCTATGTCCTCGCGACAGTGACGGTGACGCTCACCGGGATCGCCGCCGCCGACCGCGCAGGCCGCTACTTCGGCGTAGCCGACTCCGGACACATCGTCGTCGACGAGGTCGCGGGCTATCTCGTCACCATGTTCCTCCTTCCTCGCACGGCGCTCGCCGCCATCGCCGGTTTCGTCCTTTTCCGGCTCTTCGACGTCCTCAAGCCGCCTCCGGCGCGGTTCTTCGATCGCGACCCGCGCTGGAAGAACGGTGCCGGCGTGGTACTCGACGACGTCTTCGCGGGCGTCTGGGCGTTTGCGGGTACCTGGGGCATCCAGACCGCCGCGTCGCAGTTGGGGCTGACATGACCGCTGCACCTCCCATCGTCGAGTTCGTGGTCACGGGCGACGAGGTGATGCGCGGCACCATCGCCGACACGAACACCGCCTGGACCGCGGCGAGGCTCTACCCGCTCGGCCTGCAGCTTCGTCGCACCGTCGTGGTCGGCGATCGCGGCGAGGACATCCGCCGCGCCCTCCTCGAGGCGAGCGTCCGCGCCGACTTCTGCATCGTCTCGGGCGGCCTGGGGCCGACGTCCGACGACTTGACCGCGGAGTGCGCCGCGCAGGCTGCTGGCGTCGGAATGCGCCTCGACGAGAGCTGGCTCGCCAGGATGCGCGAGAGGTGGGCCGCGCGCCGTCACGAGCCGATGCCGAAGAACAACGAGCGCCAGGCCTATGTCCCCGCCGGATCCGAGGTGCTTGGCAACCCGGACGGGAGCGCCCCATCGTTCGCGCTGCGCATCGATCGCTGCACGTTCTTCTTCCTGCCCGGCGTTCCGCGCGAGTACTACCGGATCTTCGAAGAGCTGCTCCTGCCGCGGTTCGCCCGTGCCACCGGCCACGCCGCGCTGCGCACCCGCGTGCTCCAGTGCTTCGGCGTCACCGAGAGCCGCCTCGACGAGATCGTCGCGCCCATCCGCGAGGCGCATCCGGAAGTGCGCTTCGGGTTCCGGACCAAGTTCCCCGAGAACCATCTGTCGCTCGCCGCCCTCGCCGCCGACGAGGGGATGGCGGCGGAAAACCTGGCCCGGGTCGAAGCGGCCTGCCGCGAAGCGCTGGGCCCATACGTGTACGGCGCCGATGGCGTCACCTTCGCGCAGGCGCTCGGCGAGCAGCTCGCCGCGCGCCGCGAGACGATCTGCTGCGCGGAGAGCTGCACGGGCGGACTTGCCAGCCAGCTTCTCACCGAGATTTCCGGCAGCTCGCGCTGGACCGCGGGCGGTTTCGTCACCTACTCGAATGAGCTCAAGGAGCGCCTTCTTGGCGTTCCAGCCGACCTGCTCCGCGCGCACGGCGCCGTCAGCGAGGAGGTGGCGCGCGCGATGGCCGAGGGTGCCCGCCGCGCCTCCGGAGCGACGTGGTGCCCGGCCGTCACCGGGATCGCGGGCCCCGACGGCGGAACTCCGGAGAAGCCCGTCGGCACCGTCTGGTTCGCTCTCGCCGGGCCAGGGGAGACGCGGACCAAGCTCTCGCATTTCCGCGGCGACCGCGGTCAGGTGCGAATGATTTCGGCCTTTGCGGCCCTGCAACTCGTCCGCGAGGCGATCGGGTCGCCCCCTGTCGGGCAGCACTGGTCCGAGATCCGTCATGCGGCGCCGCCGGGGAAGGCGTGACCGGATCCGGCTGGCGTAGCTTTGCCGCCGCCCACCGCATCGATCTCGGGCTCTTCGCCTTCTCGCTTTTCGCCTACGTGCTCTCGAGCGGATCGATGCTCGGCCACCAATCGCAGGCACCGCACTTCGTGTACCAGGCCGACGCCTTCCTGCGCGGGCAGTTGCACCTCACCGCCCGACCTCCCAACCTGAACGACTGGGTCTTCGAGCACGGCCGCTGGTACGTGTCGTTCCCGCCTTTCCCCGCCGTCCTGATGATGCCGTTCGTGGCGTTCGAGGGACTGCGCTTCGACGACGTGGCCTTCACCATCCCGTTCGCCGCCTCGAACGTCGCGCTGCTGTATCGGCTTCTGCGACGGATCCAGGAGACGGAGGGCGGGACCCGGAGCGAATGGGACCACGCCGTCCTGGCGTCGCTGTTCGGGTTCGGCACGCTCGCCTGGTCGTGCTCGATCCGCGGAGAGGTGTGGTTCACCGCCGAGGTCATCGGCGTCACGCTGACGCTGCTGTACCTCCACGCCGCGCTGCGGGCGAAGCATCCAGTGCTGGCCGGAGCGGCGCTCGCCTGCGGCGCCATCACCCGCACCCCGATCGCGTTCTCGGCGATCTTCTTCGTCCTCGAGGCGATCGCCGAGGGCCGCCGTCTCGACCTCGCCCAGTTGCGGCGGGCATTCACGGAGCGGATGGGGACGACCGCACGGCTTCTCGCGCTCTTCGCCGCTCCCATCGTCGCAGTGGCGATTCCGATCGGCCTCATGAATGCGGCCCGCTTCGGCAGCCCCGGGGAGTTCGGCCATCGCCACCTCTACGCGAACCGGGTCAACGCGGACATCCGCGCGCACGGGCTCTTCAGCTTCGCGTACCTCCCGCGCAACCTGCGCGCCGCGTTTCTGCTGCTGCCACGCCTCGAACGAGGTCGGCTTGCCTTCGACGGGAACGGCATGAGCCTCTTCGTGACGACCCCGGCGTGGCTCCTGTTGTTCTTCCCCAAGGAGAAGCCGCGGCTCTGGATCCCGCTGTGCGTCACCGCCGCCGCGGTGGCGATCCCTGGTTTCTTCTATCAAAACACCGGCTATTACCAGTTCGGTTACCGGTTCTCGCTCGACTACACGCCGTACCTCGTTCTGCTCCTCGGCATCGGGGGCCGTGCTCTCGACGGCGTGTTCTGGGCCCTCACTCTCGCCGGCGTCGCCGTGAACGCCTGGGGAGCCGCCGTCTTCAACCGGCCCTGACGGCCGGAGCACCTCCACCGGCAAGAACCCGAGGCCGTGCTGGAACCGGTCCTCCAGCCGGAACACCACCACCGCGGTTCGCTCGTCGTTTCGTCGCGCGCGCAGCGGCAGCAAGCCGCTTCGGCCTCCACCCTCGATCGCGAGGAGCGGGGGCTCCCGGGAACCCCCGCTCCTCGCCTCCCCGCCCCCCATCACGCCGCCGCCGTGCTCGCCACGAGCAGTGCTCCCGCCATCCGCCACGCCTTCTCCCACGAGGGCTCGTGCCTCGGTCCGATCGATGCCGACGCGATTCGGGGCACGAAGCGCAGGCGCGCCTTGCGAAACGCCGCGTCCAGACGTTCCACCGCCGCGGGCGCGTCGTGCTCCGCCGTATCGATCAGCATCGCGACGATTTCGCCGCCGGCCTGGAAGACGACGTCCGTCTTGCGCAAGACGCCCTCGACCAGCCCACCGAGTCGGAGGATCTCCTCCAGGTCGGTGAGCGCTGGCGGTCCGATCCGCAGCACGGTGAACGGACTCCCGGTGCGGGAGGTGCGCCGCGCTTCGTGCTCGAGGATCCGTGTGAGCCCGCTCTCCTTCACGCCGCCGCCTCCGCCTGGGTGGGCGCCGCGGGCTGCGCCGCCGCGCGCATCGCCTTGTCCAGACCAGCCAGAAGGTCCGGGTTCTGCTTCAGCATCTCGGCGGCCTTCTCGCGCCCCGGTCCGAGCCGCTCGCCGGCGACCGTGAACCAGGTGCCGCTCTTCTCGACGAGGCCTCGCTCCGACCCGAGGTCGATGAGCTCGTGGGGACGCGAGATTCCGCTCCCGTAGAGGATGTCGAACTCCGTCTCGCGGAATGGCGGGGCGAGCTTGTTCTTCACCACCTTCACCCGGGTCCTCGAACCGACGATCTGCTCGCCGTCCTTCACCGCGCCGATGCGGCGGATGTCGAGACGGATGGAGCTGTAGAACTTGAGGGCGTTGCCGCCGGTTGTCGTCTCGGGCGATCCGAAGACGACGCCGATCTTCATGCGGATCTGGTTGATGAAGATGACCGTCGCGCCGTTGCGATTGACGACTGCGGTGAGCTTGCGCAGCGCCTGCGACATGAGCCGCGCCTGCAGGCCCATGTGCTGGTCGCCCATCTCCCCTTCCAGCTCGGCGCGGGGAACCAGCGCGGCGACGGAGTCGATGACGATGACGTCGACCGCATTGGAGCGCACGAGCGTCTCGGTGATCTCCAGGCCCTGCTCACCCGTGTCGGGCTGGGAGATCAGCAGCTCGTCGGTGTTGACGCCGAGCCTCTTGGCGTAGATGGGATCGAGCGCGTGCTCGGCGTCGATGAAGGCGGCGATGCCGCCCAGGCGCTGGGCCTCGGAGACGATGTGGAGCGCCAGGGTCGTCTTGCCGGACGACTCCGGCCCGTAGATCTCGACCACGCGCCCGCGCGGGACGCCGCCCACGCCGAGGGCCACGTCGAGCGACAGCGCGCCGGTGGGGATGACGGCAATCTCCTCGAGGGGGCCGTTGGCGCCCAGCCGCATGACGGAGCCCTTGCCGAACTGCCGCTCGATCTGGGAGATGGCCAGGTCCAGCGCCTGCCGCCGCTCGGTCTTCGCTTCCGCCATGCGCGCGCTCCTTTGTGGGGGCCCGATCGTTTTCGTTGAGTGACTGGCAGCATTCTAGGAGCCCCTACCGGCAGCGTCAATGTCCGATAAGAGACACAGGACTTAGCGGGTGTCCTCCGGGCGGACCGCGTAGCCCCGGCGCTCCATGCAGCGGTTCAGGACGTCGGGGTCGTAGCGTCCGGACGGCCAGATCGAGAAGCGCGAGGGGCGAAACGCCTGCCGTTTGCACTGGGCGAGGTCACGGTCGAGCTGGGCCGGCGTCGTCCCGCGCTTGTCATAGTTGAACGTCGGCTCGGCGCACGCGGCGAGCGTCAGCGCGAGCGCGATCAGCGCAAGCTGA
>JBJMQD010000081.1:0-18072 GCA_045802855.1 Myxococcales bacterium | reverse complement strand
CAGCCCTGCGGACTGGAGCCTCGTCGCTCCGAACGGCTCCGGAGACGCGATGCTCACCCAGTTCAACGATCCGTCCAACTCGGCCGTGACCCTGCTCGCCGCGACGTCGCAGCACCTGTACGTCGGATTCGATAACGGATCGGGGGTGGTTCTTTACCGCTCTTCGAACCCGGGGGCGCTCGCGATCTCCGATTTCACCGGACGATTCGACGCCTCCTGCCCGGCGATCGGGACCTGCCAGGGATTCGGCGGGAACGGCCTCGGCACTGGCGCCACCCGGATCTTCGACGGGAAGGCGCTCATCATCTCGGGCACCGAGGGGGTCTACGCGGCCGCTTCTGACGGGACCAGTCCGCTCCAGATCTTCGGCGTGGGGCGGTGAAAGTGGGGGCCCGATGTGACGCCGATCGCACCGGGATTGGACCAAAGCGCAATGCTCAGGCTGTGCCCTCCCGCTGTACATGATTCCTTTGGTGGAACGGGAGGATGCGATGAAGAGGATGACTCTGGCGATCTGTATGTCTGCGGGCCTCGCGTGCGGCGTGTCGAAGGACGAGTTCGCGGCGCAGCAGCGCGATACGCAGCAGAATTTGCAGAAGTACCAGCAGGAAGCCGAGAAGTCGGCCGCGCTGGAGAAGAAGCTCGGCGAGGTGCAGCAGCAGAACTCCACCTTGCAGCAGCAGAACTCCGGGTTGCAGCAGCAGGTGGCCGAGGCGACCGCCGCTTCCGCGAAGCTTGCGCAGGAGAAAGGAGCCCTCGAGGCCAAGAGCGCGCAGTACGCGCAGCTCGCCGGCTCGCTCCAGCAGCAGATCGCGAGCGGCCAGGTGGAGATCTCCGAGCTCAAGGGCAAGATGACCGTGAAGCTGAAGGACAAGATCCTCTTCGGCTCCGGGTCCGCCGCGCTCAACAAGGATGGGAAGGCGGCGCTCGACGCCGTGGCGGACGCATTCAGGGACCTCAAGGGCAGGAACGTCGTCGTGGCGGGGTACACCGACGACATGAGGGTCGGCTCCAAGTCCTCGTTCACCGACAACTGGGCGCTCTCGACCGCGCGGGCCGTCAACGTCGTGCGTTACCTGCAGAGCAAGGGCGTCCAGCCGGCCATGCTCGGGGCGGCGGGCTTCGCGGAATACCGGCCCCTCGTCGCCAACGACACGGCCGAGAACCGGAGCCAGAACCGCCGGATCGAGATCGCGCTGATGGCAGCGGACTACACGCCGCCCGTCGTCGACGTTCCGAAATAGCCCGTCGCGTCCCTCTCGGCTACGCGAGAATGGCTCCCTCGTGGCGAAGGAGCCATTCCTTGCGCCACAAGCCGCCGCCGTAGCCGCACAGCGTCCCGTCCGCCGCGATCACGCGATGGCACGGCACGACGAGCGCGATCGGGTTCTGGCCGTTCGCGGCTCCCACTGCCCGGACGGCCTTGGGATGCCCGATCGCCTCGGCGATGGCCCGGTAGGAGGTGGTCCGTCCGGGCGCCACGGTCCGCAGCGCGGTCCAGACCTTGCGCTGGAATGGTGTGCCGGCGCCCTCCGCGCGCACGCCTTCGAGCGCAGCGACGTCGCCCGAGAAGTACGCATGGAGCGCGTCGACGACGAAACGAGGCAGGCCGCCCTTCTCGAACCGCGCCTCGGGCAACGAACGTTCGAGCTTCGCGCGAAGCTGGTCTTCGCTTTCGAAGAACTCGAGAGCGTGCAGGGTCGCTTCGTCCGCCGCGAACACCAGGCGTCCGACGGGGGAATCAAGATGCGACAGCGCGAGCAGCATGAGGGGCCTCGCCGGTCTCTTTTGCCCACAGGTGCACGGCGGCGTACGCGCGGAACGGGCGCGCGCGTTCGACCGCCGCTTCCAGTTCCCGCGCGGAGATGTTGTGCAACGCCCGTAACAGGCCGAGATCCGTCCCCGGAAACGCGTCCGGCTCGTGGAACCCGCGCATCGCGACGTACTGCGCCGTCCAGGGGCCGATCCCCGGCAGCGCGCGCAGCCTTTCGACCAGGTCTTCCAGAGTGCGTCCGGGCGAAAGAAGCTGCGGCTGCGCGGCGATGCGGCCGGCGACCGCGGCAAGGTTTCGCGCACGCGGCCCCGTCAAGCCGACGACCGTGAGATCGGCCTGCGAGAGCGCCGCCGGAGTCGGGAAGGCGCGCGACAACCCGGGAACACCATCGAGGCGCTGCCCGAATCGCTCGACCAGCCTCCCGCAGATCGTGGTCGCGGCGGACACGCTGATCTGCTGGCCCACGATTCCCCGGACGACCGCCTCGAACGCGTCCCATGCGCCCGGGATGCGCAGGCCGGGCCGCTCCCGGATCGCCGCGGCCAGCGGCGCCGCGCGCGAGAGGGACTGCGCGATGGCGACGGGATCGGCGTCGAGATCGAACATCCGGCGCAGTCGCTGGACGAGTGGGAGGAGCGCCGCCGGCGAAGCGCCCGTTATCGAGACCTGCAACGCGTCGCCGCGATCCGCGCGGGCGACTTCGAAGAACCCCGACGCGCCGTTCTCGAAGAAGCCGCGGCGATAGCGCGAATCGGCGACCTGTTCGAGCCCTGCGATTGCCCTCGCGCCGAAAAACTTCAAGAGCGCGTTCCAGTCGAATGGCGGCCGGTACGGCAGGCGGAAGCGGCACGGCCCCTCCGCGGAACCATGTCTTCCGCGACGCAGTCCCGTGGGCGTGTCGTGGAAGCAAGCGCGCATGGCATCGTTGAATTGCCGGAGGCTGCGGTAGCCGCTCGCGAAGGCGACCTGCGTGACGGGCAGATCGGTGGCCTCGAGAAGCAGCCTCGCCTGGTGCGCCCTTCGCGAAGCCGCGACGGCGAGGGGCGAGGTGCCGAGGTGGTGCGCGAACAGGCGACGCAGTTGCCGCTCTCCGACGCCGAGAGCGGCCGCGAGCGCGCCGATGGCGCCGTCGTCGAGAGCGCCGGTCTCGATGAGCCGCAGGGCGCGCGAGACGGTGGCGGCCGTCCCCACCCAGCGCGGCGATCCCGGCGCCGTCTCGGGGCGGCAGCGCAAGCAGGGCCGGAAGCCCGCCCCTTCGGCCGCGGCGGCGCAAGGGAAGAAGACGATGTTCTTGCGCAGCGGAGGCCGTGCCGGGCAGACCGGACGGCAATAGATCCCCGTCGTTCGTACGCCGATGAAGAACCGGCCATCGAAGCGGGCGTCGCGGGTGCGGAGCGCGCGATAGCAGACGTCTTCGTCGAGAAGCAGCACGGTCCGTACAGTATCCGATCGGGAGGCCGTCACTGGCGGTTTTCGGACCTCGATGCGATCGCTGTATTCAAGAACGAGCTGCGCTGAGCCGGTGGACTCGAGCCATGGCCTGCGCCAGCTCGCTGATGCGCCGTTTCAATTCCGGCGGCCCCACCACCCGCGCGTCGGGGCCGAACCCGAGGATCCAGCTCACCACCTCCGGACAGAGGCGCACTCGCAGGCGGACGTGCACCCTCCCGGCCCGCTCGAACGATTCCTGCGAGCGGTGCCAGCGGTGGCTCGCCACGAACGATTTCCACGAGCGGACGAGGCTCACCTCCACGTCCTCGATGGGATACTTCTCCTCGACCGCGATCCCGAAGCTGTCCGCGAAGACGCGCTCGGGATCGTAGCTGTCCTTGTCGGGATACGGGAACGCGCCTCCCACGGCATCCGCGGCCTCGATCCGGGAAAAGCGGTAGGGATGGGGCTTTGCGTTCTTCCGCCGCCCGATCACGTAGAGCTGGTGGTCGTAGACCGCGAGCGAGAGCGGCTCGATGCGGACCGTCCGCTGCGCGCCCTGGAAGTCCCGATAGCGGAGCTGGAGGGCGCGGCGCCGCTGGAGCGCGTCCACCACCTCCTCGAGCAGCTCCTCGTTCTCGGGGAGCGCTTTCTCGCCGCCGCGGACGATGAACACGAACTGGCGGCGGAAATCCTGGAACCGCTCGGGATGGAGGGCGTCGCGGCTCAGGTAATGCACGAGGTCGTGCATGCCTTTCTCGTAGCTCGTCCCCTGGAAGAGCTTGGCGAGGCTCGCCCCGACGCAGCCGGCGATGAGCGTGGCGATCGGGACGCGCTCCTTTCCGCCCGGCACCTTCGAGCGGTCCGCGCGGACGTACAGGCGTCCTTTCCGCTTCTCCCGCACGAGCGGAACGTGGCGGCCGACCGCCTCGAGCTGCCGGTCGACCGCGGCGTGGCGGACTCCGAGGAGCGTGCTGGCGTCGTCGCGGGTGATCTCCCGGCCCGAGAGGAGCGTCGCGACGAGCTTCGCCGTCCGTTCGATGGAGCTGAGCCGTCCTTCGTCTTGCCGCGGCATGATCCCCAGAGGATCATCTGATCCGCACAGGATCACAATCCCAGAAACCGCGGATCCTCTTCCCTACCCGGGCACCGAACCTTGCGGAACTCGAAACCGGAAGGGACGGACGCCATGCAAACGCTCAAGCTCGCAGCCCGGCCTCTACTGTTGGTCCTCATCTGGATGCTCGTCTCGGCGCACACCATTTCGGAGCTCGCAACCGTCGGCCCTGCCTTGCACGCCGCCCCCGCGATGACGATGCGCGTCCCGCGTCCGCTATCGCCGTTCGCCCAGGCGCGCTCAGCGCCCCGCCGCGCTCCCTAGCTCTTCCCGGCGTGAGCTCGAACCCTTCATCGATCGAGATCGCAGCCGTGTCCTTACTTCGCGGGTGCGGTCGGATCTGCTGCGGGTGCCGCGGCTGCTGCGGGTGCCCCGGCCGCCGCGGGCGTGGGCGCAACCGAAGCGGCGGCGGTGGCGGGCGTTTCGCCAGGAGCCGCCGCCGCGGGATGCTTCGCAGGCATTGCGGCATGTGGTGCGTGCGCGGTGTCCTTGAGCTTTCCTTGGAGCGTCCGGCACGGAGCGCTCAGCTCCTTCTCGTGCTTCTTGAGGCACTGCATGACCCGCCCGCCCGAGTGGGGAACGGTCGCGCAGAAAGCCTGGACGTCGGGTTCACAGTCGGCTGCCGAGGCGAGGAAGTCCTTCTTCAATCGGTCCAGGCGTCCCTTGCAAGCGCTGGATATCTCGCCGGACTTGTCGGCAAGACAGCGCAGGATGTCGCCTTCGCCGGCTTTGATGCCTTTGCAGAACACCTCCATGTCTTCCGCGCAGGGTGAGGCGGCGGGGATCTCGGCCGTCGCAGCCGGCGTGGCTGCGGGCGGCGCAGCGGCGTCCGGGGCTGTTGCAGCCGCCGGGGCAGCGGCCGGCGCGGCCGGTTTTGCTGCGTCCTCCGCACGGGCAAGTGCGGAAATCATGATTGCACTGGCGGCCACGACTGCGATGCGTGACATCGACATGTGAGATTCCTTCACCTTTCAGTATGGCCGAGCGAGCATCTGCCACCTGTCTCGTGCGGGTAATTGGACCAAGGGGGCACGTCGATGACGGTCCCAAAGCCTCACGGCCCCGAGGAGCAAATGGGAGCCGGTCAGCGGCGCGCCGCGCCCCCTAGCTCGGCGTGGCGGAAGCAGGAGACGAGGTGGTCGTTGACCATCCCCACGGCCTGCATGAACGCATAGCAGATGGTCGGACCGACGAAGCGGAACCCGCGCTCGACGAGCGCCTCGCTCATGCGGTCCGACTCCCTCGTGCGCGCTGGTAGCTGGCGAAGGCTCCGGCGCGCGTTCTGCTTCGTCGCTCCGCCGACGAAGCTCCAGAGGAAGGCGTCGAACGATCCTTCCTCGTCCCGGAACTTCAGGTACGCCTTCGCGTTGGCGACGGCGGCTTCCACCTTCTGCCGGTTGCGGACGATACCGGGGTCCTTCAGGATCCGCTCGATGCGGCGCCGGTCGTAGCGCGCCATGCGCTCGGGGTCGAACCCGTCGAACGCCTCGAGAAACCCCGCCCTCTTGTTGAGGATGATCGACCAGGACAGCCCCGCCTGGAACCCGTCGAGCACGAGCTTTGCGAAGAGCTGCCGATCGTCGTGCAGCGGCACTCCCCACTCGCGGTCGTGGTAGTCGAGCATCAGCTGGTTCGAGTTCACTGCCGTCCAGCAACGCCGGACGACCTCGGCCGCGGGCGGGCCGCCGTTCTCCGCGGGAATCGCCCGGGACGCCATGGGTCCCGAGGATAGCAGCTTCCGACATCAGAGCAGTCCGGGCTTGCCTTCCTTCCACCGGGCGTACTCCGTCCCGAGCAGGTCGACGTGCTCGCGTTCCTCTTCGGCCAGTTCCCGATAGAGCTTCCGCTCGGGCGACCCTTCCGGCCAGCTCGTCTCGCGCTCGGCGAAGAACTGCGCCGCGCGCCGCTCGAAGGTGATGGCGAGGCGGAAGAGGCTCGCCGCGTCGTCCGCCACGTGGGTCTCTCCCGCGTAGATCGCGGCCTGGTCGATGCGCATCACGGTTCCCGGAGCAAACGGCTCGAGATGGTACCGTTGCGAGAGGATCTCCATGTGCTCGCGCTCCATGGCGGCCAGCCGTCCGAAGAGCTCCTTCAGCTCCGGAGACGTCGTCTCCTGGGCGGCGCGCGCATAGAAAGCCATCCCGCCCAGCTCGATCTCGAAGGCGCTGCGGACCGCCTCGAGCGGCACTCCGCTCAGACCCTGCGGCCCTTCCTCGGCGCGGAGCCGCCCGCCGCAGCGCGGACACATTCCGTACGGGAACGCAAAACCCTCGCTCACCTTCGCGCAACCCTCGCAGCGCCAGCGGATGGCCGCGCCGGAGCAGCAGACGTACTCGTCGCCCGGATCGATCTCCCGGTGGCACTTCGGGCAGGAATGGATCGCCGGTTCGGAGACGTGCGGCGCGTTCGGATCGAACGATTCCGCCTGCTCGCGCGTTACCGGCCATTTCTTGCCCGAGGCGAGATACGCCGCGATGGAGCGAGCGGCCCGCCGGCCCGCGCCCATGGCGAGGATGACGGTGGCGCCTCCGGTGACGATGTCGCCGCCGGCGAACACGCCTGGCAGCGTCGTCGCCTGGGTGCCGCCCTCGTCGGCGGCGATGTTTCCCCGGTCCGTCAGCCCGAGGCCCGGCGTCGCCCGCGTCACGATCGGGTTCGCCCTCGTCCCGAGCGCGGAGATCACGGTGTCGCATTCGAGGTCGACGATCTCGCCCATGGCTACCGGCTTGCGCCGTCCCTTCGCGTCCGCCTCGCCGAGCGCCATCTTCTCCAGGCGGATCCCGCGGACGCCGTCGTCCGCGCCGACCAGGACCTCCTTGGGACCGTGCAGGAAGAAGAACTCGATCCCTTCTTCCTTGGCATGGCGTAGCTCCTCGATGCGCGCGGGGGCCTCCGCCTCGCTGCGCCGGTAGACGCAGCGGACCGTCGGTACTCCGAGGCGCTTCGCCACTCGCAGGCAGTCCATCGCGGTGTTTCCCGCGCCCACGACGACGACGCTCTTCCCGAGGAAGATGGGAGTGTCGCCCCCGTCGCCGCCCATGAGATTTACGCGGGTGAGGAATTCATTCGCGGAGTAGACCTGTCCCGCCGACTCGCCGGGAATGCCCAGGAAGGCCGGAGCGCCCGCGCCGACGCCGAGGAAGACCGCGTCGAAGCCTTTCTCGGAGAGAAGCTGCGGCACGGTGAAGGTCTTCCCGATCACCTTGTTCCGCTCGAAGTGGACGCCCATCGCCTCGAGCCGGTTCACTTCCCGCTCGATGATGTCGCGGGGGAGCCGGAAGGCGGGGATGCCGTAGCGCAAGACGCCGCCCACCACGTGCAGCGCCTCGAAGACGGTGACGTCCGCGCCGTGGCGCACGAGGTCGCCCGCGGCGGCGAGGCCGGCGGGACCCGAGCCGCAGATGGCGACCCGGCCGAGGTTCCGTCGCGGCGGCTCTGGCAATTTCGCGTGCGCGTGATCGCCGACGTACCGCTCGAGGCGGCCGATCGCGACCGGCTCCAGCTTCTTCGCGATGATGCACTGGGCCTCGCACTGGGTCTCCTGCGGGCAGACGCGGCCGCAGATCGACGGGAAGAAGCTTGCTTCGTTGATGACCGAAAGCGCGCCGTCGAGATCGCGCACCAGCAGGTGGCGGATGAAGCGGGGAA
Organism: Myxococcales bacterium; assembly: GCA_045802855.1. Taxonomy (GTDB): domain Bacteria; phylum Myxococcota; class Myxococcia; order Myxococcales; family 40CM-4-68-19; genus VBKO01. Next base: position 10,102 of record JBJMQD010000081.1, on the reverse strand, counting down.
TGTCGATGGCGACCGGACAGCCCGCGACGCAGGTGGGCTTCGCGCACTGGATGCACCGCTCGGCTTCGAGAAGCGCGTCCTTCAGCGAATAACCGAGGTTGACCTCCTCGAAATTGCGGGCCCGCTCCGCGGCGGCGCGCTCGGGCATCGGCGTCTGCTTCGGCGCGAGCTCCTTGATCTTCTTGTAGTTGCGCTTGGACTCGCCGAACAGCTGCTCGTCGACCTTGCAGACGTGCTCGTAGTCGGCGTTGGCGCGCGATTCCTGCTCCTTGAAGCGCTTCTGCCGCGCGAAAAGCTCGCCGAAGTCGACCAGGTGCCCGTCGAAGTCCGGCCCGTCCACGCAGGCGAACTTCACCTCGCCGCCAACCGTTGCGCGGCACGATCCGCACATGCCCGTGCCGTCCACCATGATGGTGTTCAGCGAGACCATCGTGTGGACCCCGAACGGGCGGGTCACCTCGGCACAGGCGCGCATCATCGGAAGCGGGCCGATGGCCACCACCAGATCCGGCCGATCGCGCTCCAGCAGATCCTTCAGCGCCTCGGTGACGAATCCTTTGCGGCCGCGGGAGCCGTCGTCGGTGCAGAGAACGAGGTCGTCGGAGAAGGGCCGGAACTTGTCCTCCCAGAAGGCGAGAGAGGCCGATCGGAACCCCACGATGGCCGTCGTCCGGTTCCCCGCCTCCTTGAATCCGCGCAGTTGCGGGAAGACGGGAGCGATGCCGAGACCGCCGCCGATCAGCGCGACATGTCCCACTTTCGAGATGTGCTGTTCCATCCCGAGCGGGCCGACGAAGTCCGCGATGGAATCGCCGGTCTGGTACTCGTGCATCATCTCCCGGGTAGTCTTGCCGAGCGCCTGGATCACCATCGTGATGGTGCCCTTGTCGGCGTCCATGTCCGCGACTGTGAGCGGAATGCGCTCGCCGGAATCGTGCAGGCGGACCATGACGAAGTGGCCGGGGCGCGCGGCGCGCGCGACGTCGGGCGCCAGGACTTCCCAGAGAAACGTTTGCGGCGAAAGCGCTTCGCGGCGGACGATTGGGTACATGCGTCCGTCTTGCTGTTGCAAGACCCGCGCACGATACCTGCCTCTGGAGGGCGCGCAGGAATTGCGCTAACCGCGCGCGACGCGCAAACGGCGCGCTTACCCGGCCTTCCTCTCCGAGTAGGCCATGTAGAGCGAATCGCGCGGGACCGCGAGGACCCGCCGGACCATCGGCTCGAAGTAATGGAGAGGGAGCGTCTCCGCCTTGGCATCGAAAGCCGGCCCGTCGTACTTCGAGCAGAACTCGGCGGTGCGATCGAACCATTGGTGCCCGCGGAACTTCTCCCGCAGGTTCCGATCGATGCCCAGGTGCTGGAAGAAATAGTAGCCCTGGAAGACGCCGTGCTTCTCCACCATCCAGTAGTTCTCCGGACTGACGAAAGGCTTGAGGATGGCGGCAGCTACGTCGGAATGGTTGTACGTGCCGAGGGTATCGCCGATGTCGTGGAGGAGGGCGCAGACGACGTATTCCTCGTCGCGCCCGTCCCGGTGGGCGAGCGTCGCGGTCTGGAGCGAGTGGGTCAGCCGGTCGACGGCGAAGCCGCCGCAATCGCCTTCGAGCATCGCGAGATGGGACAGGATGCGATCCGGCAGCGCTCTCGCGTAGTCGACGAAATGGGCTCGGATGATCGCCCAGTCCTCGGCCGTGCTCGCCTCCATGGTGGTGAAGGTGGCACGCGGGTCGGAAGCAGCGGATGACGTCATGAGCACGAAGATTTACGTCAATTGGGCACGAAGCAATAGAGGAGCCCTGCGCCGCCCGTGGACTTGAGCGCCTCCTCGCCGCAGCCGCGGGAGCCGTGGGCGGAGTTCCACGACTTCATGTGCCGCGTCTCCTTCAACCCCTGCCGGTCGTGGTGGCCGACGATGGCGGACCCGTCGCCGCTCTTCGCCCAGTTCCCGCAGGTCGTGTCGCCGCCGGCGGTCGAGTACATCCCTTGCGGATCGGAGCCCGTGAGGATGTCGTGCATGTTCACCGCGTCGCCGCGGCCGCTCACCTGCTCGCCCTTCTCCGTCAGCGCGGTCTGCTTGCTGATCTTGTTCTTGTCCGAATGAAGATCGGCGACGTTCTTCGCCACCACGACGCCGTTGAAGTTCTTCCACGGGCCCTTGCCGATGCGGTCGCGCGCGTTGACGCCCGCCTCGCCGCCCGGCGCCGTGGTGCTGAGATAGGCGTGCCAGTTGGTGTGCTTCGAGCCCGCGGTCTTCGCAAGCTCGTTGCAGTACGCGTCCGCGCCTTCGAGGCCGCCGTAATCGGCGCCGTTGCCCTTCCCGACGCTGCTGACGAAGAAGGTCATGTCCCCCTTCGGCTTCTTGGCCTCTTGACCCTGGGCCTGCGCCGGCGGCGGGACGGCTGCTGCCGCCGCGACGACCGTCGCCGCGATTCTCGAGAGCTTCATTTGGGCTCCGTGGGAAACCGGTTCGCGGGGCGTTTAACACACCTCCGTCGCTCCGTTCCACGCGGCGAGGCATCATCTCGGGTCGAAAGGAGTTACGCACCATGGCAAAGCCAACCTGTGTGGTCGCCGGAGTAGGACCGGGGAACGGGGCGGCGTTCGCGCGCCGATTCGCCTCGGGAGGGTACGCGGTCGCCCTGCTCGCTCGCGGTACGGGCTTCATCTCAAAGCTCGCGGGCGAGTTGTCGGATTCGCGAGCATACGAATGCGACGTCGCGGACGCGGGTTCGGTGGCTCGCGCGTTCGACTCGGTGCGCCGCGATCTAGGGGACCCGGAGGTGCTCATCTACAACGCGGGCTCCGGAGTGTGGGGCACGATCGAGGACGCGACCCCGCTCGACTTCGAGAACGCCTGGCGCGTCAACACGCTCGGGGGCTTCCTCGCTTCCAAGCAGGTGATCCCGGCGATGAAGCGTGCCGGGCGCGGCAGCATCGTTTTCGTCGGCGCCACCGCCTCGCGCAAAGCTGGCGCGCGGTCGGCCGCATTCTCCGCGGCGAAGGGCGGGCAGCGCAGCCTCGCCGAATCGATGGCCCGCGCCCTCGGACCCATGGGCATCCACGTCTCTCTCATCGTCGTGGACGGCGTCGTCGACCTCGCGAGGACGAGGCAGCGGATGCCCGACAAGCCCGACTCGTTCTTCATAAAGCCCGACGACGTGGCGGAGATCGGCTTCCGCCTTACCGAGCAGAGGAAGTCGGCGTGGTCGTTCGAGGTGGAGGGCCGGCCGTTCGGGGAGACGTGGTGACGGCGCACATCGATCACCTGGTCGTCACGGCGCCCGACCTCGCCAGCGGCATGGCGCTCGTCACGCGGGCCCTCGGCGTCGAATTGCAAGCGGGCGGAAAGCACGTCCGGATGGCGACGCACAACCTGGTATTGAAGCTCGGACCGTCGATCTACCTGGAAGTCATCTCGCCGGATCCCGACGGCACTCCGCCGGGACGCTCTCGCTGGTTCGAGCTCGACGATGGCGGCCCTCCGAGGCTCGCCGGCTGGGCGGCGCGCACGACGGACATCCGGACCACGGCCGCGGCGGCATCCGAGCCCCTGGGCACGATCGCCGAGATGAGCCGTGGCGACTTGAATTGGCTGATCACGATTCCAGAGGACGGCAGGCTGCCTCTCGGCGGTCCGGGACCAGCGCTGATCGAGTGGCGCACGGATTCGCACCCGGCGAGCCGGATGCGCGAGACCGGGTGTTCGCTCCTGGCGTTGCAAGCGTTCCACCCGGAGCCCGCCCGGGTCTCGAGGCTCTACGATTCCATCGGGCTGCGCGACCCGGTCTCCGTCGCTCCGGGCGAGCGTCCATATCTCGTCGCGCGCTTCCAGACCCCGGGTGGACCGCGTACCCTCGGGGGATCGTGACCATCGACGAGGCGCGCAGGACATCGTTCGACGAGGAGGCAGAGCTCTACGACGCGGCACGGCCCTCCTACGCCGGGCCGCTCTTCGACGAGGTGATCACGCGGAGCCGGATCCCTCGGAACGGCCGCGTTCTGGAGGTGGGCGCCGGGACCGGCAAGGCGACCGTCCCCTTCGCCCGGCGCGGCTACTCGATGGTCGCGCTCGAGCCGGGGGAAAAGCTGGCAAAGGTCCTGCGCAGGAACGTCGCCGCGTTTCCCAAGGTGGCGATCGAGATCAGCACCTTCGAAGCCTGGACCGGCGCGGACGGCACGTTCGATCTGGTCATCTCCGCGCAGGCGCTCCACTGGGTCGATCCGAAGGTCCGCTACCGGAAGGCCCACGCTGCGCTTCGCGCCGGCGGCGCGCTCGCCCTCATCCGCAACGAGCAGGAAAGCCTGGAGCCCTCCCTCCGCGCAGAGTTGGACGACGCCTACGCGCGCTACTTCCGCGGGGTCCCGAATCTGGCGGCCCGCGACGTCGACGCTCGGCGCCGCGAGTTGGCGGCGGAGATCGAGCGCAGCGGCCTTTTCGGGCCGGTGCACTCCGCGCTGTTCCCCTGGAAGGCGCGCTATACGGCGCGCGAGTACCTTGCTCTGCTCAGTACCCATTCCGATCACGCCGTGCTCGATCCGCGCTCGAAGAAGGGCCTCTTCGACGCGGTCGCCGCCGCCATCGAGCACCACGGCGGAGTGCTCGAGTTTCCCTACGTCTCGCTGGCGCTCATCGCTTCCCGAAAAGCGCCTTGACGGGCGCGAGGCATGCTATCGATCGTTGGTAGATATCGCATGAAGAAGACCAAGCGATCGAAGGGGAAGGGGACTCGCGCGAAGATCTTCTGGACCGGCCGCAGCCAAGCGGTGCGCCTGCCCAAGGAATTTCGCTTCGCGACCGAGTCGGTACTCGTCCGCCGCGAGGGCGACGCCGTTGTCCTCGAGCCTGATGACACGTGGCCCACCGGATGGGCGGAGTCCTTTGCGGGGGTGCCCCGGGATTTCGAAAGACCGACGCAAGGTGAGTCCGAATCACGCGAGCAGCTCGATTGAAGTATCTGCTCGATACCGACACTTGCATCTATGCGTTGAAGGGAGTGCCGTCGGTGCTCGCCGCGTTGTTGTCGAAGAGCCGTCCGGATGTTGCGGTCAGCGTGATCACCGAGGCCGAGCTTCGCCTGGGAGCGGCCAGGAGTTCTTCGTCGGTCAGGACCGCTCGGCTGGTGGAGAACTTCCTACGGCCCCTGATGATCGTCGAGTTCGGCTCGGCGGATGCGCATGCCTATGCGCGCGTGCGTGCGAGGCTGGACCGCGCGGGAACTCCGATCGGTCCCTTGGACACCCTGATCGCGGCGCAGGCTGTCAGTCGCAAGCTCGTCGTCATCTCCAACAACGTGGGCGAATTTCGTCGGGTGGCCGGACTGCGAGTCGAGAACTGGGTCTTCTGACCGACCCGATCAGGGATTGCTAGCCGTCGCTCCCGGTGCGCACGGCGAGCCCGCGTCCCTGCCGAGGCCCCTTCTAGTCGCCCGAGAACACCTGACCGACCGACTTTCCGTAAGGCCAGAAGCGCGACTTGTCGCCCGCCTTCCAGGCCGCGCGGAGTTGGGGGTCGGTAATGTCCCAGTCCGGCCGGATCCGCCGCGTGAGCTCCCGCAAGTCCTGGCGCAGCTCTTCCACCGAGGGCCGGCCCCAGTACCAGTAGCCGTTGTAGATCTTGTGGATCTTCAGTACCGGGGCGAGCACCAGGGTATGCGGGATCATCGGGTTGTGGAGCGGATCGGTGTATTCCTGGATGTCGAGGTCCTTCTGCACGATCCGGCCCGGATCGAAGAGGAACGGCCACTGCGCTCCGAGCCCGTCGCGATTCTCGTTCGTGGCGAGCTGATCGTCGGTGGTGATGGTGACGATCCGCGCGTACCCGACCTGGATCTCCGGATGGAAACGGGAAAGCTCGAGACCCTGCCGGCGCTCCTTCGGACAGTAATTGCCGCGGGCGAGGACCAGGATCAGGGGCGCGTCGCCCTGCAACTCGGAAAGCTTGCGCTTGCGACCGCCCTGATCGGGAAGCTCGTAGTCCGGGAAGGTCGCGCCGGGGACGATGTCGGCTCTCATGGCACCTCCTTGTTGGGGAGGAGTCTCTGATACCCTGTCCAGCCCATCACGCGGAGGCCAACCATGCACGAGATGCCGAAGCCCTCGGAGCACCATCGAAAGCTGCACCGGTTCGCCGGGAACTGGGTCGGCGAGGAGAAGCTGAGCGCGTCGCCGTGGGGTCCGGGCGGTCCGGCGATGTCCCGGCTCACCGGCAAGATCGAGCTGGACGGCTTTTTCGTGATGTCCGACTACGTCGAGGAGAAGGACGGCAAGACCGTCTTCAAGGGACACAACGTGTTCGGCTGGGATGCCCAGGCGAACGACGTCGTCTGGTACTGGTTCGACAGCATGGGCTTCCCGCCGTCGGTTCCCTCGCACGGCACCTGGGACGGCGACACCCTGGTCCTGCGCAATTCCTCTCCGCAGGGAGAAGGGCGCTATACGTTCCGGTTCGAAGGAAAGGACCGGTACTTTTTCTCCATCGAGAATTCCCGCGACGGCGGCAAGAGCTGGCAGAAGTTCATGGAAGGTGATTACAAGCGCGTTTGACCGTCGGGACCGAAACGCAAGACTCGATCGGCGGGGAAGCGGATCCATACGCGCGTGCCCGGGGCCGCGGCAAAGTCGCCAGGGGCGCGGGCCACCAGCGATTCGCCGGCGAGGGTCAAAGTGACCCACACCTCGGCGCCGGTGAGCTCCGACTGCTCGACGGTAGCCTGCAGAGTGTCCGGACCCGGATGCGGGAGCACCTCGAGGTGCTCGGGGCGTACGCCCAGGAGGTCGCCGACGAGCCCCAGGGCATGTGCCGGTACGACGTTGATGCGCGGCGTCCCGAAGAACTCCGCGACGAACCGGTTCGCGGGCCGCTCGTAGATCTCGCGAGGCGACCCGGTCTGCTGCAATTCGCCCGCGCGCAGGATCGCAATCCGATCGGAAAGCGTCATCGCCTCGGCCTGATCGTGCGTCACGTAGACGAAGGTGGCGCGCAGCTTGTGGTGCAGGCGCCGCAACTCGGCCCTCATCTGCATCCGCAATCCCGCGTCGAGATTCGAGAGCGGCTCGTCGAGGAGGTACACCCGCGGCTTGCGCACGAGAGCTCTCCCGAGCGCCACACGCTGTCTCTGCCCCCCAGAGAGCTCGCGAGGCTTGCGGGCGAGGAGTGGCGCGATGCCGAGAAGCTCCGCGGTCTCCACGATGCGTCGATCGATCTCGGCCCGCGGCAGGCGAGCCACCTCCAGCGGAAAGGCGAGGTTCCCTCGCACGTCCTTGTGCGGGTAGAGCGCGTAGCTCTGGAAAACCATGGCGATGTCGCGCTCGCCGGGCTCGAGGCCCTCGACCGCCTTGCCGTCGATGCGGATGCTCCCGCTCGTCGGCTGATCGAGGCCGGCGATGAGGTTCAGCGTGGTCGACTTCCCGCAGCCCGAGGGACCGACGAGTGAGACGAACTCGCCGTCCGCGATCTCGAGCGAGAGCTCGTGCAACGCATCGGGCGCGCCCGGAAAGGCCTTGCGCACCCGGTCGAGGGAAACGCTCGCCATTATTCCTTCACCGCGCCTGCCGTCAGCCCCGCCACGATGCGCCGCTGGAAGACGAGCGTGAGCAAGGCGAGCGGCACCGTCGCGACGACGGAGGCGGCCGCGATCTGTCCCCACGGCTCGACGTGCTCTCCGGCGAAGAGCGCGATGGCGACCGGAATGGTCCGTTTCGACGGCGTGGAGATGAACGAGAGCGCGTAGAGCAATTCGTTCCAGGAGAAGATGAAGACGAGGATGGCGCTGGTCGCCAGCGCAGGCCAGGAGAGCGGCAGGAAGACGTGCACGAACGCCTGCCAGGGCGTGCAGCCGTCGACGCGAGCCGCCCTGTACAGCTCGTCGGGCAGATCGCGGAAGAACGAGGTGAGGAGCCAGAGCGTGAGCGGCAGCGCGAAGGTCGCGTAGGGCAACACCAGTCCGGCGAGCGTGTCGCGAAGTCCGGCGGCGCGGAGGACGAGGTAGAGCGGGCTCACGGTCGCGATGGGCGGGAACATGGAGATGGCGAGCGCGCCGCCGAAGAGCAGCGAGCGGCCGGGAAACTGCAGCTTGGCGACGGCGAACGCGGCGGAGGCACCGACGGCGAGGCACAGCGCGGTCGTACCCGCCGCGACGAGGAGCGAGTTGAGCACCGCGCGAGCGAAGGTAGCGCCGAGGCCCGCATAGTTCGCGACGGTGAGCGCGTGAGGCAGCGGGCGGGTCAGCTCCGGCTCGGGCCAGAACGAAGTGAGGAGTTGCCACGCGAGCGGGCCCAGGAAAAAGAGGAGCACCGGGAGGCGCTTCATCGATCCCGTCCGAGGAAACGCAAAAACGCGAGGCCGATGGCGAGGACGCAGGCGAAGGTCGCGACGGACAGCGCCGAGCCGTATCCGAAGTCGCCCGAGCGCAGGAGCGTCTTGTACGCGTAGATGGAGAGCGTCTCGGTCGCGTTCGCTGGTCCGCCCTCGGTGAGCACGTAGATGGCGTCGAAGACCCGGAAGGCGTCGAGCGACCGGAAGAGGAGCGCGAGGAGGATCGCAGGTTTCAGTAGCGGCAACGTTATGGAAAAAAAGATTCGCGTGGGACTCGCACCGTCGACGCGGGCCGCCTTCACCACGTCGGCCGGAATCGCGACGAGCCCGGCGAGCAGGACGAGCGCGACGAACGGAGTCGTCTTCCACACGTCTACAAGGATGGCGGCGTGGAGCGCGGTGCGCGGCGACCCGAGCCAGTCGACGCCGGGCAGCAGCCGGTGGAGCAGCCCGTAGTCCGCGTTGAAGAGCCAGGCCCACATCCTCGCCGACACCGCGGTCGGAATGGCCCAAGGCAACAAGATGGCGGCGCGGAACACGCCGCTGCCGCGCTGGAGGAGCATCGCGACGGGGAGGCCGATGAGAAGCTCCGTGCCCACCGCGACGGCCGTGAAGTACGCCGTCGTCCCCAGCGCGGACCAGAAGCGGCCATCGGTGACGAGGAACCGGAAGTTGGCGATTCCGATGAAGCTCTGCTCGTGGAAGATGAGGATCGACCGGTGCAGGCTCAGCCAGAGCGCGGCGAGGACCGGCAACACCGCGACCCCGGCGAGGATCGCCATGGCGGGAGCTGCGAGCAGCGCTGCCTCTGTCCTCGCCTTCATTTCGCCTGCAGATGATCGACGATGCGCTGGGCGCGGGAAAGCGCCTCGGCGGGCGAGCGCAGCCCGGCCACCGCTCCGGACAGCTCGCCCTGGATCGAGTCGCTCGCGAGCTCGTAGTACGGCGTCACGGGCCTCGGGCGCGCGGCGAGAGCCACCGGAAGGAGCGCGGCGATGAACGGCGCGCCCTCGCGCACCCGCGGGTCGTCGTAGACGGCGCGGCGGGCCGGAATGCGGGAGTAGCGCAAGGCAAGCTCGACCGCTGCCTCCGGCGAGGTGAGAAATGCGATCAGCCGTTCCGCGGCCCGCTTTCTCCAGGGAGGCGAATGCGCGTTCACGGCGAGCTGCCATCCCCCGAGCGTGCCCGGCCCGGGAGCGCCCGTCTCGCTCGGGAGCGGCGCGAATCCGACCTTGCCGCGCACCGGCGAGCCCGGCTTCTGCACCTCCGCCCAGACATAGGGCCAGTTGCGCAGGAAGACCGCGCGCCCGTCCTGGAACGCGCGGCGCGTCTCCTCCTCGGCGGAGGCGACTACCGACCGCGGCGAAAGCCCGCTCGCGATCGCCTCGCGCAAGAAGCCGAGGCCCGCACGGGCCGCTTCCGTGTCGAGGGCGATGCGCCCGCCGCGGAGCAGATCGCCGCCGTGGCCCCAGATCGCCTCGAAAACGTTGCAATTGAGGCCCTCGTACTGACGCCCCTGCCACAGATAGCCGGCGAGCGCCGGGTCGCGCGCCATCGCCGCGCGTGCAAACGATTGCAGCTCCGCGTAGGTCTTGGGCGCGCGCGGAACGAGATCGCTCCGGTAATAGAGGAGCCCGACGTCGAGGAACCAGGGAACCGCATGGATGCGGCCATCCAGGGTCACCGCCTCGACCGTCGACGCCAGGTACTCCGCCCGCAGCCGCGATGGGGGAAAGGCCCCGGTCAGATCGGCGAGCCACCCTGCCCGCGCGAACTCCGGCGCCC
>JBJMQD010000079.1:0-8822 GCA_045802855.1 Myxococcales bacterium | reverse complement strand
CCCGCGAGGTATTGCGAAGAGGGGCGCGGCTCGTCGTCGCGGTCGGCGGCGACGGCACCATCAACGAGGTGGTGAACGGGTTCTTCGAAGCTCCGGTGCCTGGCGCGGACCCCAGGCGCGTGGGCGAGGGCGCGGCGCTCGGGATCCTTCCGCGGGGAACGGGGGGCGACCTGCGTCGCACCCTCGAGCTCGATCCGGACCTGCGCAAGTGCGGGCCGAGGCTGGGGGGATCGCGCAAGGCAATCGACGTCGGCCGGGTGGAGTTCGTCGCCGCCGGCGGAGAGCGCGCCGCGCGGTATTTCGTCAATGTCGGCGAGGCCGGAATCGGCGCTGACGTCGTGACCCTCGCGAACCGGGGGAGCAAGGCCCTCGGGGGGAAGCTCACCTTCAAGATCGCCTCGCTGCGGGCGCTGGCCGGGTGGAAGGACGTCGCGGTCCGGTACTCCCTCGACGGGGCCCCCTTCGAGGAGGCGCAGGTGACCACCTTCGCGGTGGCCAACGGGCGCTTCTTCGGGGGCGGGATGCAGGTGGCCCCCGCGGCGCGGCTCGACGACGGTCTCTTCGCCGTCACCGTCTGGAGCGGATATGGGTTGTCCGATTTCGTACTGAAGAGCGCGTCAATGTACGATGGCTCACATGTGAAGCTGAGCGGAACACGGACGTTCGTCGCCCGCACGGTGCGGCTGGAGCCGTCCGCGAGGTCCCGGGACCCGATCGGGATCGAAGTCGACGGTGAGCCCATCGGGACCCTCCCGGCGACGTTTTCCCTCGTTCCGGGGGGGATCCACCTCGTGTCCTGACCGGCCGACATTGACCCGGACCAGCCAACCGCCTGTAAGCTGTGCTGACCCGGACTCGAGGTTTCATCGATGATCCCGTTGCTCCTCGCCTTGCTCGCCACCTCGACGCGCACCGACGTCGTTCCCCTGACCTCCGAATCGCAGCTTCGCGAGCTGTGCGCCGCGCTGGGCGGCCCGAGGCGTTCGCCGGACCTCGATCCGGTCGAGACCGCGGTGGAACGGCAGCTTGCCGAGCGGATCCGCGGGGAAGTCGTCTCCCGCACGTATCGCGTTTCGGTCCCCGCCAAGGGATTCGTCTTCGGCCGCTATCGCCCGGAGCAGCAGGAGATCGAGCTCGACGGCCGCCGCCCCTTGCGGACCGTAGACGGGGCCCTCTCGCTCGACCTCGCCGGGATCGACGAGGTAGCTTTCCAGGCGAGCCCGAAAGAGGTGCGGGACTGGCTCGCCCGCAAGGCGGCGGGAGATCTCTCGCTCGTCATCCAGTTCCACCCGTCCGGCGAGCCCTGCGCCGGGAAGCCGATAGCGGGCATCTTCCGGCTCTCGGGCGAGCCCCTCCAGTGGCAGATCGTCTCCGAGGAGGGACCGCTCGCCGCGGCCGACGAGGACGGCGCGCCTCTCGAGCTCGGTCCGCCGCGCGTGCACACCATGCGCATCGAGCGGGTCGCTCTCGACCTGGAGCATTCCGGGTTCGAGCCGGCCGCAGGCGTCGTCAACGTCCGGCCTTCGGAGCAGCTCGACGATGCCCGCGAGCGGCTGATGGGGAGCCTCCCCGCGCTGGACCGTTGCGCGCGGGGCGTGCGCCGCACCGGCGCCATGGTGGTGGCGTTCTCGGTGCTGGGAGGGCGGCTGCAGGACGTCCAGGTCGTCATGGACGCGCTTCGCGACGAATCGGTCGCGAGCTGCGTCGCGCACGCCCTCTCCGGAGCACAGCTTCGTGGCGTCGACGCCGCGAGCGGACGCGGGACGGCGTCGATCGCCCTCAGGTAGCTATTGCCGGCATTGGCCGGAACCTCCGCCGTCCGCACCCGTGCAGGTGAAGCCCGGATTGCAGTCGGCATTCGTGAAGCAGGGGCTGTTCGTCAGGCCGTTGAAGCAGCCCGAGGCCTCGATGCCGGCGTCCGGCTGCTGGACGCAGTGGGCATTCGATGCCGGGCAGTTCGCGTTCGAAGCGCAGAGGCCGAACAGGCAGATCCGCTGCTTTCCTTCGATCAAGCGGCCTCCGTCGGGCTGCACGTTGCACGTCGATCCAAATCCTCCGACCGGACAGGTGCCGTCCTGCGAGCAGGCCGGCATCGCCACGCAGAGGAACGTTGCGTTGTTCTGGATACAGATCGCGCCCACCGAACAGCCGTCGTTGGGAGGAGTGTTCGAGCAGGCTCCGAGCCCACCGTCGCCGAGCCGCTCCTGTGACGCGCAGAGCCCCTGGAAGCATGTCTGCGGAGCCGGGCACTGGGTGATGTCGACGCACCGGATGGCGTTGACGGGGGCACAGACCTCGTCGAACCCCGCGTCCCCTTCGCAGTAGTAGCCCGGCGGACAGGCGGCGCTGTTCCCGCCAGGGCATGTCTGCGTGCAGACTCGGTTCACGCAGGCGAGTCCACCCGTGCAGGGCTGGGTAGGGAGACTGCAGATGGGCCCCGCGTCGGGCTGGACGATGACAACGTCGGTGTCGTTCGAGCAGGAATGGCTGGCGACCAGGGCAGCGACGAGCCCGCCGGTACAGAGCGCGATCAGTGTGCTTCGGCCCATGTGTCTCCTTGTCCGAGATCGACCTCGAGAGGGACGGCCAGCTCCGCTGCCTTCTTCATCTGGGCTTTCAACATCTCCCCGACCTCGGCCGCCTCTTCCGGAGGGGCCTCGACGACCAGCTCGTCGTGGACCTGGAGCAGCATCTTCGCCTGCCGGCCCTGCAGGGCCCCGTCGACGAGCAGCATGGCGCGCTTGATGAGGTCGGCCGCGGTACCCTGGATGGGCGTGTTCACCGCCGTCCGCTCCGCGGCGTTGCGCGCGGCAGGGTTGCGCGAGTGGATGTCGGGGACGTACCGGCGACGCCCGAACAGCGTCTTCACCATGCCGGTCCGGCGAGCCTCCTCGATGGTGGCGTCGAGCCACTCCTTCACCTTGGCGTACCGCGCGAAGTAGCGCTCGATGATCGATCCGGCCTCCTCCTTCGCGAGGCCCAGCCGGTGCGCGAGACCGAAGGCGGAGAGCCCGTAGGCGATGCCGTAGTTGATCATCTTGGAGATGTCCCGCTGCTGGCGGGTGACGTCCGCAGGCTTCACCCCGAAGGTCTCCGCGGCGGTGCGGACGTGCAGATCCTCCCCGGTGAGGAAGCTCTGCCGGAGGACCGGGTCGGAGGAGACGTGCGCGAGGATGCGCAGCTCGATCTGGCTGTAATCGGCGCTGAGGAGCTTCCAGCCCTGGCGGGGAATGAACGCCTCGCGAATCTTCGCGCCGATGGTGGTGCGGATGGGGATGTTTTGCAGATTGGGATTCACCGACGAGAGCCGGCCCGTCGCCGCGACCGCCTGATCGAACGTCGTGTGCAGGCGCCGGTCGCTCCCGAGGGCGGCGGGAAGCGCGTCGAGATACGTGTTCTTCAGCTTCACTAGCTGGCGGTGCTCGAGGACCTTCTTCGGCAGAGGGTGCTTCTCGGCCAGCTCCTCGAGGACCTCCTGGTCCGTGGACGGGCCCGTCTTGCCGCGCTTGAGGACGGGAAGGTGGAGCTTCTTGTAGAGGATCTCGGCAAGTTGGAGATTTGACGTGGGCTGGAACTCCTCGCCCGCGAGATCGGTAATCTCCCGCAGGAGGCTTTCGATCTGCCCGCCGATCTCGCGATTCAGCGTCTCGAGGCGGCCGACGTCGAGCGAGATGCCGGTCAGCTCTATGTTCGCGAGCACCTCCGAGAGGGGCAGCTCCAGCTCGGAGTAGAGGCGCCACAGCTCCGGATCCTCGCGCAAGTCCTTCTCCAGCGCCTCGCACAGCCTGCGCGCTCCTTCCACCAGGGCGCAGGCCGCCGCCGATACCTCGTCGACGGAAACCTCCGGGAGCGGAGTCGCCTTCTTGCCCTTGCCGCTCTTCTCGCAGAGCTCCTTGAGCGCCGGCAGCTCGCAGCCGATGCGCTCGCGCGCGGTCTGGGCGAGCGAATGATCGCGGCCGGTCGGGTCGAGGAGATAGCTCGCGAGACGGGAGTCGATGCCAAGGCCGCGCAGCTCGATCCCGCGCCGCTTCCAGGCGACGAGCTCGCGCTTGAGGTCGTGGCCGTCCTTCTGCACCTTCGCGTCCTCGATCACCGGGCGGAGGATCTCGATGGCGCGCCGTCCGTCCAGCTCGGCCGGCGCGAAGAGCGTCCCCGTGGGTCCGCCTCGCGGACGGTGTCCGAGCGGCACGTAGACGGACTCTTCGGGAAGCGAGACGGCGATGCCGAGCAGATCGTCGTGGAGCGGCTCGTCCTCGCTCGTGAGCGTGAGCACGGTCGCGCGGCCTGCCTCGCGCATGCGGGCCGCGAGCTTCTCCACGGCGGCAAGGTCGGTCGCGGTGGAACGTGCCCCCGAGGGCGGGACGGGCGGCGGGCGCGGAAGGTCCTTGAGGAGGCGGGTGAACTCTAGCTCGATGAAGAGCGAGCGCGCCTTGTCCTCGCGGATCGTCTTGCGGGCGAGATCTTCGAGCTGAACGGGGAGCTCGAGGTCGCCGTTGAGCTGGATGAGCGTCCGGCCGCGCCGCACCGCCTCGATCGAGGCAAGGGCGTTCTCGCGTAGCTTCGGCTTCTTGATCTCGCCGGCGTGTTCGAGGACGCCTTCGAGCGAACCGAATTGCGCCAGTAGCGCCGCGGCGGTCTTCTCGCCCACGCCAGGGATGCCGGGAACGTTGTCGATCTTGTCTCCGGTCAGCGCGAGGAGGTCCGCGACCTTCTCCGGAGGGACGCCCCATTTGTCCTCGACTTCCTTGGGGCCGTACCACTTCTCGTACATGGTGTCGTAGCAGCGGACGCCGTCCTCGACGAGCTGGAGGAGGTCCTTGTCGCCGGTGACGACGACCACCTCGAATCCCTGCCGGCGGGCTACTCGCGTGAGCGTGGCGATGACGTCGTCCGCCTCCCATCCAGGCTTCCCGATGGCGGGGATGTTCAGGGCCTCGAGCACGCGGCGCACGAGGGGAAACTGGGGGGAGAGGTCCTCGGGCATCGGTCCGCGAGTCGCCTTGTACTCGGCGTAGATCTCGCTGCGCGCCTGCTTGGCTTCCTCGTCGAAGCACACGGCGAAGTGGGTCGGCTCGCCCTCGCGGATGGCCTTCAAGAGCATGGTGGTGAACCCGTACACCGCGTTGGTGGGGATTCCCTGCCGGGTGGAGAGGTGCGGCAACGCGTGGTACGCGCGAAAGATCGCGTGCGACCCGTCGACGAGCCAGAGGGAAGGCACGGGTTCTTCTAGCAGAGATGCAGCGTCACCGGCATCGCGAAAGGGCCCGTTCGGCGGCCTCGCGCGCGGGTCCGGAAGGACTCGAGACGTGCGCCGCGACGCGGAGGTCGGTGCAGGAAGCGCTGGAGTCGCGCGCGATCCCCTGCGCCATCTCGTCGAGCTTCGCCAGCGCATCGAGGAAGCGGGGATCGCGCGGCTGCGCGGCAACCGCGGCCTGCCATTCGTCGAACGCGCTCGCGTACTGGCCTTTGGCGAAATACTCGTCGCCGAGGTTGCCGTGGGCGTGCCCGAGCGCTTCGCGGACCTGCTTCGCCGCGACCGAGTCGACTCCCTTCGGAACGATTTCTCCGTCCGCCCGTAGCGCTTCCGCGTACGCGCGATCCGCGCGCAACAGATCGCCGGCGAGCACGGCGGTGCGACCTTCGCGGGAACGCCCCTCGACCCGGCGGATCCGATCGGCGGCCGCGCGCGCCTCGGCCGTGTGCAATCGCGAGAGCGCGCGCATCGCCTCGGAGGGCTCGCCGTGGACGTACACCGCGATGGCGGCGCGGATCTTCGGGTCGGCATACCGCTGTGCGAGGAGCAGGTCTGGCGCCACGGCCGGAGCGCCGGCCGCATCGTCCCGCAAGACGGAAGCCAGATCGGCAGGGCAGGACCACGGCACCTTGCGTCCGGCCCGCTTTTCCGCGCCGCGGAGCACCGCGAGGAGCGAATGGGGAGCGGCGGACGGTGTCTGGCACGTGATGTCGAGAGCGGCGGCGCATTCCACGGCCGCTTGCGCCCATCGCCCGGCAGAGGCCTCGGTGCGGCAAGCGGCGGCACGGGTGCGCGATGCCGCCGCGGCGATCTCCTTGGCCTTGATGCGGGCCCGAGCGAAGAGCCGCGCTTCTTGCGGCACGCGGGTGAGGAGATGGAGGGCGTCGGTTGCGTTCCCGCTGTCCGCTGCCCGCCCGGCCTCGCCGTAGAGGCGCGCCGCCTCCCGTTCGCGCTTTGCCCGTGCCAGCGCCGCGCCGGCACCTTCGAGGAGCGGATCCGCCTCGACGGCTTTCTGCGCGATTGTTTCCGCTTCTTCCGGGCGGTCCGCTTCCAGGGCCGCCTGCGCTTCTTCCACCAGGGCCAGCGCGGGTCGAGCGAGGGAGGCCGGCGCGGTCGCCTGGGAAGCGCGCCCGCGGAGCACGGACGCGAGCACCGCGGCCACGACGATCGCGCCCAGGACCGCAATCGCGGGACGCACCGGAAACGCGCGAGGGGCGTCCGCGACGAGCTGCAGCTCGACGTCCCCGAAACGCAGCCGCGCGCCTCCGGACAGCGCGACGCTCTTTCCCACCCGGACACCGTCCACGAACGTCCCGTTCGCCGACGAGAGGTCGCGCAGCGTGAAGCGGCTGGCCGCGGTTTCCAGGACGGCATGCCGGCGGGACACGGATGCGTCGTCGAGCACGACGTCGCAGGCGGGATCGCGCCCGAGGACGGCCCGCCCACGCAGGGGAATTTCGCGGCCTAGCCCGCGGAGTCGAGGCACCTTCAGCCCTCCTCGCGGAAGATCGACATGTCGACCGGGATGCCGCGCCGCTGCAGGTCGTCGTAGAAGCCCGGCACGAATCCGGTAGCGATGAAGCGGCCGGCGACCCGGCCCTCCTTGTCGAAGCCCTGCTGCTTGAAGAGGAAGATGTCCTGCATGGTGATGACGTCGCTCTCCATGCCCGACACCTCCGAGATCGCGGTCACCCTGCGGCTGCCGTCGCCGAATCGCTGCTGCTGCACGACCAGATGGACGGCGCTCGCGATCTGCTCGCGGATGGCGTGGATGGGCAGATCCATCCCGCTCATCAGCACCATCGTCTCCAGCCTTGCGAGCGCGTCACGCGGCGAGTTGGCGTGCAGCGTGGTGAGCGACCCGTCGTGGCCCGTGTTCATCGCCTGCAGCATGTCGAGCGCCTCGCCGCCCCGGACCTCGCCCACCACGATGCGATCGGGCCTCATGCGGAGGGAGTTCCGCACCAGCTCGCGGATCGGAATGGCTCCCTTTCCCTCGATGTTCGGGGGCCGCGCCTCGAGCTGCACCCAGTGCTCCTGCCGCAGCGAAACCTCCGCGGCGTCCTCGATGGTGACGATCCGTTCGTTCGCCGGGATGTAGCTCGCGAGGATGTTCAGGAGCGTGGTCTTCCCCGATCCGGTGCCGCCGGAGATCACGACGTTGCGCCGCGCCCGGACGCAGGCGTCGAGGAACTCCGCCATCGGGCGGGTGAGCGCCCCGAACCGCGCCAGATGCTCCGCGGTGAGGAGATCGCGCTTGAACTTGCGGATGGTGATGGCAGGCCCCTTGAGCGCGAGGGGCGGAATGATGGCGTTGACACGCGAGCCGTCGGGCAGCCGGGCATCGACGAGGGGCGAGGATTCGTCGATGTGCCTTCCGAGCGGCGCCACGATCCGCTCGATGACTCCCAGGACCGCCTTCTGCGAGCTGAAGGCCTTGGTCGCCTTCTCGAGCTTGCCCTTGCGCTCGACGTACAGCTCGTCCGGCGCGTTCACCATGATCTCGGTGATGCTGTCGTCCGCGAGATAGAGCTCGAGGGGCCCGAGGCCGAGCGCCTCGTGCATCACGTCCGCGATCAACTCTTCGAGGACGATGATGTCGGGAATCTCCCCGGCCTGCTCCATCTTCGCGACGATCTGCCGGGTAGTGGATTCGGTCCGCTTCCAGAGCTCTGCCCTGCCCAGGGCGTCGAGGTCGAGCCGGCGCAGGTCCATCGCTTCGATGAGCTTTTCGTGGACGATGCGCTGGGTGCGGGCATGCTCACGGACGGGGTCCGGCGCGGGCGTGCTCGGCGGAGGCGTAGGGGGGCGCGGCGTCTCGCGCTTTTCCGAACCGCCGCGGATCTGCTCGACGCCGAGGACGAACTCGCCGATCGCGATCGCGTCGGACGGCGACACCGTCTGCGGGACGAGGACCCTCTTGCCGTTCACGAACGTCCCGTTCGTGCTGGAGAGGTCGAGGACGAAGACCTTGCCGTCGTCGACCGCGATGCGGGTGTGCCGCTTCGAGACGCTGCCGCGGGGAAGGCAGACGTCGTTGTCCTCCGCACGGCCGACGGTGATGTCGTGCGAGTCGAACGACAGCCGCCGGATCTCCCGGTCCTTCTCGGTAATGGCGATGCGCAGGCCCATGGTCGGCTCAATCGAAGATGCTGAAGGAGACCGATCCCTGCGATTCCCGGTACAGCCTGCGGGCGTCGTCGATGAGGCGTCTCGTCCGCTCCGCCGTCGGGGAGGCGATCCGCGGTGTCACGTAGATCGCCAGCTCGGTCTTGTTGTCGGCGAAGCTCCGGCTCTTGAAGAGCTCGCCGAGGATGGGGATGTGGCCGAGGAGCGGGACCTTGGAGACCTCCTTGCTCTCGGCGTTGTTGAACAGCCCCGAGAGGATGATGGTTTCGCCGTCCTTCACGGTGACGCTGGTCTTCACGTTCCGGGTGCGGAAGCCAGGGATGTCGAATCCATTCGCCCGCACGGAGAGCGAGCGGTCGATGTCGCTCACCTCCGCGTAGATCTCCGTCCCGATGTTCCCGCTCCGATCGGCGGTGGGCGTGATGTTGAGGAGGACGCC
>JBJMQD010000068.1:0-9164 GCA_045802855.1 Myxococcales bacterium | reverse complement strand
AGAGCCGCGACTTCGTGCACGTGAAAGACGTCGTGCGCGCCTGCCTGCTTGCGACCACTTCCGACCGGGCGCCCGGCGCCGTGGTGAACGTCGCGAGTGGACATAGCGCCTCGCTGCTCGAGCTCATCGAGCTCATCCGGGCTGCCGTGGGGCCCCAGGCCCGCGGGATCGGGATCGAGCACCTCCCGCCCCGCCCTGGAGACGTCCGCGCCTCGTCGGCCGATCTCACCCGCGCGAAGGAGCTGCTCGGATTCGAGCCCAGCATCCCGCTCGCCGAGGGGCTTGCCGACGTGGTTCGCTCGTTCCGGGCTGGCACGGCGAAAAGCGGGTGAAGTCCCCTCGCATTCGCCCGGCGACGCGCTAGAAACCCGGGGGATGGGCGCGGGCGAGATCATTGCGACGGATCCGTCGCTCTTGCAGTTCGAGGTGGAACCGAACTACGCCGGCTGGCCGCTCTCGCAGTACGTCGCGGAGAAACTGCGCCGGCCGATCGAGCCCGCGCTCCTCGACCGGATCCTGCGCGGCAAATCGCTCGTCCACGCCGAGGCCGTTCTCCTGCCCGACACGCCCGTCTGGCCGGGCCTGCGCTTCGCGCTGCGCAAGCGTTCGCCGGGCGACGAAGGCGAGCCGCCCGAGATTCCCGTCGTCTACCAGGACGAGGCCCTCCTCGTCGTCGACAAGCCGGCAGGTCTCGCGCTGCACCCGAGCGCGCGTTACCACGTCTCGACGCTCACCCATGCCCTCGCCACCCGGCACCGGAACGCTGCCGGGCAGAAGCCCGACCCGGCGCATCGCCTCGATCGCGAGACGAGTGGCCTCGTCGCCTGCGGGCGCGACCCGACGAACACCCGCGCGCTCAAGGCGGCCTTCGCCGGAAGGCGGGTCGAAAAGAGCTACCTCGCCCTGGTGGAAGGAGCGCCCGACGGCGATTTCGACGTCGATCTGCCGCTCGCCGTCGGAACTCCCAGGGTCAAGGTGAAGGTGCGCGTAGACCCGCAGGGGATGCCTTCCCTCACGACCTTCCTCACGCAGCGGCGGTACGCCGACGCGGACGGCAGGCTGCTCGCGCTCCTGCGCTGCATCCCGCGGACGGGGCGGCAGCACCAGATCCGGGCCCACTTGCACGCCGCCGGATTCCCGCTGGTCGGAGACAAGCTCTACGGTCCGGACGAGAACATCTTCCTGAAGCTGGCGGAGAGCGGCGGAGCGCCCGCGCCGCGCGGAGAGTTCGATCCCCTCCTCACCGAGGCCGAGAGGCGCGCGCTGCGCCACGTGCGGCAGGCGCTGCACGCGGACGAGCTTTCCTTCGCGCATCCGTCGTCCGGTGAACCGATGCGCTTCTCGTTGCCGCTTCCGGACGACCTTTCCACGCTCATCGCGGGGCTTCGTCCGCTCTGAAGTTGCGGCGCTCTCCAGCCGTGATCACCTGTGTGGAGGAAGTCGGGCTCTGCCCGCGTCGCCAGTCGCGAAGGCCAGAAGGCCGGAGCATACGGAGGAGGGCTTCTCATGCGGGGCAAACCGAGGCGCAGGTTCGTGCGCATCCGCCGGCTACGCGGCCGGCTCTTCTAGGCGGAGGCCGCCGCGGGATAGAAGCGCTCCACGATGCGGGTCGCATTGTGGGCGGTGGGCGGAGCCCTCGCGGTCCTCTGGCTCGGATGGCTCGCCAAGGGCCGCGCGGCCGGCTGGACGAAGCGCCTCGCGTTCCGGGCCACGCTGATCGCTGCGATTGCGTTGCTGGCGAAGCTCGGCCTCACCATCGGTCCCGGACACCAGCTGTCGTTCGAAGTCTCGCTGCTCCTCGCCGCTCCGCTCCTGCTCGCCTATCTCTACCTGGTGCGGTTCTGCCCCAGGTGCGGGCTCATGCAGCGCAATCTGAAGCCGGCTGTCTGCGCGCGATGCGGCGCGGCGCTGCCGCGGCACGGGATGACGGCGCTCCCCAGGCGGACGGGCCGCGAGCCGCGACGACCGGGCCGCTTCTTCGGGCGGTCCGGGTAGTCAAGCACGCGGCGATCGCAGCGAGACGAGCCCGCCGGACGACTCCGCGAGCGCATCGCGGTAGCCGCGGATCTCCTCGTCGAGCCGCTCCCTTTCGTCTGGGGACGCGGAGGCGAGGCGCGTCTCGGCCGCCGCGATGGCCTGCTGCAGGATCGCGACAGCGATCGCGTGGGCCTGCGCGGAATCCTCGCGCCGCTCGTCGAGCCAGAGGAGCCTCGCGCGGAGCGAGTGGAACCGGAACCAGTCCTCGGCCGGATCGCCCTCCTCGCCAGAGAGCGCATCGAACAGCTTCTCGCGCACGGCCCAGTCGAGCAGGGATTCGTCGAAGGAGCGCTTCTCACCAGCTTCCACGGCGGCTTCTAGAAGAGTGAGGACGACTTCCTCCGCGCCGTCCGGGATCGGTTGACCCGAGCCGGCGCGATCGCGAAACGACGCCACCTCGTTCGCGAGCGAGGTCAGCGCGGCCCGGTAATGCTCCCGCGCCTCGGAGGTCGCGCCGGTCTCGCGCAGGACGCGGGCGAGACCCAGCTCCGCGGCGGCGAGCCCCGGCGCCAGGGCGAGTACTCTGCGGTATTCGTGCTCGGCGCCGTCGAGATCGCCAAGCTCCGTCAGGTAGATCTCGCCCAGCGCTCCCCGGGCGAGCACCTCGGCCCCTCCGCCCGACGCCGCTGCCCGGCGCAGGATGCGGACGGCCGCCTGCGGATCGCTCGTGCGCAGCTCGAACGCAGCGCGCCGGATCTCGGCCAGAATCTCGGGATCCACGTCACGCATTGAACAAATCCGTACCATGTTGCGGGTGCGGGATCGGTGAAGTAGAACGGATCGTGCGCCTCGCGATTCTCATTCCCGCTCGATACGGCGCGCAGCGCTTTCCCGGCAAGCCCCTCGAAGACCTGTGCGGCGCTCCCTTGATCGTCAGGGTCTGCCAGCGCGCCTCGCTCGTCACCGGCATCGACGGGCTTTGCGTCGCAACGGACGACCAGAGGATCGCTTCGGCAGTGGCGAAGGCCGGCTTCCGGGCCCTGATGACTCCGCGCGAGTGCCGCAACGGCACGGAACGGATCGCCTCTGCTGCCGAGCAGGTGCGAGCGGACGGATACGTCAACGTGCAGGGCGACGAGCCGCTGGTGGACCCGGGAGCGATCGCGGCGGTCGCGGATCTCGTGCGGCAGGGCGCGGAAATGGCCACCGCCGCCCGCCCGCTCGGGAGCGACGAGGAGGACGACCGGAGCGTCGTGAAGGTCGTCCTGGGCGAAGGCGGGCGGGCAATCTATTTCTCGCGCTCGCTCGTTCCTTTTCCGCGCAATGCGGGCGAAGTCGCGCCTCTCGCGCACCTCGGCATCTACGGATTCTCCGCCGCCGCCCTGCGCCGGTTCGTCTCGCTGCCCGAGACGGCGCTCGAGCGGGCGGAGGGCCTCGAGCAGCTTCGCGCGCTCTTTTTCGGCCACCGCATCGACGTCGCCGTGGGTCCGTGGCATTCCGTCGCCGTCGACACCCCTTCCGATCTCGAACGCGCCCGCGCGGAATTCCTGCGGGAGAATAGGAGGACCGCATGAGCGCCTTGCGCTCCGGCAGGAACGAAGGTCAGCGCGGAAAGCGCACGAAGTACATCTTCGTCACGGGCGGCGTGGTGTCCTCCCTCGGGAAGGGGCTCTCGAGCGCCTCGCTCGGGGCGCTCCTCGAGAACCGCGGGCTCAAGATCACCCACTTGAAGCTCGATCCGTACATCAACGTCGACCCCGGAACGATGAGCCCCTTCCAGCACGGCGAGGTCTACGTCACCGACGACGGCGGCGAGACGGACCTCGACCTCGGGCATTACGAGCGCTTCAGCTCCGCGAAGATGTCGCGCAACAACAACGCGACCACCGGCCGCATCTACCAGAACGTCATCAACAAGGAGCGGCACGGCGAATACCTGGGCAAGACCGTGCAGGTGATTCCCCACATCACCGACGAGATCAAGCGGTTCATCTTGAATTCGGCGGAAGGCAACGACCTCGTCATCGTCGAGGTGGGCGGCACCGTCGGCGACATCGAGAGCCTGCCTTTTCTCGAGGCCATCCGGCAGATGAAGTACGAGGTCGGAAGCGAGAACGCGATCTACATCCACCTCACGCTCGTCCCCTACATCGCCACGGCGCACGAGGTGAAGACGAAGCCCACCCAGCACAGCGTGATGAAGCTGCGCGAGATCGGCATCCAGCCCGACATCCTCCTCTGCCGCACCGACCGGCCGCTCGGGAAGGAGATCAAGGACAAGATCGCGCTCTTCTGCTCGGTGGAGCCGGGATCGGTATTCACCTGCGCCGACGTCTCCACCATCTACGAGCTGCCGCTCGCGCTGCACGAGGAAGGGCTCGACGATCGGGTGGCGGAGCTGCTCAACATCTGGAGCCGCGCGCCCCGCCTCGACAAGTGGGAGCGGATCGTGCGGGCCGTCAAGGAGCCGAAGAGCGAGGTGCGCGTCGCCATCGTCGGCAAGTACGTGGACCAGACCGAGAGCTACAAGTCGCTCAACGAAGCGCTGGTCCACGGCGGGATCGCGAACGACTGCAAGGTGTCGCTCGAGTACGTGGACTCCTCGGAAGTCGAGAAGCTCGGCGCCGAGAACCTCCTCGCCCACGCCGACGCGGTCCTCGTCCCGGGCGGATTCGGGATGCGCGGCACCGAGGGGAAGATCCAGGCGGTCCGCTACGTCCGGGAGCGCGGGATTCCTTTCTTCGGCATCTGTCTCGGACTGCAGATGGCGGCGATCGAGTTCTCCCGCAACGTGCTCGGCCTCTACGGCGCCAACTCCCACGAGTTCGACGAGGCGACGCCCCATCCGGTCGTCTCCTTGATGGCGGATCAGAAGCAGGTGGTCGCGAAGGGCGGGACGATGCGGCTCGGCGCCTACGATTGCGCGCTCAAGCCCGGAACCCTCGCGGCGAGGCTCTACGGGCGGTCGATGATCAGCGAGCGACACCGCCACCGGTACGAGGTGAACAACGCCTACCGTGCCCGGTTCGAGGAGCGCGGCCTCATCGCGAGCGGAGTCAACGAGCAGCTCGGGCTGGTGGAGATCCTCGAGCTTTCCGGGCATCCCTGGTTCCTCGGCTGCCAGTACCATCCGGAGTTCCAGAGCAAGCCGTTCTCCCCCCACCCGCTGTTCGCGGGGTTCGTCCGGGCGGCGATGGAGCACCGGGCCGCGAAAGGACGGGAAGACGGCGAAACGCCGCGTCAACCCTCGCCAGATCTGCTGCTCTCGGGCGCCCCGAAGGCGCAGGCGTGAGGATCGGCGACATCGCCGTCGGTCCGGGCGAGCCGCTCCTCGTCATCGCCGGGCCCTGCGTCATCGAAGGAGAGGCGCAGACCCTGGCCGCCGCCCGCAAGGTGGCGGACGTCTCGCAGAAGGCGGGGATTCCCGCCGTTTTCAAGTGCTCGTTCGACAAGGCGAACCGCACCAGCCACCGGTCGTTCCGGGGGCCTGGTCTCGTCGAGGGACTCAGGATTCTCGGCCGGGTGCGCAGGGAGACCCGGCTTCCCGTGCTCACCGACGTCCACGAGGAGGCGCAGTGCGCGCCCGCCGCCGAGGTGGTGGACGTATTGCAGATCCCGGCGTTCCTCTGCCGCCAGACGGACCTGCTCCATGCCGCCGGCCGCACCGGGCGGGCCGTCAACGTCAAGAAGGGGCAGTTCGTCGCCCCTTCGGACATGAAGAACGTGGTCGCGAAGCTCGCCGAGGCGGGGTGCAAGAACGTGCTCCTCACCGAGCGCGGCGCGAGCTTCGGGTACCACGATCTGGTGGTCGATTTCCGCGGAATCATCCAGATGCGCGAGTTCGCCCCGGTCTGCTTCGACGCGACCCATTCGGTGCAAAGACCCGGCGGGCAGGGAGATCGCACGGGCGGCGATCGCACCCTCGCGCCGCCCCTCGCGCGCGCCGCGGCGGCCGTCGGGATCGACGCGCTCTTCTGCGAGGTCCACGAGGACCCGGACAAGGCGCTCTCCGACGGACCGAACTCGCTCTCGTTCCCGATGTGGGAAGCGACCATCCGGGACGTGCTCGCCATTCGTTCGGTCCTGTAATGCCCCACACGCCTCGCAAGTCCCTGCTGCGCAGTCTCCGCCTGCTGGTCCTCGACGTCGACGGGACGATGACGGACGGGCGCCTCTATTACGGCAAGGACGGCGAGATGCTGAAGGCGTTCGACGTCCGGGACGGGCATGCCCTCCGCCTCCTCGTCACGTCGGGTTCGATCCGGGTCGCGGTGATCACGGGCCGGCGCGCCGATCTGGTGCAGCGCCGCTGCCGCGAGCTCTCCATTGCGCCGGTGGTGGGATCGTCGCGCGAGAAGGGCCCGGCCCTTGCACGGATGTGCGCCGATCTCTCGATCCCGCTCGCCCAGACGGCCTACATGGGGGACGACGTGAACGACCTGCCCGCGCTGCGGATGGCGGCACTCTCCTGCGCTCCCGTCGACGCGGCTCCGGAGGTGCTCCGCGAAGTCCGCTGGATCTCGAAGATGCCGGCGGGACGGGGTGCGGTGCGCGACCTGTGCGCGCTGATCCTGGGCGCGAAGGTCGGCTGGCCGCCGCCGGACGAGCCGTCGACGTCTGCATGAGGAAGGTGGGCTTCTGGAAGAGGGTCCGGCGCGACTTCCGGGTGCGCGCGCTGCTCGTGTTCTTGCCCATCCTCTCGCTGCTTCCGCATCGGACCGCGGTCGCCCTCGGCGGGGCCCTCGGCTCTCTCGCCTGGTACCTCTTGCCCCGGCACCGCAACGTCGCGCTGCGGCACCTCGCGCTGGCGTTCCCGGAACGGACCGCATCCTGGCGCCGCCGCATCGGTCGGGCCTCGTTCGCGAATCTGGGCCGGAGCGCGCTCGAACTCTGCGTCGCCCGTAGGACCGACCTCCTCGGCTCGGTCGAAATGCCGCCCGCGACGTTCGAGGTCATCCGCTCCGTGCACGCCGAGGGCCACGGCGTTCTCGCGTTCTCGTGCCACCTCGGGAACTGGGAGCTCCTGGCGCGGTCTATCGCCTCGGCGGGCCTGCCGGTCGGGACCATCGCCCGGGAGGCGAACGATCCGCGGCTCACCGCGATCCTGGAGGAGGGGCGGCGCTCGACGGGGATCCGGAGTTTCTGGCGAGGCAAAGCCGGTGCCATCCGCAGGATCGTCGAGCACCTCAAGGCCGGAGGGGTCCTCGCGGCGCTCATCGACCAGGACACCGACGTGGCGGCCCACTTCGTGCCGTTCTTTGGAAGGCTCGCTCGCACACCGCGTGCCCCCGCCGACCTCGCCGTCCGGTACGGGACCGGAGCCGTCCTCGGCCACATTCATCGAGTGGCGCCATCCGTGCATCGGGTCGTGCTGCAGCGGCTCGACATGCCGCAGGGAACCGACGCGGACGAGCGGTCGCGAAAGCTGACCGAAGCAGCGACCGCGGCGATCGAAGCGGCGGTTCGCGAGCACCCCGACGAGTGGGTCTGGATGCACGAGCGCTGGCGATCGCAACCGTGAAATTCGTTGAAACGCGGACGATTTTTCGCAGTCTGTGTCTGCCCTTGGACCCGATGTACGCCTCGACAGGGCAGACCCCCGGTGCTAGTGTTGCTTGCAAATGTGGCGCCAGGGGGCCAGCTCGCTTGCTTTAGCATTTGTTTGCGGCTGCGGATCATCCCCGGCCGGCATGTCGGAAGCTTCCCCACCGGCAGAGACTCCCCCCGACCTCGTGCTCGAGACCGTCGCTTTCGTGCGGCTTTCCGAAGGCCGTGTTTCGTCCCGCGGGACCGCCGAGCGACTCACCTACCGGCGGTCCGCCGGTAGCCTCCTCGCCTCCCAGGCCGCCGTGCGCCTTCCGCCGCGACCCGGCTCCGATCTCGCCGCGCTCGGGATGCTCCACCTGTCGGCCCCCCGCGTCGAAGCGGATACAGCGGGGCACAGAGCGACGGGGTCGCAGGGTGTTTCGTTCGATTCCGAACGCGGAGACCGCGCCCGGACGGATCGGATCTTCTACGACGGCGCCGCGCAGCGCGTGACGAGCGATACCCCGCTCGTTGCCCAGGGACCCGGCTATCGCGTCCGGTCCCACGGGTTCGTCGCCCGCTCCGACGGCAGCGACGTGACGCTGGGCGGCGGGGTTACGGGACGCCTGACCCAGGCCGTCCCTGCGGCGAAAGAGCGGAGGCACGCGCGATGATCCTCGTTGCCTTCGCCCTCGCCGCGGCGCCGGTCCCTCCGGGACCGCTCGACTTCACCGCCCAGACCCTCCGGACGGAGCCGAAGCAGCGCCGGGCCTTCCTCGACGACGCAGTGCAGATCTCGCGGGGAAACCTCGTGGTCCGGGGCGATCACGCCATCGTCGAGTTCGTTCCGGAACGCCAGGCGAAACCTGCCAAAGGCAAGAAACAGAGGGCGCAGATGCCCGGCGGGGGACTCCTCGGAAGCGAGGTCCAGAGGTTTACCGTCGACGGGAACGTCCACGTCCAGCGGGGCCTTCGCACGGCCGAGGGCGAGCACGGCGAGTACGACGGCGACGCGCAGGTCCTGGTCCTGACCGGCGGTAAGGAAGATCCCGTCCTGCGCGACGGGCCCGAGACGCTGACCGGCGAACGGATCCTGTTCCATCTCGACAGCGAGGACGTGAACGTGACGCGGCCCCGCATCGTCCTGCGGCGGTCGATGCCCGACACGCCGGACGCGAAGTCGACCTCGCCCACCCGGGTGGAAGCCTCGAAGCTCTTCCTCGACAAGTCCGAGAACCTCGCCCATTTCACCGAAGACGTGGTCCTGCGCCGCGGCGACATGACCGTGCGCGGACCTCGCATGGACGCTCGCTACGACAAGTCCGGCGAGCTCACCCGGCTCCTCCTCTCCGGAGGAGTGGAGATGCGCGAAGGCGACCGCCGCGCTGTCGCGCAGCGCGCCGACTACGACCCGCGGGCGAGGGAGCTCGTCCTGAGCGGGCAGCCGCGCCTCTTCGATCGCGGCGACACGCTTGCCGGCGAGCGCATCACCGTCAATCTCGACTCGCACGAGGTGCGGGTCGAACGAGCCCACGGGCTCCTCCGCCCGAAGTCCCCTTCCACGCGGACGGAGCGGGCTTTGCCTGCGACGGGCAGGGCGGAGCATACGGACGGTGCGCGATGAACGCCCTGGTCGCGAGAGGGCTGGCGAAGAGCTTCCG
>JBJMQD010000040.1:0-16311 GCA_045802855.1 Myxococcales bacterium | reverse complement strand
GGTGTGTCCGACCTGCGCCAAGCCGATGGTCAACAAGCGGGGCCGCTTCGGGCGGTTCCTCGCCTGCAGCGACTATCCCACCTGCAAGACGACGCGGCCGATCACGCTCAAGGGCGTTCCCTGCCCGGATTGCGGAGGAGGGCTCGCGGAACGGAAGACGCGCTTCGGCAAGAGCTTCTACGGGTGCGTGAACTATCCCAACTGCAAGTTCGCGGCCTGGGACCGTCCCATCCCCGGGCCATGTCCGCAGTGCGGGAAGCCCTATCTGCTCGCGAAATACAGCAAGCGCGAGGGCCCCTACATCGCCTGTCCGGACAAGGAATGCGGCTACCGGCGCGAGGCTCCCGAACCCGGTGCCGCTGCTTCTACCGAAGGGCAACCGGCCGCCTGACGCGCGGCTGAAACCGAAATGCCCCGGGGGTCACTGCGTATCGTCAGATGACTTTCCCGGGGAGGTCGCGTAATGCGCATGTCCGCGTCAGTCATGAGCTTCGTCCTGCTCGCTTCCGCCGGCTGCTTCGCGGGCGTCCAGAAAGGCGAGACGAAGGAGTACCAAGGGAACGCGCAGACCCGGGAGGTACCCGCCTTCCATGCGGTGTCGGTCGAGTCGGGCATCCACGCGACGATCTCGATCGGTCCGCAGCGGCCTCTGCAGCTGCAAGGAGACGAGAAGGTCCTCGCCCTCGTCGAGACCACCGTCGAGGACGGCGAGCTGCGGATCGGCTTCAAGCGACACAAGTGGCACTGGACGACGTCCGACGTCCACGTCGTGATCCAGACTCCCGAGCTGCAGAGGATCGAGGCGAGCGGCGGCAGCCACGTGGAGGGCGAGATGAGCGGCGGGCCCGAGACGGAGATCGGAGCGAGCGGCGGCGGCGAGGTGCACGCCCGCGGCGTCGACACGAAGTCGCTGCGATTGAACGGCTCGGGCGGCGCCGTCATCGAGGTGTCGGGTCACGCCGAACAAGCGAGCATCCAGATGTCCGGCGGAACCGAGGTGAAGGGCGCCGGGCTCTCGGTCCGGAATGTCCGCGTCGAAGGCAGCGGCGGGTCGGAGGCGGAGCTGCGCGCCGACGGCAAGATCCGCGGCTCGCTGTCAGGCGGATCGGAGCTGCACATCAAGGGGAACGCCAGCTCCCGCGTCGCTACGTCGGGCGGCTCGTCCGTCGAATTCGACGACTGAATCGAGCTGAGATTCCACGAGCAAAAGTCCCGCGCCGGCCGGCCAAAGCCCACCCCCCGCCTTCCTCCACCAACCCGTGACCTTCGGGGACGAATCCCCGTGGCGAGCAACCGGCCCGGCTGCGGAACGGACAGAAAACTGAGCACCCTTGCCGGGGCGGCAAGAGTCGAGCGCTTACTACAGCGGGGCACCCGGTACGCGCTTTTACGTACAATGCTTGTTCGCGCGCCTCGAGAGCGCGGCTTGCGCCGCGGCGCCGCCCCGTGTACGCCCCGGCGGTGCCTGCGCGAATCACGGTCATCGGAGGCGGCCTTGCGGGGTCGGAAGCAGCCCTCCTCCTGGCCGGAGCCGGCGTCCCGGTGCGTCTGGTCGAGCAGAAGCCGGTCAAGCGCTCCCCCGCCCACAAGACCGACGGCCTCGCCGAGCTCGTCTGCTCGAACTCGCTGCGGTCGGACAACCCCGAGAACGCCATCGGCCTCTTGCACGAGGAGCTTCGCCGCCTCGGATCGCCCGTGCTGGAGGAGGCGGACCGGGCGCGAGTCCCGGCGGGCGATGCGCTGGCGGTCGATCGCGTGCGGTTCAGCTCTGCGCTGACGCATCGGATTGCGGAGCACCCGCTCATCGATGTCATCGGCGAAGAAGCGCAGGAGCTGCCGGCGGGTCCCGAGCCGTGCATCGTCGCGACGGGACCGCTCACGGGGGAATCCCTGGCCAGGTCCCTGGCGGAGGCGGTCGGTTCCTCGGCGCTGGCCTTCTACGACGCGCTCGCGCCCATCGTCGCCGCCGACTCGATCGACGCCTCCGTGGCGTATGCGAAGTCGCGTTACGGCAAAGGCTCCGGGGACGACTATCTCAACCTTCCCCTGTTGCGCGAGGAGTACGAGCGGTTCGTCGACGAGCTCGTGAGGGGCGAGAAGGTCGCGGCGCATGCCTTCGAGGAGCCGAGGTATTTCGAAGGCTGTCTCCCGATCGAGGTGATGGCCGCGCGCGGACGCGACGTCCTCGCCCACGGACCGATGAAGCCGGTCGGCCTCGAGCATCCGGAGACCGGCAAGCGCCCCTGGGCAGTCGTGCAGCTGCGCCGGGAGGACCGCGCCGGCACGGCGTTCAACCTGGTCGGGTTCCAGACGCGCCTCACCTGGCCCGAGCAGAAGCGGATCTTCGCGAGCTGCATCCCCGGCCTTGCGAACGCGCAGTGGATCCGGCTCGGCCAGGTGCATCGCAATACGTTCCTCGACGCGCCGCGGGCCCTTGCGGGCGACGGCACGCTCAAGACGCGCCCGCACGTCTACTGCGCCGGACAGATCACGGGCGTCGAGGGATACGTCGAGAGCGCGGCGTCCGGGCACATCGCCGCGCGCAGGGTGCTCGCGCGGTTGCTCGGCGCCGAGCTTCGGATTCCGCCGGGCACGACCGCGATCGGTGCGCTGCTCCGGCACGTATCCGGAGAGGCGCATCCGGACGGGTACCAGTACCAGCCGAGCAACGTGGTGTTCGCGCTGTTTCCGCCCCTGGAGGGGCGCCATCGGAAGACCGAGCGGAAGTCGAGAATGGTCGCCCGGGCCCGCGAGGACCTCGCGGCCTGGGCCGCATCCGTTGGCGCTACACTCCGTCCGCTCGCACCCCCTGCAGAAGCGGTGACCGCCGGGGGCGAAGCTTCTCCACCGGTTCGCACGTTACCCGTCGACTCCGACACGGTTCGCCGGCCGATGGATCCCGCGCGGTGATGCGCGCGAAACTTTCCGCGCGAGCAGCGATCGTCCTCATCGCGTGCGCGGCGGTCGCCTGTTCGAAGGGGCCTCCCGGACGCAAGCTCGCGAGCGGAATCGCTCGCGACGTGATGCTCTCGCCCAGCGGCGACATGGTGTCGTTCCTCACCGGGGTGGCGCACCCCGACGATCCCTCGCTCCCAGAGGATCTCCTCCTCGGGGACCTCGACCTCGCCCGGGTCGACTCGGGGAGCGCGAGCCAGATCGGTTCCGCGGTGCCGAACCTGCGCAGCGCGCGGTCCTACGATCCGTCGGGCGGATCGCTGGCGTTCCTCGCGCGTTACCGGTTCCGCGACGGCAACGGCGAGCTTCGCGTCTCGGACGGTCCAGGAGCGGCCCGCACCGTCGCCGAGGGAGTGACGAGCTTCGCCTGGGCTCCGTCGGGAAAGATGCTCGCCTTCGTAGCCGACGGACGCCTGCGCGCGCTGGACCTCTCGCGCGAAGGCGCCGCACCGTCGGTCGCCCTCGACGGAGTGCAGAGCTTTGCCTGGGCCCCTGCCGGAACGCGGCTCGCGGCAAGGGCGGCGGGGGCGGCGGGCGGACGCGTCGAGTTGTTCGACGTCGCGACCGGCCGGACTCGCGAGGCGGCGAAGAGCAGCTCCGATCTCGCATTCGGGCCGGATGGGGCTCTCTACGTCCTCGGTGCCGCTCCCGAGAAGGGAGGGGACCGCGCATTGTGGTCCGTGCCGTCCTTCGACGCTCCCGCGCAGCAGGTGGGACGGGCCACCTCGTTCGCGGTCTCGGCGCAGGGCGATCTGGCGCTTCTCAGCACGGAGAAGAACCCAGGTGCGGCGTTCGGAGCGCTGCTGCGCCGCGCGCGCACCGGCAGAGCGGAGCCCGTCGGAGAGCGGGTGTCCGAGTTCCGCTTCACGACGCGCGGCGACCTGGTGTTCCTCGCCGCGTATGACTTGCGGGCGCGGGCAGGGACCCTGGCGGTCGCGCCGCTCGTCGGTCCGGTCCGGGACCTCGGCCACAAGGTGCAGAGCTTCTCGCTCGTCGGAGATCGGGTCCTTTACATCGTGCAGCATCCGGAGAAGGGCGACTTCCGCATCGAGCTGTGGACGACCGATCTCTCCTCGCAGACGCCTCCACGCAAGGTCGACGACGGCGTGTACGGGTACGAGCTCGCTCCGGACGGCTTGACGCTCTTCTACAAAGCGCGCTGCGCGGGCGGCCCGAGGAGCTGCTCGCTGTTCCGCGAGCCGGTGGACGGATCCCGGCCGGCCCAGGTCGTCGCGCCCGAGATCGCGGGATTCGAGCTGTCAAAGGACGGAAAGCGAATTCTTCTCGCCATTCCGCACCGGGGCGCGCCGAGGGCGGTGGATCTCGCCGTCGTGTCCGCCGAGGGTGCCGGGGGCTCACCGAAGCCGTTCGTGGAAGAGGTCGATCCGGCCGCGGTGTTCGCGGACGCCAAAGGAAAGCGCGCCGTCTACGCCGCGCTCACCTCGGGGCGCGCGGGAGTCTACGTCGTCGATCTCCCGTGAGACGATTTGTTGCGCCTCACCTGCGTGTCGCGGAGCATCGGCGCGTGCACCCGATCGACGCATACGCCCAGCATCTCCAGCGCGTCGAGCGCGCCTCGCCGCACACGATCCGGGCGTACGTCTCCGATCTCCGGCAGCTCGCGGCGTACCTCTCGGAAGCGGGAAAGGAGCTCGACGGCGCCGATCGCGACGATCTCCGCGCCTTCCTCGCCTCGCGCTTCGCGCATGACCAGCCGGCGACGCTCTCCCGCAAGCAGTCGAGCTTGCGCGCTTACTACGAATACCGGGTGCGGATGGGATTTCTCGACGACAGCCCCGCTCGCGCGCTGGTGAGCCCGAGGCGGCGGCGGTCGCTCCCCAACGTGGTCGCCGTGGACGACGTGTTCGCGATCCTCGAAGCGCCCGAGAAAGCCGCTCCGGGCCTGCGCGATCGATGCGCGTTCGAGCTGCTGTACGGTGCGGGGCTTCGCGTCTCCGAGCTCGTCGGCCTCGACTTGCAGGACTTGCTCGACGGAGGCACCGCGGTCCGGGTGCGCGGGAAGGGCGGCAAGGAGCGGATCGTGCCGCTCGTCGCCAAGGCGCGGGAGGCGACCCGAACCTATCTCGAACGCCGGCGGGAGCTCGGCCCGAAAAGCGATGCGCTGCTCCTGAATCGCCGCGGGGGCCGCCTCACCACGAGGAGCGTCGCGCGGTTTCTCGGGGCATACGCGCTCGCCTGCGGGACGCAGAGGCACGTCCACCCGCACGCGCTCCGGCACAGCTTCGCGACGCACCTGCTCGACATGGGCGCCGATCTGCGCGGGATTCAAGAATTGCTCGGGCACGCTTCGCTCTCCACCACCCAGCGCTACACGCACGTCTCGAGCGAGCGCCTCGTCCAGGCCTACGAGGACGCGCATCCGCGGGCCCGACGCCGGAAGTGACGGTCAGCGCCGGTCGCGACGGCGGCGGGCGAGGGCGATCTGGCCGTCGAGGAAGCCGCGCATCGAGGTGCCCTCGGCCTGGAGCTGCTGGGGAACGAAGGAGCGGCGGGTCAGGCCGGGAAGGGTGTTGATTTCGAGGAAGACGGCGCCGCGTTCGTCGCAGATGACATCGGTGCGCGAGTACCCCTCGCAGCCGAGCGCGCGGTGCGCGAGGAGCGCGAGGTCTTGCGCCGAGCGGCTGGTCGCGACCGGTACCTCCGCGGGGGTGATCTCCTTCGCGCCCGCGGCGATGTACTTGTTGGCGTAGTCGAACGACTGGCCGCGCTCGACGCGGACCTCGGTCGGCGGCAGCGCGCGCGGACCTTTCTCCCCGTCGACGACGCCCACCGTCAGCTCCGTCCCCTGCACGAAGGATTCGGCGAGGTATTCCTCCTTCGCGCCGGCGACCGCCTTCGCGGCTTTCTCCGCGTCGGCCTCGGAGAAGATCATGTGCAGGCCGACGCTCGATCCGCTCGCGACGGGCTTGACGACCACGCGCTTCTGCCTGTGGAAGAAGTCGAGCAAGGCGCGGCCCACCGCATCGCCGCGCGGGAGCCGGATCGACTCGGCGATGCGCCCGCCCGCGCCCGCGACGAGCTTCTTCGCCCATTCCTTGTCGAAAGCCTTGCGCGAGGCATCGGCGCCCGGACCCGTGAAGGCGATGCGCCGATCCTCGAAAAGCTGCTGCGCGGTGCCGTCCTCGCCGCCCGTGCCGTGGAGCGCGAGGAAGAAGGCCGCGTCGCGGGAACCGGAATCGTCGAGCGCCGCAGCGAGAGAGGGAAAGCGGGGCTTGCCGGGCGGTGGGAACTCGTTCTCGAACGGCTTTTCGTGCGCGAAGAGCGCGGTGCGCTCGACGGGATGGATTGCGCCGCCCACGGCCCAGAACCAGGCTTCCGCTTCCTCGAGCACCGAGGCGACGTGCTGCGCGGAAGCGACGGAAACCTTCCGCTCGGGAGATGGTCCGCCGAAGAGGACGATCACTTTCGCCATGACGGGCCCTCCTTCGGTCCGGTCTTTGCGCTCCCTGCTAGCACGGCAAGAGTGCGGCCGTTACGATGGTCACGTGAACGATGTCCGCATCCGGTCGACCACGGTGGTGTGCGTCAGGAAGGACGGCAAGGTGGCCCTCGGGGCCGACGGCCAGGTGACGCTCGACAAGGTGGTCCTCAAGCACGGCGCGAAGAAGCTGCGCAAGCTCGCCGAAGGGTCGGTGCTCGCCGGATTTGCCGGCGCGACCGCCGACGCCTTCACGCTCTTCGAGCGCTTCGAAGCGAAGCTGAAGGAGTTCGGCCGCAACCTGCCCCGCGCCGCGGTGGAGCTCGCCAAGGAATGGCGCACCGATCGGTTCCTGCGGCGCCTGGAGGCCCTGCTCGTCGTTGCCGACGCCGACCGGACGCTCATCCTCTCGGGCAACGGGGACGTGGTCGAGCCCGACGAGGGTGTGGCCGCCATCGGATCGGGCGGACCCTATGCGCAGGCGGCCGCAATCGCGCTGTTGCGGCATTCGCCGCTTCCGGCCCGGCAGATCTGCGAGGAGGCCCTGCGCATCGCGGGGCGGATCTGCATCTACACGAACGATCAACTGAGCATCGAGGAGCTTTGATGACGGAGCCCCGGGACCTGACTCCGAGCGCGATCGTCTCGGAGCTCGACCGCTACATCGTCGGGCAGGCGGCGGCGAAGCGCGCGGTGGCCATCGCGCTGCGCAACCGCTGGCGGCGGTTCCGGGTCTCTCCGGAGCTGCGCGACGAGGTGATGCCGAAGAACATCATCCTCGTCGGTCCCACCGGGGTTGGAAAGACGGAGATCGCGCGCAGGCTGGCGAAGCTCGCGGGCGCGCCGTTCCTCAAGGTGGAAGCCTCGAAGTTCACCGAGGTGGGTTACGTCGGCCGCGACGTGGATTCGATGATCCGCGACCTGATGGAGCAGGGCGTGCAGCTCGTGCGGGAGGAGCAGCACAAGGCCGTCGAGGAGCGCGCGAACGAGCTGGCGGAGGACCGGCTCCTCGATCTCCTGCTTCCTGCGGGCGGTGCCGGCGACCGGGCTGCGACGCGCGAGAAGCTTCGCGGGATGCTCCGCGCCGGCGGTCTCGAAGAGCGGTCCGTCGAGGTGGACGTGCAGGAGCGCGCCACCGGCAACATGCAGATCTTCTCGAATCAGGGCCTCGAGGAGATGGGCATCAACCTGCAGGAGATGCTGGGAAACCTTCCCTTCGGCAAGCGCACCAAGAAAAGGCGGATGAAGGTCCCCGACGCCCGCCGGGCCCTCGCGCAGCAGGAGGCGGACAAGCTCGTCGACGACGAGACGGTGGTCCGCAGCGCCCTCGAGCGCGTCCAGTCGAACGGGATCGTCTTCATCGACGAGATCGACAAAGTCGCCTCGGTAGGAGGCGGCGCCGGAACGCACGGCCCTGACGTGTCGCGCGGCGGCGTACAGCGCGACCTGCTGCCGCTCGTCGAGGGAACGACCGTCAACACCAAGCACGGTCCCGTCAAGACCGACCACATCCTCTTCATCGCTGCCGGCGCCTTCCACCTCGCCAAGGTGACCGACCTGTTGCCGGAATTGCAGGGGCGCTTTCCCATCCGGGTCGAGCTGGGGCCGCTCAACCAGGACGACCTCTCGCGCATACTCACCCAGCCGAAGAACGCCCTCACCCGCCAGTACGTGGCCCTCCTCGCTACCGAGGGCGTGGAGCTCGTCTTCGAGGAGAGCGGCGTCGCCGAGCTGGCGCGGGTGGCGGCGCACATGAACGAGCGCACCCAGAACATCGGAGCGCGCCGGTTGCACACCGTCCTCGAGAAGCTTCTCGACGAAGTGAGCTTCGCGGCCGATTCCCTCAAAGAGAAGGTCGTACGGGTGGACGCGGCGTACGTCCGATCGCGGCTCGATCCCATCCTGCAGGACGAGGACCTGTCCCGCTACATCCTCTAAGTCGGATGATCGCTCAGCGCTGGCGGTGCATCGCGCGCTTCGCGACCATCGGCTCGCCTTCGACGACGATGACGCCCTCTTCCACCAGCTGCGAGAGGATCCGCGCCGTATCGAGCCGCCGCAGTCCGCACACGGCGTACAGGTCCTCGAAGCTGACGTCCCCGTCGATCTGCGCGAGGACGAACCCGGCCCGCGGATCGAGGTTCAGCCAGATGATCTCGTCAGGCGGCAGCGCGACCCGCGGGACCCGGTCCATCGAGCCGAGTTTGCTCTCGTACATCTGGGTGAGGTTTTCCTCGCAGACGGCGGAGAGCCGCAGGGCTTCCGGATCGTTCGGCTTGCGGGCCAGGATCTTGGAGAGCAGCTCGAGCGCACCGGAGAAGTCGTTCAGCGCGACGAGCTCGCGGGCTCCTTGTCCCCAGGCGGACATCTCCTCGTTCTCCGCCGGCGCGGACGGGAGCGGCTCGTCGTGGATGCCCCAGGCGGAATCCTCTTCGCCGGTTTCCGGCTCGGACTGCGGAAGCGCCATCGACGGCCCGTCGTCCCAGGGAGTCTCGCTCGGCGGGTACGAGGGAGGAGGCGGCGGCGGCGGACGGGCAGGAGTCCGCGGGGTCGGTTCGCCGAGCCAGGGATGATCGCTCGGCGGCGGAGGCGGCTGGCCTTCGCCGCTCCCCATGTGCGAGTGGATCCGCTCGAGGGCACTGCGGAGGAACTCGCGCGCGCGCAGGTTCGAGGGCTCGAGGAGGTACGCCTCTTCCCAGGCGCGCACCGCCTCCATCATCTTGCCCTTGCGATAGTGGTCGAGGCCCTCGAGGAGGAGCGCGGAGAACCTGCCCTGGCTGGGAGACGCGCTCACTTGCCGCCTCCCCGCGGAGAGGTGAGGCCGCGCTCGAGAGCGCCCTTGAGGGCGCCCAGCATGCGCTCGAGCCGATCGACGGACGCGGCGAGGCCTTCGCTTTCCTTGTTCGACACCTGCAGCTTGGCGACACCGATCGCGGCCTTGGCGCGCTGCAGAGGCTCGGTCCCGAGACCGTTCTCGGCGGCCCGCTCGAGGCGGGGCCACAGCTCGTCGAATTGCCGGAAGAGCTGCTCGGCCTTCTCCTTGCGAGCCTGCCATTCCGGCGGCTCCTTCTGGCCGAGCATCCACTCCTCGTTGGCCTTGGCGGCGCTGGCAATCTCCTCCTCGGTGAGGCCGGAGGAGGCGGTCACGGTGATGCTCTGCCGGAGGCCCGTCTGCACGTCGATGGCGGACACGGAGACGATGCCGTCGGGCGAGATGTCGAAGATGACGTCGATGTCGACCTCGCCGCGCTTCGCCTTGCGCAGCCCGGTCATCATGAATTCGCCGAGCAGCTCGTTCTGGGCGGCGATCTCGCTCTCGCCCTGGAGCACCGTGATCTTCGCCGAGGTCTGATCGTCCTTCACCGTGGTGAAGACGTGGTGGGCGCTCGTCGGGACCGTCGTGTTCCTGGGGATGATGCTCTGGAAGAAGCCGCCCGCAATGGCGATGCCGAGCGAGTGCGGAGTCACGTCCAGGAGCAGCATCTCCTGCTCCTGGTGGAGCAGCATCGCTCCCTGGATGGCGGCGCCGAGAGCGACCGCCTCGTCCGGGTTCACGCTCTTCGAAGGCTCGCGCCCGAACAGGCTCTTCACCGCCTCCTGGATCCGGGGCATGCGCGTCTGCCCGCCGACGAGGAGCACGTCGCCCATCGCGGTCGGCTTCATCTTCGCCTCGCGCAGGACCTGCTCGCACACCTTCATGCAACGGTCGACGAGGTCCTTGGTGAGCGACTCGAGCTCGGCACGGGTGAGGACGGCCTGCAGGTGCAGCGGACCCGCCGAAGGCGACTGGGCGATGAAAGGCAGGTTCACTTCCACCTGCTTGACGGACGACAGCTCGCACTTCGCCTTCTCGGCCGCGTCGCGCAGACGCTGGAGCGACATCTTGTCGGTCCGCAGGTCGATGCCGTTCTTTGCCTTGAACGGCTCCGCGAGCCAGTCGACGATGCGGAGATCGAAGTCGTCGCCGCCGAGCACGGTGTCGCCGCCCGTCGCCTCGACCTCGAACACTCCCTTGTACATGTGGAGGATGGTGAAATCGAAGGTGCCGCCGCCCAGATCGAAAACGCAGATCTGCTTCTCGCCCACCTGCCGGTTGAATCCGTACGCGAGCGAGGCCGCGGTGGGCTCGTTGATGATGCGCACGACGTCGAGGCCGGCGATGCGTCCCGCGTCCTTCGTCGCGGTGCGCTGCATGTCGTTGAAGTAGGCGGGGACGGTGATCACCGCCTTCGTCACCGGCTGTCCGAGGTACGCCTCGGCGTCGAGGCGTAGCTCGGCGAGGATCATCGCGCTGATCTCGGGAGGCGAGAGCTTCTCCTCCCCGAGCTTGATGAGGAGGTCGTCGCGCTCCTTGTCGTGCGGGACCACGTCGTAGGAGAGCCGCGAGAGCGCCTCCTGGGTGGTGCGCGACGACCACTTGCGGCCCATCAGCCGCTTCACCGAAACCACGGTGCGCTCGGCGTTGGTGACGGATTGCCTGCGGGCGAGCGCGCCGACGAGGCGCTTGCCGTTCTTCGCGATGGCGACGACGGAGGGGGTGAGACGGTACCCGGCGCGGTTCGGGATCACCACCGGAGTACCCGACTGCACCGTCGCGACGACGGAATTGGTGGTGCCTAGATCGATGCCGATTACGGGTTCCACGGCCGTCTCACACGCGTTTCAAGAGAACGCGCGCCTCCTTGTGCTCGGGATGCTCGGAAAGGATCAGTGTCAGCTCGTGACGCGCCTTCGCCTTGAACCCGAGCTCGATGAATGCCTTGCCGAGGAGCAGGCGCGCCTCGGGGTCGCCGCGAGGCGCGACGTCCGTGGCCTTGGCGGCGAAGCTGCTCGCCTTCTGCACCTCTCCGGCGGCGAACGCGCAGCGCGCGGCGCCAATCGCGCCCTCGTAGCTGTGAGGATCGATCTGGAACGCCTGCGCGTAGGCGGTCATGGCCGCCTGCATCTCGCCCTTGTCTTCGTGCTCGTGGCCGTTCTGCAGCGCGAATCGGGAGCGGGCCTTCTGCGCCTCCTGCTCGAGCTCGATGAGCTTCTGCGCAATCTCGGGGCGGCGCGGATCGAGCTCGCGCGCTGCCTGCAGCGTGGCGATGGCGCGGGCGCGCTCGCCGGTCTCCGCCAGCGCGAGAGAGTCCTGGTAGAGCTTGCGGGCGGCGGCGATGCGGGCGAAGCCCTTGCTGCGGAGGAGGCGCTCGCGGCCTTCCCGCTCGCGGCGATCTTCCTCTTCGCGAGAGAGCTGCCGGCGCTCGGAAGCGGCGCGCTCGACGGCGCTGAGCTTCGCCGCGGTCTTCTTGTCGTACTGGGCGCGGAGGTCCGCGTCGGAGAGGACCTGGTACGCGGTCGAGAGCCTCTGGAAGGCCTTCGACAAGAGCGGTGCGTACTCCCCGAGGTTCTTGCCGTACCATGCGTCGGGATGGTACCGGCGCGAACGTTCGAGATAGGCGCGTCGGATCGCCGCCGCATCGGAGTCGGGGCCGACGCCGAGAACCTCGTAATGCGAGCGGCCGCGCGAGCGGCTGGCGAAATCGGCGAGCTCCTCGCGCAGATCCTGGGGAAGGTCGATTCCTCCGCCCCGGGTATTTTGCAACAACGGTCCCAATCGAGTCGCGCCCCCGCCGGACTATCCGGCACCCTTTGGACAATAGCTTAGCGGGTAGACCCGACCAAGCCACGATTCCTCTCTGTCACGCTTGTGAGATCGCCTCCAAAAGAATGCGTGTAGCCTCGTCGATTTCACTCGCCGACACTGTGAGCGGAGGTGCGAGCCGCAGCACGCGCTCGCCGATCGAATTCACGAGCAAACCGCGCTCGCGAGCGCTAGCGACCACCTTGGGCGCGAGGTCCTCGGCGAGGAGCAACGCCCGCAAGAGTCCGAGCCCGCGCTCGCCCGCGACGCGGCGGGACGACCCGGAGAGCCCCCGCAGCCGTGCGCCGAGGTGCTCTCCCATCGCTCGCGCCGAGTCGAGGAGCCCGCCGTCCAGCAGGTCGACGACCGCGGAGGCGGCCGCCGTGGTGACGGGGTTGCCGCCAAAGGTGCTCGCGTGTGTGCCCGGCGTGAACGCCTGTGCGATCTGATCGCGGGCGAGCAGGGCCCCGAGCGGGAGTCCGCCCGCGATACCCTTCGCCAGAGTGAGCGCGTCGGGTTCGAGCCCGAAATGCTCGCACGCGAAGAACCTGCCGGTCCGCCCCATCCCCGTCTGCACCTCGTCGAACAAGAGCAGCGCGCCCGTCTTCGTGCACAGCTCGCGCGCCTTCTGTAGATACCCGGCCGGAGCCGGTGTGACGCCGGCCTCGCCTTGCACCGGTTCCACCAGGACCGCGCACGTCTTCTCGGAAACGGCGCGCTCCAGCTCGGCGGCGTCGCCGTAATCGAGGAAACGGAACCCTTCGGGGAGCGGGCCGAATCCCTGCTGGTACTTGGGCTGCCCGGTGGCCGCGAGCGCTCCCATCGTCCGACCATGGAACGAGTTCCTCATGCAGAGGATCTCGATCCGCTCGGGATGGCCGTTCACGACGTGGTAGTGGCGAGCGAGCTTGATCGCCGCCTCGTTCGCCTCGGCTCCGCTGTTGCAGAAGAACACGCGGTTGAGCGTCTTCGAGTGCCGGACGAGCTTTTCGGCGAGTCGGATCTGCGGCTCGGTGACGTAGAGATTCGAGGCGTGCCACAAGAGGCGCGCCTGCTCGACGACAGCCTCCCGCACCTTCGCGTTCGCGTGCCCCACCGAGACCGTGGCGATCCCGCCGATGAAGTCCAGGTAGCGCTTGCCGTCCGCGTCGTAGACGTACGTGCCTTCGCCGCGCACGAGCGCGATGGGCTGCGTCCGGTAATTCTGGAAGAGCACCTTCTTCGACCTGTCGATGAGCTCGCGGTTGGTCATGAGGGGCGCATCCTAGATCTTCACGAAGCGTCGCGCTTGCGCTTGTACTCGGCTCGTACGTACTCGATGAGCGTATCGAGATACCCCTCGATCGGCGGGCAGCGGATGCCGGTCCCGTCGAGGATTTCCAGGACACCCCGGGTGGAGAAGAAGCTCAGGTGGTTCACGTAGGCGATCGCGGCGCGCTGCTCCCGCGTGAGCTTCTCGAGACCGGGGAGCCGCAGGATGGCGTCGGCGACCCGGTAGCCGAGGGAGAGGCGCGGGAGCTTCCTGCCTTGTCGCTCGGCGATGAGCTCGTAAATGCGCCGCGAGCTCGACGGATTGGGATCGGCGAGGTGGAACGTCCGGCCGACCGCCCGCTCGTCGCCGTGGATGTGGGCCGCGGCCGCGACCACGTAATCGATGGGCACGACATTGAGGGGCGCGACTCCGTTCCCGGGCAGCGGCACGGCTACCTGCAGCGGACTCGTCACGAGCAGGATGGCGACGACGTAAGGACCCTCGAAGCGGTCGATCTCGCCCGTCTTCGTGTCGCCCACGATGATCGAAGGTCGCAGGACGGTGCAGGGAATCGTCGTCATGGCGGAGCGGACCACTCCTTCCGCCTCGAACTTGGTTCGCTCGTAGGAGTTGCGGAATGCCTGGCCGCAATCGAGCTCGTCCTCGGCGACGACCCCCTCGCGATCGCCGCTCACGTAGACCGTGCTGAAGTGGGTGAAGCGGCGGAGCTTGCGGCAGTCGGCGGCG
Organism: Myxococcales bacterium; assembly: GCA_045802855.1. GTDB lineage: Bacteria > Myxococcota > Myxococcia > Myxococcales > 40CM-4-68-19 > VBKO01. The sequence goes on along the minus strand of JBJMQD010000040.1, from coordinate 2,295 downwards.
AAATCGAGCGCGCTGCGGGTCCCTTCGACGTTCACGCGCCGCATCTCTTCCAGGGTTGCGCCGAGGAAGCTCCATTCGGCCGCGTGCAAGACGTCGGTGACCGTTTCCACCGCCTCCCGGTATTCCTCGGTGGAGAGGCCGAGGTGGAGGGACGAGATGTCGCCGACCAGCACCTCGGCGCGAATGCCGCGGGCGAACAGCTGCGCGTGCTGCGCGTGCTTGTCGCTGGCGAGCACCGAGATGCGGCCCTCGGGGCTTCTCGCCCGCAGCGTCTCGGCGACCCGGCGCGCGAGCAGCCGCGGATAGCCGGTGACGAGAGCGTGGCCGGTCATCCGCCCCTCCGGCTGTATCCAGCGCGCAGCTTGTCGAGCACCCGCGCCACCTGCGCCCGCAGTAGCTCCGGCGGTCCGGCGTTCTCGATCACGAAGTCCGCCTTTGCCACTTTCTCGGACTGGGGAAGCTGCGCGGCGATCCGCTCCCGGGCCGCCGCTTCGGCGAGACCATCGCGAAGGTGCAGCCGTTTCAGCTGCTCGCCGATGGGCGCCGTGACGACGATGAGGCCGTCGAGGCCGTGCTGGAGGCCGTTCTCGACGATGAGTGCGGCCTCGTAAAGGGCGATCTCCTGTCCTTGCGCCGCGAGCCGGTCGAGGCGTTTCTTCACTTCCAGGCCGATGCGCGGATGGAGGATCGCGTTCAGGGCGAGACGCTCCTGCGCGTCCGCGAAGACCCGGGCGGCGAGCGCCTTCCTGTCCAGCGTCCCGTCCGGTGCCACGACCCCGGGGAACCTTGCCTCCACCTCTCGCAGCCCCTCCGTCCCCTTGGCGACCACGTCGCGTGCCACCTGGTCGGCGTCGATGACCGGCACCCCCTTCTCGGCGAAGAGGCCTGCGACCGTACTCTTGCCCGTCCCGATGTTGCCCGTGAGACCAAATACCCGCATCGGACTCTCACTGTAGCGAAGCTGGAATGCTGCCGCCCGCCGGGTGGTTGCCTGTCGGTCAACTCCCGCGTTGCCTGACTCCCGGCTTCGCGATAGGGGATCCGCTTCGTCGATGCGCTCGTTCGCTCTTGCCTTGCTCGTCCCTTCGGCCGCGTTCGCCTCCGATCTGGTCGGAGCGCAGAGCTGCCGTACCTGCCACGCCCAGGCGTACGAGATCTGGGCGAAGAGCCCGCACGCCCACGCGACCGATTCGCTCACGCCCGAGCAGCGCAAGAGCCCGATGTGCCTCTCCTGCCATTCGCGCGACGAGCAGCGCTCGAACCCCGCGGATCCCGTTTCGGGCGTCTCCTGCGAGACCTGCCACGGCGGAGGCCGCTCGTACCAGTCGGTCAGCGTGATGCGCGACAAGGAGCTTGCGCGGCTGTTCGGGCTCACCGACGCGGCGACGACGTGCGGCGGCTGCCACGGCTCCGGATCCCCTTCTCCGCAGCCGTTCGACGTGAAGGCGGCGCTTTCCCGGATCGACCACTGGACCAAGGACCGGGCTCCGCGCACCGACGCTGCGAGGCCGGATCGCAAGGCGCACGATTTTCTCGCCGCCTGGCTCGCCGGAGCCTCTAGATGAGCGAGCAGCTCGTTCCGGTCTCGCCGGCTGCGGGAGAAGTCAGCGAGGTCGCGCGGCTCCCGGAGCTTTCTCCCCAGCAGTCGCACCAGGCGGTCGAGCTGGTCTTCCGCTTCTTCTGCTCGCTGCGCCTCACGCTCGTGAACCTGCTCCTCCTGTTCGTCGGGATGATCGCGGGCACCTTCGTGAACCCGCAGAACGACTCCCTCGCGAACATCGAGCGCGCTTTCGCGGGACGGCCCGCGCTGCTCTGGTCGTACCGGACCTTCGAGCTGTACGACCTGTTCCACAGCTGGTGGTTCACCGGCCTGCTCCTCAGCCTGGCGCTGAACCTCATCGCCTGTTCGCTGGAGCGGCTTCCCCGCATCTACTACCTGGTCCGGTACCCGGAGACGCGCTTCGATCGCGTGGTCGGGCTCAGGCTCAAGGTGACGGGCGCGCCCACCGACCTCTCCGTGGACGCCGTCGCCGAGGAGCTGCGCAAGCGTCGCTTCCGGGTCCGGCAGTCGGGAGCGGACATCTTCGCCGAGAAGGGCCGGTACTCGCGGTTCGGCGTCTGGGTCGTGCACCTGTCGCTCCTCTTGATCCTGGGCGGCGGCATCTTCGGACGGCTCACCGCCTTCGAAGGCACCGTGAATGTCGCGCAGGGCGGGGGGCAGGCGGACGCCTTCGTCGAGCGCAGGCCCGACGGCAGCCAGTTCCGCCACAAGCTCGTCGACGAGCAGGGGGCGGG
>JBJMQD010000451.1:0-4045 GCA_045802855.1 Myxococcales bacterium | reverse complement strand
CGGCTGAGCAGGCCCTACCCTATTCGGGTGAGGCCCCTCTTGTGCGCCGCGCTCCTTGCGCTCTCCTGCGGAGGGAGTAGTCCGCAAGGAGGTGGATCGACCGCTTCTCCAGACGCGGGGCCAGTGCCCGTGCCGCGGGCCGACCCGCCCGGGCCGAGCATCGCCGGCTGTCCTGTTTTTCCGGTCTCGAACGACTGGAACCAGGAGATCTCGACGGAGCCGGTGGATCCGCGATCCGCCTCGTTCCTGGGTCACATCGGCACCGGGCTCAAGCTGCACGCCGATTTCGGAGCGGATCTCCGGACCGGCATTCCCTACCTCGTGGTCCCACCTTCCCAGCCGCGCGTCCCGATGCAGTTCACCTTCGCCTCGCAAAGCGACCCGGGACCCTATCCGTTCCCCGACGACGTGCCGATTCAAGGTGGCCGGGACGCGCCCGGCGACCGGCACGCGGTGGTGATCGATTCCGGCGCGTGCCTCCTCTACGAAACCTACGATACGCATTGGCTCGGGCCCGGCCTCGGATACCGCGCCGGGTCGGGCGCAATCTTCGATCTGCGCACCGGCGCGGCCCGCCCCGACGGCTGGACCAGTGCCACCGCGTCCGGCCTTCCCCTCTTTCCGGGACTCGCCCGCTACGAGGAGGTCCTTGCCGGCGAGATCCGCCACGCGCTCACCTTCACCGCGGGAACGGCCGCGCGTTCGTTCGTGCATCCCGGCACGCACCCGGGAACGAGCGACGATCCCGACGCGCCTCCCATGGCGGCGAGGCTGCGGCTCAAGGCGTCGTACGACCTGACCGCCACGACGGGAATGTCGCGCGTCGTCCTTGTCGCGCTGAAGCGGTACGGAATGTTCCTCGTCGACGAGGCGGAAGGCTCGTTCGTCGCGATATCTGGTGCGACCGACTCGCGGTGGGACGACCGCGACCTGGATCAGCTCAAGGCAGTCCCGCTGACCGCCTTCGAAGTGGTGCAGCTTCGCGATGTCCGCGCGAGGTAGATTCCCGGCATGAGCCCGCAAGAAGTCATCGTTCGCGGCGCCGGCGCGGGATTCCGCCAGGACGTGCAGGCCGGACGGCATCGGCTGGTCGTCGACGAGCCCGTCTCGTACGGTGGGACCGACGCCGGCCCGACTCCCTACGCCCTGCTCCTCGCCGCGCTCGGAGCCTGTACCTCGATGACGGTGCGGCTCTATGCGCAGCGCAAGGGATGGCCGCTCGAGTCGGTCGAGGTGCGGCTGTCCCACGACAAGATCCACGCGCAAGACTGCGAGAGCTGCGAGACCAAGGAAGGAAAACTGGATCGGATCGTGCGCGAAGTGATCCTGGGCGGGCCGCTCACCGAGGAGCAGCGCAAGAGGCTCGGCGAGATCGCCGACCGTTGCCCCGTCCACCGTACGTTGACGTCCGAGATCGACATCCGCACGCGAGTGACGGGCACCTGACGTCACTGCGCTTGTGCCTTCACCTCCACCGCCTCACCTTGCGCGTCGCGGACCTCCACGGCCCCGAGGCCGAGCGACCCGAGCGCCTTGCGGGTCTGGTCGAGAGGGCCGACCACGACGATGGCGGCGCGGTCCGGGTGAAGCCGCTCGCGCGCCGCCTTCGCGACGTCCTCCTTGGTCACCGCCGAAACCTTCTCCGCGTAGGTAGCGAAGTAGTCGGGCGGAAGCGCGTGCGCGTAGGCGCGGGCGAAGAGGCCGGCGACGCTTTCTCCGCTCGTGAACCGGGAGGGAATCGCGCGCAGGAGGGACTCTTTGGCGTCGGACAGCTCGGCGTCGGTCACCTGGCCTTCTTGCATGCGCCGCAGCTCGCGGAAGGTCTCCGAGAGGGCGTCGCCGGTGTGGTCCGACATCACTCCGCTCTCCGAGATGAAGGGGCCGGCTTGCCGGTGCTCCTCGAAGTAGCTCGACGCCCCGTACGACCATCCGTGCTCGGTGCGCAGGTTGGCGTTGAGGCGCGAGTTGAAGCTGCCGCCGAAGATCAGGTTCATCACCCGCGCGGCGAATCGATCGGGAGCGGCGCTCTCGATTCCCAGCTCGCCGACGAAGATCTGGGACTGCGGAGCGGCCGGCCGGTCCACGACGATCACCGTCCGCGGCGCGGCGCTCGAGACAGGGGCCTTGGTTTGCGCCGGCGGGATCTTCCCTGCCCGCCACCCTCCGAACGAGCGTTCCAGGAGCGGCAGGAGCGAGTCGGCGCGCACGTCTCCCGCGACGACGACGGCGGCGTTGTTGGGACGGAAGTACGTCCCGTGCCACTTCGCTAGCTGCGGCGGCGTCACGGCCGCGATCGATCGCGCGGTCCCTTCCGCAGGATAGGCCCACGGGTGCTTCTCGCCGTAGATTGCACGGCGCAGGACGCGCTCGGCGACGAGCGCAGGGTCGTCGAGGATCTGCGCGATCTGGCCGAGACGCTGCTCGCGGACCCGCTCGATGTCCGCGTTGCGGAAGGCGGGGTGAAGGGCGACGTCGGCGAAGATCGGCAGCACCTCCGGCAGGGTCGCGGACAGCGCCGTCACCACTACTTCCGACGAGTCCGCGTCGGCCTCGGTACGATAGTGGGCCGCGAGATTCTCGAAAGCCCGGGCGATCTCGACCGAGTCGCGGCTCTTCGTCCCCTCGTCGAGCGCGTCGAGGACGAACGAGGCGAGCCCCGACTGCGCCGGCGCCTCGGTGTCGGAGCCGCTCTTCACCACCAGGTCGAGGGTGACGAGAGGGACCTCATGGTACTCGACGATCCAGACGGGAAGACCGTTCGAGAGCTTCTCGATTCGCGGCACCGGCGGGTGGAACTCGACGGAGGCCGAAGGCGGGGGCGGCTCCGCGCGGAAGGGAGCGTCGGGCGTTCCCTGCGGCTGCGCGGAAGCGGGTGGAGGCCCGGCGCGCGCAAGGCCGCCGTCGCTCGCCGGCGCGGGCCGCTCCGGCGCCTTGGGGCTGCTCGCGCAGGCGGAGGCGAGGACGAGCGCGACGAAAGCCCGGTTCATCGAGCGGCTCCCTGCTCCGGGACGATGTGGAGCGTCACGCGAGAATCGTCGGCGAGCCACCTCTTGGCCGCCTTCTGCACGTCTGCAGCGGTGACCGCCTGCGCGCGGGCGATCTGCTCCGTCAAGAACCCGGGATCGCGCCTCCACATCTCGAAGTAGTTGAGCAGGTCGGCCTTCCCTCCCGAACCGCCCACGTTCTCGAGCGCGGCATAGATGTTGGCGATGAGGTTCCTCTGGGCGCGCAGAAGCTCTTCCTCCGACGGAGGAGCGTCGCGGAGAAGCGCGATCTCCTCGGCGAGCGCCTTCTCCACCTCGTCCGGCGTGTGCCCGACCTGCACCGTCGCCTCTATCTCCGTCTCGCCTCCGAGCTGGGCGGGCGTGCTGGAAGCGCTCACGTCCTGCGCCACCCGCCGGTCGTGCACCAGCGCCTGGTAGAGCCGGGAGGACTTGCCGGAGCCGAGGATGCGCATGGCGACCTGCAGCGGCTCGTCCTCGGTGGGCCGGGGCCCGACCCAGCCGAACACCACCTTCGCGAGTTGCACCTGATCGGTGAGCTTCTCCTTGCGCCGCGCGGCGCGGACCAGCACGGAGTTCTCGAGCCGTGGAGGCTCGGGGGCGCGCGGGATGGGTCCGAACCACTTCTCGACCAGCGGCTTTACGGTGGCCGGGTCGAAGTCGCCGACCAGCGCGAGGCTGGCGTTGTTCGGCGCGTAGTAGGTGCGGAAGAAGGCCCGCACGTCCTCGAGCCGGGCCGCCTGGAGATCCTGGTGCGACCCGATCACCGCGCCGAAGTAGGGATGCGGCGACGGGAAGAGCAGTTCCACCAGGCGGACTTCCGCTTTTTGATACGGCGCATTTTCGATGCTCTGCCGGCGCTCGTTGCGCACCACCTCGCGCTGGGTGTCGAGCTTCTTCTGGTCCACCGCGTCGAGGAGGAAGCCCATCCGATCGCTCTCCAGCCAGAGCGCGATCTCCAGCCGATCGGAGGGCATCGTCTCGAAGTAGTTGGTGCGATCGAACTCGGTCGTGGCATTCAGGTTCGTCGCGCCGTTGCGCTC
>JBJMQD010000425.1:0-17030 GCA_045802855.1 Myxococcales bacterium | reverse complement strand
CGTGGAGCTGGCATCGCCCTTCTGCCCGAGCCTGCGCCGCGCGCTACTCTCCGCGGGCCCGTCGACGGACGGCGGCGTCTACATATGCATGGAGGGGCCGCAGTTCTCCACCCGCGCCGAGAGCGAATTGCACCGCGCCTGGGACGCGCACCTCATCGGGATGACGGTGATGCCGGAAGCGAAGCTCGCCCGCGAAGCGGAGATCTGCTACGCGCTCGTCGCGCTCGTCACCGACCACGACTGCTGGCGGCCGCGCAAGGCCGATCTCGACGCGCACCGCCTCCTCGAGGAGATCATCGGCCACTTGCGCGCGGCGACCGAAAATGCGCTCGGGCTCATCCGGCGGGCGCTGCCGGTGGTCGCATCGGGCCAGGGCGAGTGCGGATGCCAGTCGGCGCTCGCGCTCGCGAGCTGGTCGGACCGGGCGAAGATTCCGCGCGAGGTCCGGAGCAAGCTCGCGCCGCTGCTCGGCAAGTATCTCGATTGACCGCGACGGATCGCCGCTACCTGCACCCGGGAACGGGTGGGACGATTGCGCACGCCCGGTTTGAATTGGCAGCTTGCGCCCCGGTCGGTTATCGTCCCGCCGTGCTGCGCCGTTGTGCCTGCCTGTGCGCATTGCTGGCGATGGTCACCGCGCCCTCGGTAACCAGCACGCGCTACTTCTGCCGCTTCACCGGGCAGGAGATCCTCGGCTGCGACGAAGGCGCTCCGCGCAACGCGCAGGTCCGCGCCGACGACTGCTGCGAGCGCCGGATCTTCCGCGCCGTCGCGGCGGTGCGGCATTCGGAGCACGAGCTTTTGCCCATCCCGCAAGCGGTCGGGGCAGCCATTCCGTCGCCCGAAGCGCCGCCGGCGCTGGTCCGCGAATCATCAATCGTTCGGCGTAGGCCTGGAAGCTCCGCTGGCCCGCCCGCATTTCTTGCGCATCGAGCCCTCCTCATCTGAGCGGCGAAGCGTTTTCGGCAGTGTCGCCGGGCGGCCCCTCGTGCGCCCGGCTGCCGCGCTTCGACCCCTTCAGCAGGAGACATCCGGATGCTTGCGGTACTGCTTTCCGTCGCGCTCGCGGCGCCGCCGCTGCGGCTTGCGGATCTGTTGCACGAAGCCCAGGAGAGGAATCCCGACTTGAAGGCGGCGGCGGCGCGCACCCGCGCCCTGCAAAGCTCGATCGACCCTGCCGGCGCGCTCGACGATCCGATGCTCATGCTCCAGCTCTGGAACGCGCCCGCGGACTTCTCCACGGTGCCGATCATGGTGCAGCTCAACCAGACCGTCCCTCTGGGCGGCAAGCGCGGAGCGCGCACGGACATGGCGCGCGCCGACGCGGCGATGGCCGCCGCCGACCTGCGCCAGAAGGAGCAGGAGATCGAGATGCAGGTGGCGTCGGCCTACTTCGACCTGTTCCTCGCCGACCGCACCGAGGACATCGACGACGAGTTGCAAGCCGTCCTGGAGGTCGTCCTGAAGGTCTCCGAGGTGCGCCTCTCGACGGGCAAGGGAGAGCAGGTAGAGGTGCTCCGCGCGCAAGGCGCTCTCATCCAGCTGCGCTCGGAGCGCGAGACCAACCTCGATCGCCGCCGCTCCGCCTGGGCGCATCTCGCCGCGCTGCTCGATCGCGATCCCGCGAGCCCTCCCGGGACGACGACCGAGCCGCGCGTCCTCGAGACCTTGCTCGACCCGAAGGCCCTCATCGATCGCGCGCTGCGCGAGCGTCCCGAGCTATCCGGATCCGTCGCTGCTCTCGAGGGCGCAAGGGCCCAGGAGCGGCTCGCCCGGGCGAACCGGATTCCCGACCTCGGCCTCTTCGCCGCCGGCATGCACACCTTCAACAATCCCGAGGGCGTCTCGGACTTCCTCTTCGCCGGAGTGCAGATCAACCTGCCCATCTTCTCCGGCGGCAAGAACGCACCGCGCATCGCCGCGGCGCAGGCGCAGGTGATCGCCGCGGAGCAGGCGCAGCACGCGCTCCGCAATCGCATCGCCGCCGAGATCGCGGAGCATCATGCCCACGTGCTCGCGGAGATGCGCCACATCGCGCTCCACCACCAGCTGATTCCCATCGCGCAGAATGCGGTGCGCAGCGCGCAGTCGAGCTACGCGGCGGGCCGGACTGATTTCACCATGGTCCTCGACAGCGCCAAGGAGCTGCGCATGCACGAGATGGACCTCGCGACCCATCTCGCCGCCTACGAGCAGCGGCTCGCGGAGCTGCAGCGCGCGGTCGGAGCGGACCTCGGCATCTCGAGAGCGGCGGAGGGCGGCCATGAAGAGCATCACTGACCGCTTTGTGGCGACCGTGGCGCTTGCCCTCCTCGCCGCCTCGTGCGCCAAACCGAAGCCATCGGACGCGCTCCACGCCGGCGACTTCCTCGTGCGGCTCGCACTCGATCCAGATCCGCCGCGGGCGGGCGAGAACGTCCTCCACCTCGACGTTCGCGATGCGGAAGGCAAGCCGGTCGAAGGCGCGCGCGTCGATCTCGTCTACGACATGCCCGCCATGGGCGCGATGCCCGAGATGAAGGGCAACGGCGAGGCGAAGGCGGTCGGCGCCGGGAAATACGACGTGAGCTACGGCCTCGCCATGCTCGGCGACTGGTACGTGACCGTCGCCATCGAGGCTCCCGGGCACCCTCCCGCGGAGCTGCAGATCAAGATCTCTCCCCCGCGCAACGGCTACTCGGTGCAGTCGCGCGGAGGAGGAACGGCCCGCGAGAGCGGCCCACGGATGCTGGAGATGACTCCGGAGCGCCAGCAGCTCATCGGGGTCGTCTACGCGAAGGTCGAGCGCCGCCCGCTGTCGCTCTCCTTGCGTGCGCCGGGGAAAGTCGAGGTCGACGAGACCCAGGTCTCGGACGTGGTCCTCAAATACGACGCTTACGTCGAGAAGCTCCTCGTCGATCAGATGGGGCAGCCGGTGAAGGCGGGCGCGCCGCTTCTCGTCGTCTACAGCCCCGACCTCCTCGCCACCGAGCAGGACTATCTGGTCGCGATCCGCACCCAGGGAGCCGGCGGCTCCGAGCAGCTCGTCCGCGCGACGGAGGAGCGGCTGCGGCTGTGGGGACTCTCGAACGCGCAGATCGCCGCGCTGCGAAACCGCGGAAGCGCCGAGCCGCGCATCACCATCCACAGCCCCGCGAGCGGCGTCGTCCTGGAGAAGAACGTGGTGGCCGGCACCAAGGCGATGGCCGGCAGCGTGCTTTATCGAATCGGTAACCTGGGGCGGATCTGGGTGATCGCGGAGCTTTTCGAATCCGACGCCCCTTACGTGCAGAGCGGCCAGCCAGCGACGATGACCTTGCCCTGGGCGAGCGGCTCCGCCTGGAAGGGCGTCGTGCAGTTCGTCTACCCGACGGTCGACGAGAAGACCCGTTCGCTGCGGGCGAGGCTCGCCTTTCCCAATGCGCGGTTCGCCTTCAAACCGGGGATGTTCGTCGACGTGAACGTGGAGGTGCCGCTCGGGCCTCGCCTCGCGGTGCCCGACAACGCCCTGCTCGCCTCGGGCGCCCACCGGTATGCCTTCGTCAAGCGCGGCGAAGGGCAGTTGCAGGCCGTGGAAGTGAAGGTCGGGGCGCTCGCCGGCGAATACGACGAAGTGGTCGCGGGCCTGCAAGAGGGCGAGGAGGTCGCGACGCAGGCGACGTTCCTGCTCTCCAGCGAAGCGCAGCTGCGCGGCGCGCTCCCCAGGTGGGGGCAGCCATGATCGCCGCGATCATCGCCTGGTGCGCGCGCAACCGGCTGGCGACGCTCCTCCTGGTAGGCCTCGCCACCGGCTGGGGCGTCCTCTCGGTTCGCGCGACCGCGCTCGACGCCGTGCCCGACCTCTCCGACGTGCAGGTGATCGTCTTCTCGGAATGGATGGGCCGCGCCCCCGACCTGGTCGAGGACAACATCACCTACCCGGTGGTGAGCTCGATGCTCGGCTCGCCGCGGGTGACCGCGGTCCGCGGCCAGTCGATGTTCGGGATGTCGTTCGTCAACGTGATTTTCGAAGACGGCACCGATCTGTACTGGGCCCGCAGCCGCGTGCTGGAAAAGTTGTCGACCATCTCCGGAAGGCTGCCGCAGGGCGTGACGCCGATCCTGGGCCCGGACGCCACCGGAGTGGGCTGGGTCTTCGAATATGCCCTCGTCGACAAGACGGGCCGTCAAACGCTGCAGCAATTGCAATCGCTGCAGGACTGGAACGTGCGCTATGCGCTCGAGGCGGTGCCCGGCGTGTCCGAAGTGGCGAGCGTCGGAGGCTTCGTCAAGGAGTACCAGGTCGATCTGGACCCGGTCCGTCTCGCGGCGCTCGGCATCCCGCTCTCTCGCGTCGTCGAGGCGGTGCGGATGTCGAACGCGGACGTGGGAGGCCGCATCCTGGAGGTGAGCGGGGCCGAGCACTACGTCCGCGGGCGCGGCTACGTGAAGAGCCCGAGGGATCTGGAGAAGGTGGTCCTCGGCAGCCAGATGGGAAGGCCGGTGGTGCTCCGCGACGTCGGAGCCGTCCGGATCGGTCCCGCCCAGCGGCGTGGACTCGCCGATCTCGACGGCGAAGGGGAGGTGGTCGGCGGCGTCGTCGTCGCCCGCTCGGGCACGAACGCGCTGCAGGTCATCGAGGCGGTGAAGGCGCGGATCGACGAGCTGCAGCGCACCCTTCCGCAAGGCGTACAGATCGTCCCCACCTACGATCGATCGACGCTCATCAACAAGAGCATCGAGACGCTCAGGCACACGCTGATCGAGGAATTGATCGTCGTCACTCTGGTGATCCTCGTCTTCCTGCTCCACTTCCGCTCGACGCTCGTCCCCGCGCTCCTTCTTCCCATCGCGGTGCTCCTCGCTTTCATCCCCATGAAGCAGATGGGGCTCACGGCGAACATCATGTCGCTGGGCGGGATCGCCATCGCGATCGGCGCCATGGTGGACGCGGCGATCATCGTCGTCGAGAACGTGCACAAGAAGCTCGAGTCGTCACCAGCCGGCGACCGTACGGAGATCGTCATTTCCGCGCTGCAGGAAGTCGGGCGGCCCATCTTCTTCTCGCTGCTCGTCATCACCGTCGGCTTCCTTCCCGTCTTCACGCTCGAGGGCACCGAGGGGCGCCTCTTCTCTCCTCTCGCCTGGACGAAGACGTTCTCGATGGCTTTCGCGGCGCTCCTCTCCGTGACGCTGGTCCCCGCCATCGCCACCACCTTCATCCGCGGCCACATCCGCCCGGAGGAGCGCAACCCGATCTCCAGGGTGCTCACCCGGCTCTACGATCCGGTCTGCCGCTTCGCCCTGTGGTTCCGCTGGCCGGTGATCGCAGGCGCGGTCGTGGTCATGTTGGCGACGCTGCCCGTCGTCCGCGCCCTGGGGAGCGAATTCATGCCTCCCTTGAACGAGGGCACGCTGCTCTACATGCCGACCAGCGTCCCCGGCATGAGCGATACCTCGGCGAGCGACGTGCTGCAGCGCCAGGATCAGGTGCTGCGAAGGTTCCCGGAGATCGAGCGGGTCTTCGGCAAGGCCGGCCGATTCGACTCGCCTACCGATCCGGCGCCGCTCTCGATGTTCGAGACGATCATCACGTTGAAGGACCCGAAGGAATGGCCCAAGGGTGAGAGCTGGGACGACCTCGTCCGCAAGCTCGACGCGGCCATGCAGTTCGCCGGCATGCCCAACGTTTGGTGGATGCCCATCCAGACCCGCACCGAGATGCTGGCGACCGGAGTCCGCAGCCCGCTCGGCATCCTCGTCCTTGGTCCCGACATCAAGGAGATCGATCGGATCGGCGCGCAGATCGAAGCCGCGCTGCGCGACGTCCCGGGCACGCGCAGCTCGTTCTCGGAACGGATCGGCGGCGGCTACTTCCTCGACTTCGACGTGGACCGCGATCGGGCCGCGCGGTACGGGCTCAACGTCGGCGACGTGGAGGACGTGGTGGAGACCGCCGTGGGCGGGCTGACCGTCTCCACGACCGTCGAGGGCCGCGAACGCTACCCGGTCACCGTCCGGTACGCGCGCGATTTCCGATCCGATCTCACCGCGCTCGGGCGCGTGCGGGTCGCCACCATGAGCGGCGCCCAGGTGGCCCTCGGGCAGGTCGCGAACCTGAACCTGCGCTCCGGACCCTCGATGCTCCGCGACGAGAACGGCAGCCTTGCCGGATATGTCTTCGCCGACACGACACGTCCTATCGACGACTACGTCCACGACGCCAAGAAAGCCGTCGCCGACAAAGTGCAACTGCCGCCCGGTTACCGGCTCGAATGGGCCGGCCAGTATCGCTATCTCGAGCGGGCCAAGGCGCGGCTCGCGATCGTCGTCCCCGTCACCCTGGCGATCATCTTCCTCTTGCTGTTCTTCAATTCGAAGAGCGCGGTCGAGGCCCTGCTGGTCATGCTGGCGGTTCCCTTCTCGCTCGTCGGCGCCTTCTGGCTCCTCTGGATTCTCGGATACAACATGTCGGTCGCGGTGTGGGTGGGCCTCATCGCCCTCGCCGGCCTCGACGCGGAGACGGGGATCGTGATGCTGCTCTACCTCGATCTCGCCTGGAAGGAGCACCGGCCGCGGACCCGGGAAGAGGCCCGTGAAGCCGTGGTCGCCGGCGCCGTCAAACGCATACGGCCGAAGATCATGACGGTCGCTACAATCCTGGCCGGTTTGTTGCCCGTACTCTGGTCGACGGGTACGGGAGCCGACGTCATGAAACGCATAGCAGCACCCATGGTGGGCGGAGTGGTTACATCTGCCCTCCTCGAATTGATCGTCTATCCGGCGCTGTATTCCATCTGGAAGGGACGGAACCTGCCTACCGGGGCAGCCCCCGCCCCCATCGAAGGAGTAGTTACATGAGCGTAGCAATCCTCTCGGCGCTGCTGGTCCTCGGGGCCGCGGACGCGAAGCCCGCCAACGCCCGGACCGTCGAGCTGAGCGTCACGGACAAGGGCTTCGAGCCCGACAACGTCACCGTGAAGAAGGACGAACCGGTTCACCTGGTCGTCACTCGCAAGACGGACGCCACTTGCGCCACGGAGATCGTCATCAAGGATCTCAACATCAAGAAGGAGCTGCCGCTGAACAAGGCGGTGGCGATTGATTTCACGCCCAAGAAGAGCGGCGAGATCAAGTACGTCTGCGGCATGGACATGCTGGGAGGGAAGCTGCTCGTGCAATGACGAGCCTTGCCCAAAGCCCCGACCGACGGGAGAGGCGGCATTGATCCCGTATTTCGTGGTGCCGCCTCTCCACCTCGGTCCCGTGCCGATCCAGCCCTTCGGGGTGCTCTCGGCAACCGGGGTCTGGCTCGCGTCGTGGCTGCTCGTCCGCCACTCGCGCAGCGCCGGGCTCGACCCCGAGCCCGTGGAGAAGCTCGCGGGCTGGGCGCTGTTCGGCGGGCTGGTAGGAGCCCACCTCGTGCACATCCTCTTCTACCATCCGGAGGAATTGCGCGAGAACGGACCGCTGCAATTACTGAAAATCTGGGACGGGCTCTCCTCCACGGGGGGCGTCCTCGGCGGGCTGGTCGCCTGCATCTGGTATTTGCGACATCGCGGCCTGCGTTTCGCACCGTATGCGGATGCATTCGCGCTCGCCCTTCCGCCCGGATGGGCCATCGCGCGCCTCGGCTGTTTCGCGGTCCACGATCATCCGGGATTGCTCACCCACTTCTTCCTCGCCGTCGATTTCCCGGGCGGACCGCGGCACGACCTCGGGCTCTACGACGCAATCGTGCTCGCCTCGATAACGGCCATCGTCTACGCGCTTCGCCACCGAGCGGAGTTGCACGAACGGCTCCTCGGCGTCGTCGCGCTCCTCTACGGCTCCTGCCGGTTCTGTCTCGATTTCCTGCGCGCTCGCGACGTGTCCTACGCCGACGCGCGCTACCTCGGGCTCACCCCGGCGCAGTACGCGGCCATCGCGCTCGTCGCCTACGGCGTGTGGGTGATCGCTCCCGCGCTGCGACGCAGCCGCCTCGCCGGGGGCCCGTCGTGAGCGAGGCGGTCACATCGCTCGGGATCGATCCCGTCTGCGGGATGACCGTCGATTTGCAAAACCCGCGCGGCGGCAAGGCGTCGTGGCAGGGACGCGAGTTCGGTTTCTGCAACCCGCGGTGCAAAGCGAGGTTCGAGGCCGATCCGGAACGGTTCCTGGGAAACCGCGCCGCCGAACCGGTGCCCGCCGGCACGAAGTGGATTTGCCCGATGGACCCGGAGGTCGAGTCCGAGCGCCCCGGGGCATGCCCGAAGTGCGGCATGGCGCTCGAGCCGGCAACTGCTTCGCTCGCCGAGGCGAACCCGGAGCTCGCCGACATGAATCGGCGCTTCTGGACGAGCCTCCTCTTCAGCGTTCCGATCTTCTTCCTGGCGATGTCCGATCTGCTGCCCGGAATGCCGATCCAGCGTGCCTTCGGACGTTGGTTGCAGCTCGTCGAGCTCGCGCTGGCGACTCCCGCGGTGCTGTGGGCGGGCTGGCCGCTGTTCGAGCGCGGCGCCGCTTCGATCGCGAACCGCAGCCCGAACATGTTCACGCTCATCGCCCTGGGAACCGGGGTCGCGTACGCGTTCAGCGTGGTCGCTACGCTCGCGCCGGCGCTCTTTCCCGAATCGATGCGCGAGCACGGCGTCGTTCCGGTCTACTTCGAGCCCGCCGCCGTGATCGTCTCACTGGTGCTGCTCGGCCAGGTCCTGGAGTTGCGCGCGCGGGCGAAGACGCGGGGGGCGCTGAAGGCGCTTCTCGGGCTCGCGCCGAAGATGGCGCGACGGCTGGAAGCGGGCGGCGAGCACGACGTTCCGCTCGCGAGCGTGCAAGTCGGGGACTTGCTCCGGGTACGGCCGGGCGAGAAGGTGCCCGTGGACGGGATCGTCGTCGAGGGCAAGAGCGGCGTCGACGAGTCGATGATCACGGGCGAGTCGATGCCCGTCGAGAAACAGGTTCAGAGCACCGTCATCGGCGGCACCGTCAACGGCAACGGCGCCTTCGTGCTCCGCGCCGAGCGCGTCGGCGACGCCACCCTGCTCGCCCGGATCGTGCGAATGGTCGCCGAGGCGCAGCGCACCCGCGCGCCCATCCAGCGGGTCGCGGATCGCGTCGCGGCGTGGTTCGTCCCGGCTGTCGTCGCGGTAGCGCTCGTCACCGCGATCGCATGGCTCTGGCTCGGTCCCGAGCCCCGCGCTGCCCACGCGCTCGTGAACGCCGTCGCCGTCCTGATCATTGCCTGTCCCTGCGCCCTCGGCCTGGCGACGCCGATGAGCATCATGGTCGGAACCGGCCGCGGCGCGGCCTTTGGCGTCCTGGTCCGGAACGCCGAGGCGCTCGAGCGATTCGGAAAGGTAGATACCCTCGTCGTCGACAAGACAGGAACGCTCACGGAGGGAAGGCCGCGCCTCGTCGCCGTCGAGCCCATGAACGGGATCGACGACCGCGAGCTTCTCCGCGTCGTCGCAGGGCTGGAACTGTCGAGCGAGCACCCGCTCTCGAGCGCGGTCGTGGAAGGTGCGCGCGAGCGCGGCATCGCCCCCGGAAGCGCGCGCGAGTTCCGGTCGGTCCCGGGCAAGGGTGTCGTCGGGTCCGTGGACGGTCGCGCGGTCGCCGTCGGAAACGCCGCGCTCCTGCGCGACCTCGGAATCGACGTCCCCGCCGGGCGAGACCGCGGCGAAGGAGAGACCGTCCTCTTCGCCGCGCTCGACGGAAAGTTGGGCGGCGTCCTCGCCGTCGCGGACCCGATCAAGGCTTCCGCGGCGGAAGCGCTGCGCGCCCTGCGCGACGAGGGAATCCGTGTCGTGATGCTGACGGGCGACTCCCACAAGACCGCGAAGACCGTTGCCGGCAAGCTCGGCATCGAGGTGTTCGAGGCGGAGGTGCTCCCCGCGCGCAAGAGCGAGATCGTCTCGCGGCTGCGCGCCGAAGGCCACGTCGTCGCGATGGCCGGCGACGGAATCAACGATGCTCCGGCGCTCGCCGCGGCGGACGTCGGCATCGCCATGGGAACGGGAACCGACGTGGCCATCGAGAGCGCGGGCATCACGCTCGTCAAGGGCGATTTGCGAGGCCTGCTCCGCGCTCGAAGATTATCGAAAGGAACGCTGCGCAACATCCGGCAGAATTTGTTCTGGGCGTTCGCCTACAACGTCGTGGGCGTCCCCATCGCGGCGGGCGTCCTCTACCCGTTCGCTGGATTGCTCCTCTCGCCGATGATCGCGAGCGCGGCGATGAGCGTGAGCTCAGTCTCCGTGATCTTCAATTCGTTGCGGCTGCGATCGCTCGAGCTCTGACGGTGCCGCGGTGGACACCCTGCCGGCGATCCGGCGGCGCACGAGCTCCACGTGCTCCTTGAAGAAGTACAGATTGTCGGCGTAGGCGAGCGGCGTGGGAATCCGGTTCACGGCGTGCTCGGTCTCGTCGAGTCGCCGGAGCATCTCGCCGAGCTCGTCCATTCCGGGGTTGTCCTCGAGCCGTAGCTCCATCTCCTTGAGCTGCCCGTACCAGCGGAAGACGCGGGAGCGCACCCGCCAGCGAACGAGAGAAGGGACGATGCGGCCGAGGGGAACCGCCACCGCGATGATCGGCAGCAGGAACACCCACAGCCTGTCGACCAGGACCGCCGCCCAGAACGGCAGATAGCGCTGCAGGAAAGGGAGCCCCGCCTGGTAGTAGCGCGTCGCCACCGGGCTGGCGGGAAATCCCGTCTCGCGCGGGGCCGGAAACTCGCGGGCCTGATCGAGGAGCCCCGCGGTTCCGTGCACCTCGCTCGCGGCGCGCAGGAGCAGATACGCGAGCGCCGGGTGCAAGGCATCGCGCGCGAGGAGGTTCGCGGTCGGCGACAGGAGCACCTCGTCGCGCTCCGGAACGTCCTTCGCGAGATCGAAGACGCCGCGCGGGAGGACGAGTTTCGCGAGGAACGGAAAGAGCCGCACGTAAGCATCGGCGCGCGCGAAGCTGACGAGATGGATGCCCGACGCTTCCGCCAGCTTCTTCGTCAACGGCGCCTCGGCGGGCGCGACGAGGAAAAGGGCGTCGACCTGCCCCTTCTGGAGCTCCGCGATCGCGGCGTCGCGATCCGACTGGATGAGCTCCGTGGGAGGCTTGTCGGCTCCGCTCGATGCCAGAAGCTTGGTGGCGAGGGCGCGAGTGCCGCTCTCCGCCGGTCCGACGGCGACGCGGTGCCCTTTCAGCTCGGAGATGTCGTCGATGTCGCCCAGGCGGTGGAATACCCAGAGCGGCGTGTACGCGACGCTTCCGAGGGAGACGACGTGGGGCGCCTGCTCCGCGGTCGCCGTCCCGCCCTGCACGAGCGCTACGTCCACTCCCGAGCTCGAGTCGGCGAGGAGCTTCACGCTCGTGAGCGAGCCCGGCGTCTGGCGGACGTCCAGCGTGATCCCGTCCCGCTTCAAGATCTCCTGGTACCGGCGCGCGTAGTAGCGCGACCCGCCCTCGTCCGCCGCGTAGGCGAGGACCAGCTTCTTCGGCGGAGCGGGCTCGACGAACAGCAAGGTGAACGCGAATGCCAGAGCGACGATCGCGAGCGAGGAGAGCAGCGCGATCCACAGGTCGCGGCTGAGAAGGCGATTGAGGCGTCCATCGCGGGATTCGGGTGGCACGGGGCGCGGAGTATACCGAGAGGCCGTTGCGAGCAACGCACGCGCCTTGCGAATCCGGACTCGGCGCTCGTCATCGGATGACCATTCCAGGAAAAAAGAAGGAGGGCACCGTGAAGCGCCTGCTAGTAATCGTGTCCCTTACCCTCGCGGCCGGCTGCGTGGGAATCGCCTCGCGCCCGTCGGCGGACCTCGCACCCGCCGGAGATTGGCGAGGGTATGTACTGCATGACGGCCTCCGCGCGCGGATCCTCGTTTCTCTCCACGACGACCACGGCGCCTGGAATGGAACGTTGAGCGACGGCGACAATGCGGTTGCCCTTTCTGGCGTGGCGATCGCGGACGGTCGCGTGCACTTCGAAGAAGGAGACACCGCTTTCGACGGATCAGTCGCGGGCAGCTCCATGTCGGGCACCGTGAGCGGCGCCCAGGCGGGGTCGTTCGCGCTCGACCGGCAACCGGACTGGGATCCGTATCCGAGCGGCCCGTGACGTGAGCGCCCCGCTTTCCGGGGCCCGCGACGTGAGGGCCCCGTTTGCGGGCCCTCGCGATTTCCCCGTGGAAGATTCTCGCGCGTTGCGCGAATGTGCGCGCGATGGGCGGGGAGCGGATCGAAGAGCAATTGCGGATCGCCCGCTCGGTGGGGGCGCGCTACTTCGCACATTTGCGGCTCTTTTCGAACGACAAGGAGACCGACGTGCTCCTCGGCTCCGAGTCGAGGAGCAAGGCAGGCTTGAGCGTCGTCGACTGGCGCACCGCGCCGCTCGCCGAAGTGTTCTTCGGCTACGGAGAGGGCGAGGACTACGGCGTCGAGATCGAGGGCCGGCACCTGGAAGGAACGGTGCTGCAGAAGAATCTCGTCACCTTCAACGGGGCCGAACTGGTCGAGATCGAGACGCCCCGGGCGCGCTTCCTTCGCGAGGGCGACGATTGGCGCGAGCTGCCCCTGCAAGCGCGGCCCGGGCTCAAACCCGCGCCGCCGCACCGGGCGCCCGTGCTCGATCCCGCCCAGCGGCGCGCCGTGGACCTGTCGCCCGGAGGCGCCCTGCTCCTCCTCGGAGAGGCCGGGGCGGGAAAGACGACGGTGGCATTGCACCGGGCGGTAACGCTGCGCGACAGGGCGAAGAAGCGGTTCCGCGCGGTGGTGGTGGTGCCGACCGAGGGGCTCCGCCGGCTCTCGCGATCGCTTCTGGATCGCCTGGGGGCCGAGGACGTCGACGTATACCTCTACGACAAGTTCGCCTCCAGGCAGGCCCGGCGCGTGTTCCGCGGCCTTCCGCGCCGGGAGAGCCAGTCGGCCCGGGCAAGCGTGATCCGCTTCAAGCGGCACGAAGGGCTCCGCTCGATCCTGGGCGCGCTCCCGCATCGTGAGACCACGTCGCGCACCGATCTGCACGAGCTGTTCGGCGACCGCGCGCTCGTGGAACGGATGGTGCGCGAGGCGTCGCTGCCCTTGCCCACCATCGCCGACGTCATCGAGCACACGCGCATCCAGTTCAGCAACACGACCGAGGAGGAGTTCCGCGGCACGCAGTCTTCGGCGCTGGAGACGCTCGACGGCAGGGCCATCGACGAGGGAACGGCGCGGGAGGACGCGCGTACCATCGACGTCGAGGACTACGCCGTGCTCTTCGAGCTCGACCGGTTGCGAGGGGGGGACGCCCGTCCGCCGCGGTACGACTGCATCGTGGTGGACGAGGCGCAGGAGCTGGCTCCGTTCGAGCTGCGGCTCATCGGCCGCAGCCTGAAGCCCAAGGGCTCGCTCATCGTCGCCGGAGATCGCGAGCAGCAGCTCGACGACACCGCCCGCTTCTCCGGGTGGTATGCGACGATGCGCGAGCTCGGCGCCGAGAAGTACGATCTCGTCGAGCTGGCCATCGGCTATCGCTGCCCGCCCGAGGTGGAAGCGTTCGCCCGCGAGCTGCGCGCGGCGCGCCCGGCCCATTACCCCTGTGCGCGCTTCGCCAGCGAGGTGCACGTCGCGTCCTGGCTCGTGGGAGCGCTTCAAGATTTGATCTCGCGCGATCATTCGACCTCGACGGGGGTCATCTGCCGCTCGCGGGAGGCGGCGACGCAGCTCGCCTGGACGCTGCGCCACGGCGTCGAGGCGAGGCTCGCGCTCGACGGCGATTTCTCCTTCCGCCCCGGGATCGAGGTGACTTGCGTCGAGGAAGTGAAGGGGCTCGAGTTCGACCACGTGATCCTCCCCGACCTCGAGGCCTACGGCGGAACCGAGCAGTCGAGGCACGCGCTGTACGTCGCCGCCACCCGGGCGAGCCACGAGCTCGTTCTCGCCGCGGCGGGAAGGCCGTCGCCGCTGCTCGCTCAGGAGTGACTGACGATCCAGGGCGGCAATCCGTCGAAGGCGAGGCTCTCCGCGACGGGCTCGAACACGGCATAGGTGAATTCGCCCGTCGCGAGGTGCCAGATGGCGCTGCCGCGCGTCGGCAACGGCTTGCCGTCCCGCAATTGCCAGGATTCGATCGGCGTGCTCCAGCGGCAAGCGCGGAGCGGATGGCCCGCCTCGCGTGGATCGTTCAGGTATCTATCGAGCGTCTGGAAATCGACCGGCGCGCCGCGCTCGTCGACGCGGATCCGGGCGCTCACGGTCCGGCCGCTGTCGGTAAACGCGATTGCGAAAGACCTCTCGTCGATGTGGGACCATCGCGTGTCGGGCCCGAGCAGCATCGAGGGCGCGAACAGGATCGCGTCGTTCAGCCAGGTGACGAGCTCTCCGACGTCGTATTCGGGACCGCGCCCGTCCGCCATCTTCATGACGCCGGCGAGCGTCGCCACCATGCGGCCCCGTCCGTGCAAATAGGTGTCGCGCGCGAGGACGGGGAAGACGCCCTTCATCCGGGTCTTCATGTGGAAGATCCTCGCGACCGGATACCGCGCGTCGTATTGCACGGCGGCGATCGGCATCCAGGGCCGGTCGGGCGCCGTGCGGAACCGGCCGGTCCATCCCACCCGGAACGACCAGTGCTTCGGCCTCGCCGGAAAGACTTCGAAGAACCTCATGAAGGCGCGAGCGGCGGGCGGCAGCGCAGCCAGCTCCGCTTCGGTTGCGCGATCCATGGTCGCGGGGCCCGCAAAAAGATGCGCGGACGCAATTTCGTCGTAGAGCTTCTTCCACATGCTTTGCAAACAATGCACCAGACGTGCCGCTTTGCGTTTTTGGTAGCCGTCACGTTCGCCGCGCTGCGGCGAGCGGCATCGATCTCGCAAGAGCGGCGGGTACCCGGGCACGAATCCGGGCCAGCAGGGAGACACAATGCGAACCACAACGATCTTGCTTGCATTGGCAATGACCGCCGGCGCAGCGCTTGCGGATCCGATCGCCGAAGAGGCAGTCCAGGCGCAAACGCTTCCCTCGAGCACGATCTGGGTGTCCGTCGGGCTGGGTGGCGGAGTCACCGACTTCACTGGCAGCGAAATGAGCAATGCTGCGAGTCCGGGCGGGGCGTGGGAGGTACGAGGCACGATTGGGACCCGCAAGCTGATCGCCGTCGAGGCCGCCTACGTCGGCAGCAGGCGCAACATCGACGTCCTCGGAGTCTCGGGAACGGACGGCGAAACCGCACATATCTTCTCGAACGGACTCGAAGGCGCGCTGCGCCTCCAGTATCCGTACCTGGCCGGAAAGTGGATGTTCCAGCCCTTCGTCTTCGGCGGGCTCGGCTGGACCCACATGGGCGTCGACGGAACGCTGACGGCGACGTCGCCGATCCGCGATTCCGACGATCTGCTGGTCGTCCCCATGGGAGGCGGCCTGTCCGCCACCTGGAACCGGATCGTCCTCGAGGCGCGGTTCACCTATCGAGCGACCTACAACGAGGATCTTCTCGTCAACTCCGACGGCAGCAAGGCGAGCCTGAGCAACTGGTCCACAGGGGCGCTGATCGGTTACGAATTCTGAGTCCGCAGCGGGCGGATCGTCGCCGGGTTGCCGACGGCGAGCGAGGAAGCGGGAACGTCGACGCGCACGACCGACCCCGCGCCCACCACGGAGCCTCGTCCGATCGATACCCCCGGACAGACGATGGCTCCGTGGCCGATCCAGACGTCGTCCGCGATCGACACCTCTGCGACGCGTCCGTTCTCCTCGTCCCGGACCAGAGCGAGCGCGCCGAGGAGGCAGCGCGCACCGATGCGTACCTTTTGCACGGCGCGGATCGAGACCCCGGCGTTGAGCATGGAATCGGCGCCGATCTCGAGCTCCGCGCCGCGCAGGCAGACGATCTCCTGCGCGAGCGGACCAGACCAGAATTGCACCCCGTCCCCGACCCTGACGTTGCCTTCGGAAACTACCCGCACCGATCGCCACGCGCAGACCCGCCTGCCGGCATCGCATCCGCGCAAGAGCCAGCGGGCCCGGACCCTCCCGACCATGCGCCGGAGGCGCTCGCCCGGATCGTCGCGCAGCGAGCGGTGCGGAAGCTCCGGCTGCCTCATCCGTCCGCCTCGAGGCGCGAAGGATGGCCGCTCGCGACGGCACCGGCGGGAACCGGCAGCCGCCGGCCGACCACCGCCCCGGCGCGGACGAGGGCGCCGGCGCCGACTTTGGCTCCCGCGAGGAGCACCGCCCGATCGCCGATCGCGGCCCCCTCGCCAATCTCCACCGGGTCCGACGAGGGACGCACGTGGCGGTCGCCCGCGAGCGAGTGGAAATGGTTGTCCATCACCTTGCTGAAGGTGCCGAGGCGCGCGCCGGCGCCGATGCGTACCGAGGCGACCGCCTCGATCGAGGTGCCGGATTCGATCCGGACGCGGTCGCCCAGTACGATTTGCGAATCCGCATCGAACGTCTTCAGCTCGATCGGAGCCCAGGCACCGTCGAGAAGGACGTCGTCGCCCACCTGCACCGACCCGGGGCCCACGACGGACACGCGCCCCCGCACGGTGGGGGCGGTTCCGACCCGTGCGCAGCGCCGGAGCTTCCAGCGCGAGAAAAGCATGGGCTTCCTCCTCGGCCGTTCCGTATCACGCCGGGCCGCCCTACTGTTGCTGCACCTGGACGGGTGCGCCGACGCTCGACGGCGTCCCCGAGGCGATGACCAGATATCGTTTCGGCGTGGGACCCGCGGTCTGGACGATCTGGCGGATGGGCCCGAGCGCGTTGACGATCGCAGCCCCGGCCGGATTGCTCATGAACCCCGCCAGCGGCTCGAGTTGGCCGGCGCCCGAGGGATCGGAAGAGAGCGCCAGCACGTACGGCTTCTTCGGCTCGAGGCCGGTGACGGCCGCTTGCAGGACCTGCGTGAGGCCCTGGTCGAACAGCGAGACGTGCGTCGCCGCGGCGCCGCCCGGCGGACCGAGGACGAGTTGCGCGACCTGACCCGCGACGCCGAGCGGAACGAGGTTCTCCGTCCCGGCACCCTGCGGAACCGCCTGCGGCACGTAGACGATCGCCTGGGGCCCCTGCCCGACGGAGATGGTGGCGACGACCTTGTTCTCGAGGGTGTCGAT
>JBJMQD010000219.1:0-4381 GCA_045802855.1 Myxococcales bacterium | reverse complement strand
GGGCGGCGGAGCATCGACGACAGCCTGCTCTCGTATGCGGGGACGACCGATCCCGCCACCGGGCGGCGCTGGGGCGGCGTCGTGTACGACAACGGCAGGCTCGATCTGGCGCTCTCCTACGGCATTCTCGGTGTGTACGGGTACGGCGACGGCGGCCGCCTGATCGGCTTCAACGTCGCCGACAACGCGCGCATCGGGGGAGGGGGCGGATTCGACGTCGCGCTCTTGCGCAGCGCCGATGTCGGCGAAATCAAGATCGGCGCGGGGGTGTCCGCGCTCTCCTACCGGAAGAACCTGAGCGGCTTCACTTTCGGCCAGGGCGGCTACTTCAGCCCGCAGCGGTTCTTCCACGGCGGCGTGAACCTGAGCTGGCGGAGAGAGGGCGCGGTGCGCTGGGAGGCCGTGGTGGAGCCGGGGTACGATCACTCCGAGGACGCCGTCTCGCCGATCTTCCCCCTCGATCCCGCGAGCGACACGGCGAACGGGGCCATTTCCTCCGGCGCGTCGTTCAACGCGCAATTGGCGCTCGGGTTCAAGCTCGGTTCCCGCGTAGAGACGGCGCTGACCGGGTCCGTCCAGCGCGCGCCGGAGTTCCAGGAGGTGCGCGCCGGACTCGTGCTGCGGCTGACCGCGCCCTGATCAGACCGGCGGCGGGACGATGGGCAAGAGGACGTGCGACGGATGCTGCGGGCCGCAGTGCAGCGTCACTTCGCCGCCGAAGACGGAAGGCGGCCTGTCCCGGGCGTCGTCGTGGCGGAAGGGGCCGACCCCGCCGAAACTCGCCCCAAGGGTTCCGAGCCCCGTGCCGGGTCCCCCGGGATACTCGTAGTCGCGGCCGCGCACGCTCAGCGCGATCCGGTAGCCCTTCGGGACGACGAGGCAGGTCGGCCAGATCTCGACGTCGAGCTCGTAGATCTCCCCCGGCGTGAGCGGCTGCGCCTCGTCGTGCGTGTGATACGGCCGGTACGGCACCGAAAGCACCGGGTCGAGCTTGCGGTGCGAAGCGCGCAGCCAACCTTGGGCGATGGGAGTGTGGGGATCGAGCGCGCCCTGGAAGGTGACTTCGCGCAGGTCGGGGCCGAAGACGCGCAGGACGAGGAAGAGGTCCGCGTCCGCGGTGCGCGAGGAGACGAAGAGCTTCGCCGCGACGGGCCCAATGATCTCGGTCTCGGCGGCGAGCGGAGATCCCAGGAACGTGACGCCATCGCCCAGGGCCTCGTAGACGACGCTCCCTTTGCGCGGGCACGGCTCCGGTGAAAGAGAAAGCGTCTCTGCTTGCAGGTGAAATTTCGTGAACCGGGTGCGCGGAAGCGGCCAATCCCTCTCCCAGCGCTCCTCGAACCGTTCTCCCGGCTTGCGGACCTGGAGGAGCACGCGAGGCTGGTTGCGCCACCCGGTGTCCTCGTTCTTGAGGAAATGCCCGAAGAACCGCTTCTGCAACCCGACTCCATAATCGGTATAGAAATGCGTCCAGTGCTCGATCCCGTGCACCTCGAGCCATTTTTCCTTCGACGCAGCTCGCACGAACCCTTCGAAGTTCCCGCGCGGGTGCAATCCCTGGCCGCCCCAGTTGGCCGCGGAGAAGAGCGGCACCGTGATCTTCGAGAAATCGGGCAGCCGCGAGGTCCAGTACTCGTCGGTAGCCAGTGCATTCCGCAGGCAATCCTCGTAGAAGTCGCTGCGTAGACCGCCCAGTTGCTCCTCGGGGAAGGTCTCGGGACCCGAGACCTGGTCGCCCGTCATCCGGCTGCGATAGCCGCGCGAGCCGAGGCCGTGCTGCACGCGCACGACCTGCGACGGGTACCACGCCCGGCCGAACGCGCAGAGGATTCCGCCGTGCCGTCCCAGATCGCGGTAGTAGTCGGCCGCGCCTTCCCAGACGCACATGGCGGAAAGGTGCGGCGGCTGCATCGCCGCCGCCTGCCACTGGTTCATCGCGAAGTACGAGATTCCGTTCAGGCCGATCTTCCCCGTGCTCCACGGCTGCCCGGCGGCCCACTCGATGCACGCGCAGAGGTCCACGGCCTCGCGGCGCGACCAGACGTCGAGAAAGCCCGGCGAGCGGCCCGCGCCGCGCGAGTCCACGCGCACGCAGACGTACCCGTCGGGCACCCACTTCTCCGGATCGACGACTTCCCAGTTCTGGTACTTGTTCGTCGATCCGGCGGGGACGTCCGGGTGCTGCTCGATCATCCGCCGCCACTGGTCCGAGTACAGATCCGCGAAGTGGAGGCCCTTTCCGTACGGACCGTAGGAGAGGATCACCGGGTGTTTCGCCGGGCCCGGAGGGCGGAAGACGTCGGCGCGCAGGACGATCCCGTCGTCCATCGGGATGGGGACGTCCCAGTCGATGCGCATCCCGTCGCGAAGCTCGCTGCGAGTCATGCGGAGGGCCTGCCGCGCGGGGGAAGTCCGGCCATCGCCTCGTAGACGCGGACGACCGTCGCGAGGTCGTCCTTCGCCTGCCCCGACGCGTACGCGGCCGTATAGAACTGCTGCATCGCGCTCGCGAGGGGCAGTGGGACGTGGAGCGACTGCCCGGCCTCGAGCATCAACCGGATGTCCTTGAGGAACAGGTCGACCTTCATCATCGCGTCGAAGCGGCCCTCGACCATGAGCGGTCCACGGACTTCGAGGATTTTCGACGCCGCGGCGCCGTGGCGGAGGATCTCCAGCGTCTGCGCCGGGTCGAGCCCGGCCCTTCGCGCGAGCGTGAGCCCCTCGGCGAGCACCACCCCATTCAGGCCCATGATGAGGTTCGTGACGAGCTTCAGGTACGACCCCATGCCGCAGGCGCCGACGTGGAACACTTTGCGAGCGAGCTCCTCCAGGATGACTCGGCAGCTATCGAATCGCGCGCGATCGCCTCCCACCGTGATCACGCAATCCCGCCGCGCCACCATGGCGCTCGTGCCGCTCACCGGAGCGTCGAGCAGGGCGGCGCCGCGCGACCGTGCCGCTTCGTCCATCCGGACGGCGAGGTCGGGCGAGATGGTGCTCATCTGCACGATCACCGTCTCCTTCGTCGCCGCGGAGAGCACCTCGCCGATCGCCTCTTCGACGCTCTCGAGCGTGGGCAGGACGGTGAACACGACGCGTGCGTTGCTCGCCACGTCCGCGGCCGACCGGGCGCCGCGCGCGCCCCTCTTCACCAGCGCCTCCACCTTCTCGGCGACGAGGTCGTGGACGACGAGCGGATGCCCGGCCTCGAGCAGCACAGACGACACCGCGCTCCCCAGGAGACCGACTCCCACTACACCGATTGTCTCTGCCATGCCCGGGCCTACTGGCAGTGCTTGCACGGCGGGAAGTCGCGGCCGTAGACCGGGTTCTTGAGGAACTCCTCCGGCTTGTAGGTCCAGAACTGCGAAACCATCGGGAAGGTGTGCACCACGGTGTTTTGCAATTTGCCGTTCACCTTCTCCACCTTGCGGATGTACTCGTTCTCGACCGGATTGCCGTACTCGTCGATCTTGATCGGTCCGCGCGGCGCGTTGGAGAGGTCCACCTTGCGGAGCGCGGCGACGAGCTTGTCGCGGTCCTCCACGTTGCCGGAGACGCTCTCGAGCGCCTTCTCCAGCGCGAGGCAGGAGACGTAGGTGCCCTCCGAGTAATACGACGGCACCTGGTTGTACTTCGCCTGGTACGCCTCGACGAACTTCTTGTTGGCCGGCGTGTCGAGGGCGGGGGAATAGTGGAGCGAGGTGACGATCCCGATCGACTCGTCGCCCATCGTGCGCAGCACGTGCTCGTCGGTGAAGGTGCCTCCGCCGATGAGCGGAAGCTTCCCCTTGAGCCCCGCGTCCGTGTATTGCTTGGCGAAGCGCAGCGCGTCGGCTCCCGAGAAGACCGCGTAGACCGCGTCCACGTCGCGCTTGATCTGGGCGAGATACGGTCCGTAATCCGCGGTGCCGAGCGGCGACCAGAGCTTCTGGACGATCTGCCCGCCCGCCTCCTCGAAGGTGCGCTGGAACCCTGCCGCGACCTCCCAGCCGAAGGAGAAGTCGTAGCCGATCATGGCGATCTTCTTGTAATGCAAAGTGTCGTACGCGTACTTACCGAACGGATGCGAAGGCTGCGAGCTGGTCCATCCGGTGCGGATGATGTTCTCGCTCCGCTTGCGCTGCGTCAGGTCCTCCGACGAGACGATGGGGAAGAGGGTGGGGAACTTCTTCTCGGTCACGTAGGGCGCCACGGCATAGCCGACCGCGGCGCTGAGCGGCCCGACGAGCACGTGGATCCGGTTGCCGTCGATGAGGCTGCGCGCCTTGGTGAGCCCCGTCGCGGGCACTCCCGCGTCGTCCTCGATGATGAGGGTCACGGGCCTGCCGGCGAGCTTGTTCTGGCGCTGCTCCAGAAAGAGCTTGAGAGCGTTCACCAT
>JBJMQD010000201.1:0-42893 GCA_045802855.1 Myxococcales bacterium | reverse complement strand
GATCGCTTGCCTGCTCGCCGCCGTCCTCGGCGCTCTTGCGGTCTGGCACTTCACACATCGCGGTCCCGATCTTCCGGACCCGCCCGCGCTGGTGCTCAAGGTGCGCGAGGTGGCGCGTCTCGAAACGCTGGACGTCTCGCTCTACAAGAAGATCGATTTCTCTCCCGACCCGCGCCCGACCGGATCGACGTGGGGCGATGTGGCGCAGTGGGCGACCTATTCGCTACGCCCCCCGCGCGGGAGAGCGATCATCTTCGCCGACGCTCACCTGAGCATCGATCTCCGGAAGCTGGCGGCGAGCTCGCTGCGGGTGACGGGCCGCAAGGTCCAGGCCATCCTGCCCGTCACCCAGGTACAGGTCGAGCTGAAGCCCGCCGAGACGGAGATCATCGGCTCGAATCTCGATTCGAAGCAGACGGCGGAGCTGTTCGAGCGAGCGCGCACCGCGTTCGAGCGAGAGGTGGAGGCGGATCCCAAGCTCGGCTCGCAGGCGCGCGCCTCCGCGGAGCAGACGTTGCGATCGCTCTTCGTCGGCCTCGGGTTCACCGAGGTGGAGTTCGTGAAGGAGCTACCCGCTCCGGTACGCGGCTAGCGCCCGTACGTCGCCGTGAAGCTCGCCTGCGCGGTGGCGTTCGCACGGGTCACGAATCCGACCAGCCCGCCTGTCGCGTTGTCGGGGATGCCGGCGACGGCGGGATCCTTGAGGTTCGCTACCTTCAGCGCGTACAGGGTGAATTGATAGTGATGCGGGGCCGCCCCGGCCGGCGGGCACGGACCGCCATATCCGGTCTTTCCATAATCGTTCGTGCCCTGGACCGCGCCTCCCGTGATGCCGCCCGGCGAGCCCGCGCCGAGCGCAATCGACGTCTGGGTCGGTGGGATGTTGAACACGACCCAGTGCCAGAAGCCGCTATCGGTCGGCGCGTCGGGATCGTACATCTGCAGCACGAGGCTCTGTGTTCCGGCAGGGACGCCCGACCATTGCAGGCTCGGCGATTGATTTTGACCGGTGCAACCGAACTGGTTGAAGACCTGAGCCGTCGGAATCGTCCCGCCGTTCGTGATCTGGCCGCTCGCGAGCGTGAACCCGTTCGCGGTCGGAATCGACGGGAGCCCGTTGGGTTTGCTCCCGGTGCCGTAATTCGCGGTGAAGCTCGCGCTGCCGATCGCATTGCCCTTGGCGTTGAAGCTGACCAGCGCGCCGGGCGCGCTATTGTCGAGGCCCAGGGTCGCGACTTTCAGGGCGTAGATCGTGAATACGTACCGATGCGGGGCATCGGCAGTAGGCGGGCACGGGCCGCCGTACTGACTCTTGGCGAAGTCGGTGAAGCCCTGGATCGATCCCGCCGGCGCCAGGTTTGCGCTCGGGTTGCCGGCGTTCTTCGGAAGCGCGGTCGCGGAGGCGGGAATGTCGAACACGGCCCAATGCCAGAACCCGCTCCCGGTCGGCGCGTCGGGATCGTGCACCGTGATGGCAAAGCTCTTCGTTCCGTCGGGTGGATTCGACCAGCGCAATTCCGGCGAGACGTTCCCGCCGGTGCAGCCGAAGACGTTCGCGACCTGCTCTTGCTGGATGGTCCCGTTCGCGATGTCCGGGCTCGAGAGAGTGAAGTCGTCGCCGCCGCATCCCGCGCCGAACAGCGCGGCGGCAAGACCCAGGGGCACGATGGTGCGGACGGCTTGTGCGATATGCATTCGAGGCTCCTCGGGCAGGTTGTTGCGCGGCGTCTAACACAGGAACGCCGCACGGTGCATCCGGGAGTCGACGCAGACGGCGGCGCTCGTTCCCGCGACAGGCACCCGAGCTCGACGATGTCGGCGCTCAGCGATCGGCGAGCACTACGCGCCGCTGTTGCACGGCATCGGCGAGCCGGTCGAGAAGCGCGATGCTGTCGTCCCAGCCGAGGCACGGATCGGTGATGCTGCGGCCGTATTCCAGCGGCTTTCCCGGGACCAGATCCTGCCGCCCCTCCTGCAGGTTCGACTCCACCATCAGGGCGACGATCCGGTCGTCGCCGCCGGCGACCTGGGCGCCCACGTCGCGCGCCACGTCCATCTGCAGCTTGTGCTGCTTGCGGGCGTTGGCGTGCGAGCAGTCGATCATCACCCTCGCGGCGAGACCCGCCTGCCCGAGCTCCTTGCACGCCGACTCGACGCTGGCGGCGTCGTAGTTCGGCGCCTTCCCCCCGCGCAGGATGAGGTGGCAGTCCTCGTTGCCGTTGGTCGAGACGATCGCGGAACGTCCGGACTTGGTGACCGAGAGGAAGTGGTGGGGGCTCGTCGCCGCCCGGATCGCGTCGACCGCGATGCGGACGTTGCCGTCGGTCCCGTTCTTGAACCCGACCGGAGACGAGAGGCCGGAGGCGAGCTCGCGGTGCACCTGCGACTCGGTGGTACGAGCGCCGATGGCGCCCCAGGCGATCAGGTCTGCCGTGTACTGAGGCGTGATCGTGTCGAGGAACTCGGTCCCGCAAGGCACTCCTAGCAGGGTGATATCGGCAAGCAGCCGGCGCGCGAGCCGCAGGCCCTCGTTGATGGCGAAGCTGCCGTCGAGATGCGGATCGTTGATGAGCCCCTTCCACCCGACGGTGGTGCGGGGCTTCTCGAAGTACACCCGCATGGCGACGAGGAGGTTCGCGGAAAGCCGCGCCGCCTCCACCTTCAGCCGCTTCGCGTACTCTATCGCGGAGCGCGGATCGTGGATGGAGCAGGGCCCGATGACGACCAGCATCCTCTCGTCGGCCCCGACCAGGATGCGGTGGATGGCCTGCCGGGCCGCGAAGACCGACGCGGCCATGTCCTCGGACGCGGGTATTTCACGGAGGACCTGCTCGGGCGGAGAGAGCTCCTTGATTTCGCGGATACGGACGTCGTCGATCGGCTTCATCATCGGGCCTGGGATGATACCTCGACGCCGGAAGGCGCGCGGGCGCCGTCGCAATGTGCAGCATTTGCGTCCGGATCGGCGAGCAGGGCTGCCGCGAGCAGGGCAAGTCGCACGACGCATTCATACGACGCCGGCGCGCCCGGCGCATCCTCAGAGCGTCGCGATGCGGGCCAGGTCCTCCCTCGTATCCGCGTCGAGGAACGGCTTCGGGTCGGCCCAGGGAACCTGCGCCGTGTTCACCGCATCGAGCAGGCGACGGGGACCGACGGGGCCGGCGGCGAGGGCCGCGGTCGCCGCGGCGAGGCACGGCTCGCGGCGGTACAGCGCGCAGAGAGGCTGCAGATGCCCGTCATTCACCGGAACGGCGGCGTCGTGGCCTTCGAGCGCCGCGAAGAGCGCATCGAGCAGGGCCGGGTCGACGGCGAACGGCATGTCTCCGGCACAGCAGAAGGCCACGTCCGCCGGAGTGATGGCGAGGCCGGCTTCGATCCCGGCAAGCGGAGTCGAAACGACAGCTAGATCGCGTACCAGATTCGCGTCCCCGCAGAACGACCCGTACCGGGCGGGATCCTTGGCGACGAGAAAGACGCGGGGAAATCGGGCCGCGCAGGCGCGCAGCACGTGGGCGAGGAGAGGCTTTCCCCGCAGGATCGCGAGCGACTTGTCGGACCCGAACCGGGTGCTGCGCCCTCCGGCGAGGACGATGGCGCAGGTCGAGGGAAAGGTGGTCATGACACCCGCGCGGCGAAGAGGCGGCGCAGCTCCGGCGACGACCGGACGAGATCGAGGGCGAGCTTCGCGTGTCCGCGCGCGTACCCGTTGCCGATGGTCAGGCGCACGTCCTTGCCGATTCCCTCCGCTCCGAGCGCCGCCGCGGTGAAGCTCGTCGCCATGCTGAAGAACAGCACCTCGCCTCCTTCCCGGGCCGCGAGGATGCTCGCCATCTCGGTGCCCGGAACGTTCGCGCAGTTCACCACCAGATCGAAATCGCGCGCCTTGGCGAACACCTCGAGCGGCTTCGTCGCGTCCGCCTGCAGCGCAGCGTCGGCGAGCCCGTCCTTTTGCAGGCGCTCCGCGGCGGCGCCGTCGTAATCGAGGGCCGTCACGTTCGCTCCGAGCTTGCGGGCCTGCGCGCAGGCGAGCGAGCCGCTCTTCCCTGCGCCGAGCACGAGGACGCGCATCCCCGGCTTCGCGAGCCGCGCCACCCAGGCGGGCGCTCCGCAGACGTCGAGCACGGCTAGCGCCATCTCGAGCGGCAGGTCCTCCGGAAGCCCTGCCCAGAGGCCGCTCGAGAAGAGGATCGCCTTTCCGCGCACCTCGAGCCGCTCCGCCTTCGGCTGGACGGAGACGATCTCGTCGAGGACGAGGGGAGTCAGCGTCAGCGAGACGAGCGTGGCAATGCGTTCGCCGGGCTTCAGCTCCGAGGCCGCGGGATGAGCCGGGCCGATGCGCGAGACGCGCCCGATGAGCATTCCGCCCGACCCGGTCACCGGATTGTGCATCTTTCCCCGGTTCCTCACGATCTCCGTCACCAGCGCGGTGAGGACCTGCGCGTCCTTCTGCGCCGCGGTCCAGAGCTGGCGGAAGCTCGCCGCGTCGATGTTGAGGTGCTCGACGTCGATGAGGAGCTCGTCGTCCCCGAGCGCGAGCCCGGGGTCGAGCGCCTCCGCCTGCTGCGGCAACACGCCCTTGGGCCGGACCACGCGACGTAGCCCGTACGGGTCAGGCATCCCGGTCCCCGCCCGGAGCGCGCGCGGGCACGGGAGAACCGGGCGCCTGCTGTGGGATCGGCGACGGGGCCACCCCCGCACCGAGAGCAGGCCGGGGCATCTCCGCTTGCGGCTTGTTGCGGTCGAGGAACGGCTTGAGAAGCTCGATCGGCAAGGGGAAGATGGTGGTCGACGCCTTCTCGGCGCTGATCTCGACCAGCGTCTGCAAGTACCTGAGCTGCAGCGCCGACGGATGCGCTTCGATGACGTCGGCGGCCATGCCGAGCTTCTCCGCGGCCTGGTACTCGCCCTCGGCCGCGATGATTTTGGCGCGCCGCTCGCGCTCGGCCTCCGCCTGCCGCGCCATCGCCCTCTGCATCTCGGGCGGGAGGTCGATCGCCTTCACCTCGACGGCGCTGACCTTGATGCCCCAGGGCTCGGTATGGAGGTCGAGCACCTGCTGCAGCTCCTTGTTGATCTTCTCCCGCTGGGCGAGGAGATCGTCGAGCTCCAGCTTGCCGAGAGTGGAACGGAGCGTCGTCTGGGCGAGCTGGGAGGTCGCGTAGAGGAAATTCTCCACCTGGATGACCGCGCGCTCCGCGTCGATGACCCGGAAGTAGATCACCGCGCTCACCTTCAGGCTGACGTTGTCGCGGGTGATGACGTCCTGCGGCGGCACGTCCCGGGTCACGGTGCGGAGGTCGACCTTCACCATCCGGTCGACGCCGGGGACGATCCAGTTGAGGCCGGCGCGCTTCGTCTCCGCGAAGCGACCGAGCCGGAAGATGACGCCGGACTCATACTCCTGGATCACCCGCAGGCCGGAGATGAACCAGATTCCGACCGGGATGAGGAAGAACAGCAGCGGGTTCACGCGGAAGTGACCTCCTGAAGCGAGGTCTCGAGAGGAGCGACTTCGATCACGAGCCCTCGAACGCCGACGACGCGGACCCTGGTGCCGACGGCAAGCGGGGCGCCCGCGACTGCCGTCCACAGCTCGCCATGCACGAGCACCGTTCCCGGCGTCTCTCCGATGGCGTCGCGCACTTCCCCGATCTCGCCGACCATCCCCGGGCCGCCCGAGAGGAGCGGCTGCCCGGCGCTGCTGGTCAGCTTCCACACCAGCGTCCCGGTGATGATTCCGAGCGCCGCGCCGACGGGAATGACCACCTGCCAGCCGAGTCCGAAGTCCGGGTCGGCCCAGAAGCCGCGCCCGACATGTCCGACGAGGAACAACGAGCCGATGACGATGGTGACGAGCCCCGCGCCGATGAACCAGCCGTGCCCGCCGAGGAGCATCTCGGCGGCGAGGAGGGCGACCCCCGCCGCGACCAGCGCGAGGGCCCCGGCGTTCACCGGCAGCATCTGGAACGACATGGCGGCGATGAGCAGGCAGATGGCGCCGACGACGCCCGGCACGATGGTCCCGGGATGGAACATCTCGAGGAGAACCCCGATCACCCCGAGCATGGCGATGAGATAGGCCACCTCGGGATTCGCCACGGCGTGGAGGACGCGATCGCGCACCGTCCAGCTGACCGGGCGGAGCTCGGCGCCGGCGGTGTGCAGGCGCCGCTTCTCGCCCGAGAGGTCGATCTCGCGGCCGTCGATCTTCTGCAGGAGCTCGGGCACGTCCTCCGCGATGAGGTCGATGACCCGTTCCTTCTGCGCCTGCGAGGCGGTGATGCTCACGCTCTCGCGGACCGCTTTTTCTGCCCAGTCGACATTGCGGGAGCGGCGCTCGGCGATGGCGCGGACGAAGGCGGCGGTGTCGTTCTCGATCTTCTTCGCCATCGCCTCGAGCTCGCCGTGGTCGTCCTTGCCCCCCGACGTCCCGCCGATCCCCACCGGGTGCGCCGCCCCGATGTTCGTCGAGGGCGCCATGGCGGCGACGTGGGCGGCGAGGGTGAGGAAGACGCCCGCCGACCCGGCACGCGCGCCCGGCGGCCCCACCCAGAAGACGATGGGGACCTTGGCGGACAGCTCCGCCTGGACGATGTCGCGAGTCGTCGAGAGCAGCCCGCCGGGGGTGTCGAGGCGCACGACGAGCGCCTCCGCCCCGCTTGCTTCCGCGTCGTGGATCGCGTCGATGAGATAGCGGCCCGAGCCCGGATCGATCGATCCGCGTAGCTCCGCCACCGAGATGAACGAGCCTGCCGCGAGCAAGAGTGCCGCGATCATCGCTTCCGCTCCATTCCCAGCTTTTTCATCACCTGCTGCAGATCGTCCCAGACCTTTCCCTTCTCCTGCGGCGACCGCAAGAGGTACGCCGGGTGGAAGGTGGGCATCACCGGGATACCCTCGTACTCTCGCCAGTTGCCGCGCAACCGGGTGATGGGCGTCGCGTCGCGCAGCAGCGCCTGCGCGGCGAACTTTCCCAGGGTGACGATCACCTCGGGCTCCACGGCGGCAAGCTGCCCTTTCAAGAACGGCTCGCAGGAGAGAAGCTCGTCGGGCTCCGGGTTGCGGTTGTTCGGAGGCCTGCACTTGACCGTGTTGCAGATGTAGACGTCGTCGCGCCGGAGCCCCATCGCCTCGATCATCTTCGTCAGAAGCTGCCCGGCCTTCCCGACGAAGGGCTCGCCCTTCTTGTCCTCGTCCTCGCCGGGCGCCTCGCCCACGAACATGAGCCGCGCCGTGGGGTTACCGACGCCGAAGACGAGGTTCGTACGGCCCTTGTGCAGCTTGCACCGGGTGCAGTCGCCGATCTCGTCGCGGACCGACTCGAGCGTCACGACAGGAAGCTTGCGCGGCATGGGTTCGGTGGGCCCGGCGGGCGGGACTTCCGGCGGTGCCGGGGCGAAGGCGATCATCCGGTCGCCTCGCTCGGAGATCCAGGAAAGCCAGGCGCGCAGCTCGATCAGCGCGGCCGCCGTCTCGTCCGAAAGCACGAAGATGCCCTCCAGGAGGGAAGGTTAACACGAGCAATCCTGGCCGGCCCGGGAACCGGCGGATCCTCGCGTATCAGAGCAAGGCGCGGATGCGATCCCAGAGCGCGTCGGCCACGGCCCGCTTGGTTCCCTCGACCTCCGCGCGCCCGCCCTCGCGATCGAGGACGACGACGCGGTTCGTGCCGGAGACGAAACCTCGAGAGACCTCGTTGGCGACGATGAGGTCGAGTTGCTTGCGGGCGAGCTTGTCGCGGGCGTTCTCCTCCATCCGCTCCGTCTCCGCGGCGAATCCGACCAGGATGGGGCGCCGCGCGGATCCGGCGAACCGGGCGCCCAGGCCGGCCAGGACGTCGGGCGTGCGCACGAGCCGCAGCGTCTCCTCGCCCTCCTTCTTTTTGACCTTCTGCGGGGAGAACTCCGAGGGTCGCTGGTCGGCGACGGCAGCGGCCATCACCACTACCCTCGCGCCGTCGAGATTCGAGTTTACTGCCGATTCGAGATCCTGGGCGGTGACGATGCGCAGGACCCGGACGCCCGGAGGGGGCGGGACCTCCGTCGGGCCCGCGATGAGGGTGACGTCGGCTCCCCGATCCCGGGCAGCCTCGGCGATTGCGAACCCCATCCTCCCGCTGCTTGGGTTGCTCAGGTAGCGGACGGGGTCGAGCGCCTCGCGGGTCGGACCGGCGGTCACCAGCACGGCCATGCCGGCGAGGTCGCGCGGTCCCAGGGCGCGAAGCGCAGCCGAAGCGATTTCCTGCGCCTCGACCATCCTGCCGGGACCCACGTGGCTCCGCTCGGCCATCTCGCCCTCGACGGGACCCAGGATCTGGACGCCGCGGTCGCGAAGGACGCGCACGTTCTCCTGCGTCGCGGGGCTGCGCCACATGCGCTCGTTCATCGCCGGAGCCGCGAGCCAGAGCGGCGGCTCGATGGCGACGAGCGTCGCCGTGACGACGTCGTCCGCGAGGCCCGTGCGCAGCTTCGCGAGCAGATCCGCGGTTGCCGGAGCGATTACGGCCAGCTCGGCCCAGTCGGCGAGCGACACGTGCCCTGCCGCGAGGATCGACGGATCGCCTCCGCCGCCTTCCCAAAGATCTGTCGCCACCGGATTTCCCGTCAGCGCGTGGAAGGTCAGCGGCGCCACGAACCGCTGCGCGGCGGGAGTCAACGCGCATCGGACCTCGGCTCCCGCCTTGACCAGGAGCCGGGCCGCCTCGCAGGCCTTGAAGGCCGCGATTCCGCCTCCCACGCAGAGGAGCACGCGCACCGTCGCAGCATCTCCCAGAAAGCGTGCAAGCTCCACTATTTCTGGTACGTTCCACCGGGTGCCCGCCACGCGGAAGGCGGCGTCGCCAGGGATCAGCGCGACCCACGCAGCGCGCCGGATCGCGCTCTACGCGCTCTACTCCGGCCCCGTCGTGTTCCTGCTCGCCACCGCGGTGCTGGTCGTCGGCCTCTGGAAGGGATGGAACTCCGGGGGGCTACTTTACCTCGCCGTAGCGGCGCTCGCTGGTCTCGGCACCGCCTTTGGCTACGTGCTGCAGCGGCGGCTGCGGGACATCTCGCAGGCGCTCGAGCGCGCCCAGCGCACGAGCACGGTGGGCCTCCTCACCGCCGGGTTCGCCCACGAGATGAAGAACGCGCTCACGGTGATCCTCGGTTTCGCGGAGCTCTCCCGGACGGGGGCGGAGAGGGCCAACGTCGACGCCAAGGTCGCCCGCCACTTGCGCGAGCTCGAGAACGAGACCCGCAGGACGGTCGCGCAGCTGCAGAGCTTCCTCTCGTATTCCGCGGGGGAACGGGTCCCGTGGATCCCGCGCGACGTGAACGAGCTCGTCCGGGAGTCGCTGACGATGGTGAGGCCCATGGCGCGGATGAAGGAGCTCCTCGTCGAGGAGTCCACGGGCGATCCGCCGCGGGTGTCCTGCGACCCCTTCGCCGTCCGGCAGATGCTGCTCAACCTGCTCCTCAATGCGCTCGACTTCGCCCGTACCCGCATCGTGGTGACCACCAGCCGCTCCGCGCAGGGCGACGCGGAGGTGATCGTGGCCGACGACGGCCCGGGAGTTCCGCCGCAGGACCGGAAGCGCATCTTCCAGCGGTTCGTCACCACCAGGGCGGGCGGAAACGGCCTTGGACTCACCACTTCGCGCGAGATTGCCGAGGCGCACGGGGGATCGTTGACCCTGCTCGACTCCTCCCCTGGAGCCACTTTCGCGGTGCGTCTTCCGGCCGCGGCCACGCAGGAGGTCGTGAACCGACCCGCCTGACCGCGCTATCCTGCGCCCGATGCGAAACTGCGCCCTCGTCCTCGTCCTCGGATTCGCATGCACCGGCGACCCCGCCGCGCCTCACCTCGCCCGCGGCAACGTCCTCGTGAACAACGGGAAACGCGAGGAAGCGGCGGTGGAATACCGCGAAGCCGCGCGGCTCTCGCCAAAGGCGGCGCTTGCGCTCGAACGGCTCGGCGATACCCTCCACGACCTGGGACGCGCGGAAGAAGCCCTTGCCGCGTACCGGGACGCCTCCTCGAGAGATCCCTACTCGGTGACGGCGCGGATCGGCGCCGCGCGTGTCCTCCTCGAGCAAGGGCGGCTTGCGGACGCAAGGGCAGAGCTGACGCTCCTCTTGCGCGACTCGCCGAGCAATCTCTACGCGCTCCTCTCCCGAGGCAACGTCTCGCTGCGCGAGGGGAACCGGAAGGCTGCCCTTCTGGACTTCGAGACCGCCGTCCACCTCAAGTCGGATAACGTTCCGGCGCTCTACCAGTATGGCCTTGCCCTGCTCGCCGACGGACAGCGAGAAGAGGCGGAGCGGACGTTCGACAGGCTCGTCCGGGTCGCTCCCGATTCGCCGGAGGGCTACCACGGCCGGGCTCGGGAGGCGGCGGCGCGCGGCGACGGAATCGCGGCGGCCCAGGCGCTGCGCGAGGCTTCTCTGCGAGTGGCGAGGGACGCGCGCGCCCAGCTTGCCGAGCAGGGGCTTCGCGGAGAAGCCCTGGAACGCGCTACCGCCGAGGCGACGCAGCGGTCGCTCGCACAGATCCGCGCCGAGACCGCCTTCGCCGCCTTCGCCTCGGACGCGGCGTTCCGCCGCACGGCGGGGTGGTAGGACCGGGCTTGCCTTGCGTCGCCAATCGCGCAGGTCGGTAGGCCGGAGCATTGGAGACGGAGCATCGGGCAACTGACGGGCTTCCGGAAACGGCGGGTTCTCGTACGGTCGGGCCATGCCGAGCCCGATCCGCGCCCTGCCCGTCTTCCTGCTCTGCTCCTGCGCAGCGATCCGTTCCGTTCCGGCCGACACCCCGACGCCGCTCGCCAAAGCCCAGGCTGACCTCGCCGCTGGGCGCAACGACGAAGCGGCCAAGGAGTTCGAGCAGATCCTCGAGGGAGACCCCGGCTCCCTCGCCGCCTTGCGCGGCCGCGTCGAGACCGCCCGCCGCCGCGGAGACCTGGCGAGGGTCGCAAGCGAGGCCGCTGCGGCAGCGCAGTCGCGGCCCGCCGACGGAGCTGCTTTCTACGCCCTCGGGCTCGTCCGCTCCGCGCAACGCGACGCGGCAGCCGCCGAGACGGCCTTCACGCGCGCGCGCGAGCTCATGCCCGCGGAGGCCGACGTGGCGTATCGGCTGGGGCTCGTCCTCCTCGAACGGCAGAAGCTTCCCGAGGCGCGCTCCAGCCTCGCCCGATCGGTGGAACTTGCTCCCTCCGCCGTGCGATATCGGATCGTCCTCGCCTCCTGTCTGGCCAAGAGCGGCGATCGCGCTGCGGCCGTCGGTGCCCTGCGGGAAATCCCGAGGCTTCAGCCGACCCCCGAGGAAACCTCCCTGGCGGTGAAGGCCGAGCGCGGGATCCTGGATCCGTTCCGCGAGGTCCCAGCGGACGCTCGGCACGAAGTCGAGAATGCCCTGGGGTATCTCTCCGGCGACGCGCCAGGGCTCGCGCTCGAGAGCTTGGAGGCCCTGGTCGGGCGATATCCGGACCTCGCCATCGCGCACGCTCTCCTCGCGCTTGCCGCGGAGCGGCTCGAGGAGCGGGCCCGTGCCGTTTCCGAGCTGAAGTATGCCGCGCAGCTCGCGCCGCACCTGCCGCAGCCGCACGCGTGGCTCGGCGAGCTCTTCGAAGTCACGGATCGGCCCGAGCTCGCGGCGCAGGAGTATGCCGCCGCGGTCGAGCTGGGGCCGCTCGAGGGCGACACGCTGCGCAGGCTCGGGTTCCTGCGATTCGAACGCCTGGGGCAGCCTGCCGCCGCCCTGGAGCCGCTACGCGATGCCGCCGCGCTGGACCCTGCCGATCCGTCGCTCCAGATCCTCGTCGCCCGCGCCGAATTCGCCGCGGGCGAGGCTCCGGGCGGCCTCGCCCGCCTGGATCGGCTGGTCGCGGGTCGTCCCGAGGAGGTGGATGTCCTGGTAGGTGTTGCCGCGGCGCTTTACGACCGCAGCGCGTCTTCGGACCCGGCGGAGCGCCCGCAGCTGACCCGCCGCGTCGTTTCCCTCTGCGAGAAAGCGTTGGAGCTGCGGCCACAAAGCGCCAACGCGGCGCGGCTGCTCGCCCAGGCGAGGGCCGCGGGTGGGAACAGCAGTCATTGAAAGTTACAGCCAAGGTAGTGCCTGGCCGTCCGGTAATGATTACTTGCGAGGACGGGCGCTTGCCTCGCCAGCCACGTTCGATACGATGTCCGCGTGGGCGAAGCGGCCGAACCCTCGCGTTCTCCGGCACCTGCACCACCGCCGGAGGCGAAGGACGCAGAAGCGATCCGTGGACGCGCATTGCTCGCGCGACGGCTTTCCGTCGCCACCCGCGCCATGGTTGGATGGACGAGCCGGATCTTCGGCGAGCTTCGCCAGCAAGGCGGCCACGCCGTTCGGGAATTCCAGGCCCGACCGGAGCACGCGCGCTGGCGGGCGTACGCCCTGGGAAGCTACGGGCTCATCGTCGTCGCAACCCTGCTCTTCCAGTTCTATGATCCGAACCCGCTCGGAGCGGTGGTCCGGGTCCAGCGGGTCGAGATCCCGCGCTCGACGTACCTGTTCGTCCGCAATGGATCCCGCAAGCCCTGGAAGGGAGTGAAGCTGACCCTCAACGGCGTGTACGGGTACTCGCAGGAAGTCCTTCCCTCGGGGGGAAACCTGATGGTTCCGGTCGATCAGTTCAGGGTCGTCGATGCCGCTGGGGTGCCGAGCTACGCGCCGCAAGGGCTGGATCTGAAGGCGCTGCACATCGATTGCGATCGCGGTTCCTTCGACGCGAAGGACGCGGAGCTGAAGCCGTGATCGCCCAGAATTCCGGACGGGTGCTGGTGGTGGACGACGATCCGGAGATCGTCACGTTCCTTTCCACGCTGCTGGAGCTGGAAGGGATCGAGTCGAGCGTCGCAACCAGCGCCGCCATGGCGCTCGAGCAATTGGAGCAGATCCATCCCGACCTCGTCCTGCTCGACATCGCCATGCCGGACCGCGACGGAATCGACCTCTGCCGCGCGTTGAAGAAGGACCCGCGCACCAAGACAGTGCCGGTCTTCGTCGTCTCGGCGCGCCCCGGGAAGGACGTGGTCGACCGCGCCTTCGCCGCCGGGGCCGAGGAATTCATCCGCAAGCCGTTCGAGAACTCCGACTTGATCAGCCGGATCCGCGAAAGGCTCGCCGCGCATTAGCCGGAGTCGCGCCGTGTGCGCGCGCCTGGCTCCAAGCCGTCCAGCGAGCGCGCTCGGGGTCGCGTGCGAGTCGGACCGAGCCGCGACCAGCTCGGATTCGCCGCGTACGAGTACCCGTCCCGGACGGGTACCGTGCGCCGCTACTTCTCCTCGCCCTGTTCCTTCTTCGCCTTCTTCTGCTTGGCGGGCTTCTTCTCCGACGTTTCGGCGGAGCCCTGGTCGCCGCCGCCTTTCGCGGCCTTCGTCTTCGCCGGCTTCTTCTTCTCCGGAGCCTTGGCCTCGGCGTCCTGCGGCTTCTCCGCGCCCGGCGCCTCCGCGCCCTTCGCGCTCTTCTCGACGAACTCGAGGATGGCCATCGGCGCGTTGTCGCCCGGGCGGTTCTGCAGGTGGATGAGGCGGGTATAGCCGCCCGGGCGCGTCTTGAAGCGCGGCGCGATGGTCTCGAACAGCTTGGCGAGCGCCGCCTGATCGCGCACCGTCCGGTGCACGAGGCGCCGCGCGGCGAGCGTCCCGACGCGCGCCTTGGTGACGAGCTTCTCCACCACCCGGCGCGTCTCCTTCGCCTTCGCCGTGGTGGTGCGGATGCTCTCGCTCAGGATGACGCTGCGGACGAGGTTGCGGAGCAGCGCCTTGCGGTGTCCGGTGTTGCGGCCCAGCTTGCGACCGGCGTTGAGGTGGCGCGACATGGTCTTTGACCCGCCTCGAGTGGGTTATTGCTTCAGTGCAGGGGCCTGCGCGGTGGGCGCCTTCGGCGGCCAGTTCTCCAGCTTCATGCCGAGCGACAGGCCCATCTCCGCCAGGATCTCCTTGATCTCTTTCAGCGACTTGCGGCCGAAGTTCTTCGTCTTCAGCATGTCGGCTTCGCTCTTCTGCACGAGGTCGCCGATGGTCTTGATGTTGGCGTTCTGCAGGCAGTTCGCCGAGCGGACCGAGAGCTCCAGCTCGTCCACCGAGCGGAAGAGATTCTCGTTGAGCTTCTCCTCCGACTTGGGCAGCTCGATGGGGGCTGGCTCTTCCGCCTCGTCGAAGTTGATGAAGATGGAGAGCTGCTCCTTGACGATCTTGGCGGCGAAGGCGACCGCGTCGGCGGGAGACACGCTGCCGTTGGTCCACACTTCCAGCGTGAGCCGGTCGTAGTCGGTGACCTGCCCGACGCGGGCGTTCGTGACCTGGTAATTGACCTTCTTGATGGGGCTGAAGAGCGAGTCGATGGGGATGATTCCGATGGGGGCCCCCGCCAGCTTGTTCCGCTCGGCGGGCACGTAGGCGCGGCCGCGCCGGGCCGTCATCTCCATCCGGACCCGTCCGCCCTCGCTGAGCGTGAACAGGTGGTGGCCGGGGTTCAGCACCTCGACATCCTGGTCGACGATGATGTCGCCCGCCTTCACGTCCTTGGGTCCCTCGACTTCGATCCTGATGGTCTTCTCCTCCTGCGTGTGCATGCGGAGGAGGACTTCCTTGAGGTTCAGGATGATGTCGGTGACGTCCTCGGCGACGTTGGGAATGGTGGAGAACTCGTGCTCGACGCCTTCGACGCGGATGGAGGTGATGGCGGCGCCTTGCAACGAGGAGAGGAGCACCCGGCGCAAGGCATTGCCCAGGGTGATCCCGAAACCGCGCTCGAGCGGCTCGGCGACGAACTTGCCGAACGTGTCGGTGAGCGTGTCCTGCTCGACCGACAGGCCGCGCGGCCGGATGAGGTCTCGCCAGTTCTTGGCGATGAGAGCGTCTGCCACTTTGTTCTTCTCCTTGCCGCCCTACTCCCGGACGGGGCCGGGCTCCATCGGGTCGGCTTGGTTTCGGAAAAACGGACCGGGCGTTCTAACGGCCCGGCCTTGAATTTGCAATGCTCACTTCGAATAGAGCTCGACGATGAGCTGCTCCTGGATGGGCATGGTGATGTCCTCGCGCGCCGGCTGCGCCTTCACCGTGCCCTTGAATCCGCCCTTGTCGAGGTCGAGCCAGGCCGGGACCCCGCGGCGCTCGACAGCTTCCAGCGCCTCGTTGATGCGGACGATGCGCTGGCTCTTGTCCTTCACCGCCACCACGTCGCCGACCTTCACCTGGAAGCTCGGGACGTTGACCTTGCGGCCGTTGACGCGGAAGTGGCCGTGGCGGACGAGCTGGCGGGCCTCGGCGCGGGTATCGGCGAAGCCGAGGCGGAAGACGACGTTGTCGAGGCGCTGCTCGAGGAACTGGAGGAGGTTCTCGCCCGTCTTGCCCTTGGCCGCCGAGCCGCGGGCGTAGTAGCCGCGGAACTGCGTCTCGAGGAGGCCGTAGAGGCGCTTTACCTTCTGCTTCTCGCGAAGCTGCACGCCGTACTCGGAGAACTTGGCGCGCCCCTGCCCGTGCTGCCCGGGCGGATACGGACGGCGCTCGATGGCGCACTTGTCCGTGTAGCAGCGGTCGCCCTTCAAATACATCTTCAGATTTTCGCGCCGGCAGATGCGGCAAGAGCTTTCGGTATATCGAGCCATTGTCGAATCCCCTAGACGCGGCGCCGCTTGGGCGGGCGGCAGCCGTTGTGCGGGATGGGGGTGATGTCGCGGATGAGCGAGACCTTGAGACCCGCCGCGGCGATGGCGCGGAGGGCCGACTCGCGGCCCGCGCCCGGACCCTTCACCATCACCGAGACGTTCTTCAGGCCGTGCTCCATCGCCTTGGCGGCGGCATCTCCGGCGGCGACCT
This sequence comes from Myxococcales bacterium, assembly GCA_045802855.1. GTDB lineage: Bacteria > Myxococcota > Myxococcia > Myxococcales > 40CM-4-68-19 > VBKO01. Next base: position 27,069 of record JBJMQD010000201.1, on the reverse strand, counting down.
GCGCGGCGAAGGGCGTCGACTTGCGCGATCCCTTGAATCCGCGGGCGCCGGCCGACGACCAGGAGAGCACGTTCCCGCTCACGTCGGTAATCGTGATGATGGTGTTGTTGAACGTGCTCTGGATGAAGACGATCCCGGTCTGGATGTTCTTCTTGCTCTTCTTCTTGCCCTTCTTGCCCTTGGTCTCGGTCGGTGCGGCGGTGGCTCCGCCCGTGGCGGGCGAGGTCGGCGCCGGTGTCTGGGGAGGCTTTTGCTCTTCGGCCATCTGGGATCCTCGAAGAAGGGGTTACGTCTTGGCCGGCGCCGCGGCCGGACGGGCGCGGACGATCCCGCGCTTCGGACCCTTGCGGGTACGAGCGTTGGTATGGGTGCGCTGGCCCCGCACCGGGAGGCCCTTGCGGTGGCGGAGTCCGCGGTAACAGCCGAGGTCCATCAGGCGCTTGATGTTGAGCGAGGTTTCGCGCCGCAGATCGCCTTCCACCTTGTAGCCCTGCTCGAGCGTCTCGCGGATGCGGTGGACCTCGTCGTCCGTCAGGTCCTTGGTGCGCCGGGTCGGATCGATCTGAGCGGCCGCACACAGCTTGCGGGCGGTCGTGGGTCCGACCCCGTACAGGTACGTGAGGGAGATCTGGATCTGCTTCTCGCGAGGAAGGTCGACGCCAGAGATGCGTGCCATCGGATTACCCCTGCCGCTGCTTGTGGCGCGGATTGGCGGAGCAGATGACCCGCACGACGCCTTTGCGCCGGATGACCTTGCACTTCACGCAGATCTTCTTCACCGATGCGCGGACCTTCATGGGTCCTCCCGAAATGCCTTCCGGGCGCGCGACGGCGCCGGAACAAACGGCTTCCCTATACCGTCTGGCGCCGCACCCCGACTGCCGTCCAGGACGACTGGGGCCAACCCGGCACCAAAGGGGCTGCGTGAATAGCAGCGGGTGGGCGCCCTGTCAACACGGCGCGCCAGAGGGCGGGGAGCGGGTAGTCGAGGGAGTGGCCGCGCGCTCATGACCCCCGCTGCCAGAGCTGGAGGTCGTGCTAGCGCCCGTCCTCGTTACCGGTGCTGGTGCGCGCGCACGGCAGGCTCAGGCCGGCCCCGTCAGCACCACGGGCCCATCCTCGGTCACCGCGATGGTGTGCTCGAAATGGGCCGAATTACGGCCGTCGCGAGTGACGACCGTCCACCCGTCGCCCAGGGTTCGCACTTCATGCGTTCCGGCGTTGATCATCGGCTCCACGGCCAGGACCATCCCGGGTCGGAGCCGCGGATTCGGTTGTCCCCGGGTCCAGAGCGCCGGGCCGTAGTTCGGGACCTGCGGATCCTCGTGGGGGCGCTTTCCGATTCCGTGCCCGACGTAGTCGCGGACGATGCCGAAGCCGTGGGGCTCGATGACGCCTTGGACCGCCGCGCCGATGTCCGAGACGCGGTTGCCGGGAACCATGGTGCGGATGGCGGCTTCCAGGCTCTCCCGCGTCGCGTCTACGAGCTTCTGCGCCTCGGGAGAGATCTTCCCTACCGGCACCGTCCGGGCCGCATCGCCATACCAGCCCTTCACCACCGCGCCGTGATCGAGCTTGACGAGGTCTCCGTCGAGCAGCTTGCGCTTGCCGGGGATGCCGTGGACGACCTGGTCGTTGACGGAGATGCAGATGTGCTTCGGGAACCCGTAGAGGCCGATGAACGCGCACGCCGCTCCCCGGCGCTCCGTCTCCCGCTTCGCCACCGCGTCGAGCTCGTCGAGCGTGATGCCGGGCGCCGCGATCTTGCTGAGCTCGTCGAGTACCTCATGCACCACGAGGCCGGCCTCGCGCATGAGGGCGATCTCGTCGTGGCTCTTGATTTCGATCCCCATCGTCGCTGGATGGTGCGTTCAAGGACTCGCGGGACCCCGCGTGACCTCGTCCCGCAGAGCGGAGACGATACGCCCCTCCACCTCGTCGGGCGAGCCGATTCCGTCGATGCAACGAAGCAGGCCGCGCGCCTTGTAGTAGCCCGTCAGCAGCGAAGTCTTGTTGTCGTACTCGACCAGCCGCTGCCGGACGCGGTCGGGCGCGTCGTCGGGCCGGATCACGAGCGTCGCGCCGTCGTTGTCACAGACGCCGGGCTGCTTCGGAGGATTGTGGATCGGATGGTACGTGGTCTGGCAGACCGGGCAGGTGGCGCGGCCGCCCAGCCGCTCGACGAGCGCGTCGACCGGCACGTCGAGCGAGACCACGTAGTCGATCTTCCGTCCCCTCCGCGCCAGCATCTCGTCGAGCGCCTGCGCCTGCACCACCGTGCGCGGGAACCCGTCGAGCAGGAACCCCCGCTGGGCGACCTTGTGCTGCAGCGCCTCGTCGACGATCGCGTTGACGATGCCGTCGGGAACGAGTTTGCCCGCGTTCATCAGCTCCTTGGCCTGTTTCCCCAGGGGCGTTCCGTCGGCGACCGCCTTGCGAAGGATGTCGCCAGTCGAAAGCTGGGGCACCTCGAAGCGCACGGCGAGCCGATGCGCCTGGGTACCCTTTCCCGCTCCAGGTGGCCCCAGCAAAATGAGATTTAGCACCCCGCTTGCTTCCTACGCGGCGGCAGGCGCCGTCAAGTCGCGCCGGCCGCGGATACGCGGACCACGGGGACCCGTGAAGCCCTCGTAGTGCCGCGTGATGAGGTGGCTCTCGATCTGCTGGACGGTGTCGAGGGCGACGCCGACGACGATGAGGAGGGCCGTCCCTCCGAACTGGAAGGGCACGTTGTACTTGGTGATCAGGATCGAGGGCAGCACGCAGACGGCAGCCATGTAGATGGCGCCTCCGAACGTGATCCGGCTGAGCACGTGATCGATGTAGTCGGCGGTCTTCTTTCCCGGCCGGATGCCCGGGATGTAGCCCCCGTACTTCTTCAAATTGTCTGCAACGTCCACGGGATTGAACGTCACCGCCGTGTAGAAGTACGCGAAGAAGATGATCCCGATCACGTACAGCCCGTTGTAGATCCAACCGCCCCGCTGCATCGCGTCCGCGAAGGACTTGAAGGCCGGCACCCAGGTCGCGAGCGTGGCCGGGAAGAGCAGGATCGAGCTGGCGAAGATCGGCGGGATGACGCCGCTCATGTTCACCTTGAGCGGCAGGTGGGTGCTCTGGCCGCTGAAGGTCTGCTTGCCGACGACCCGCTTGGCGTAGTGGACCGGGATCTTCCGATAGGCCCGCTCGACGTAGGTGATGACGCCGATGGTGACGAGCATGACCGCGGCGAGGATCAAAAGGTCGACGTCGGAGCCCTCCGCCTTGTCCTGGAAGGTCGTCCACGTCTGGATGATCGCCTGCGGCACCCGGGCGACGATGCCGGCGAAGATGATCAGCGAGATGCCGTTCCCGATTCCTCGCTCGGTGATCTGCTCGCCGAGCCACATGATGAAGGCCGTCCCGGCAGTGAGGGTGATGACGGTCAGGATGCGGAAGCCCCACCCCTTCACGTCGTCGGCGACGACGCTCTCGTTGCCGGCCTTCACGCTTTCGAGGTAGCGGGCGATGCCGAAACCCTGGACGAGGGAGAGCAGGATCGTCCCGTAGCGGGTGTACTGGGTGATCTTGCGGCGCCCCATCTCTCCTTCCTTGGAGAGCTTCTCCAGAGTGGGGATGACCACCGTGAGGAGCTGCAGGATGATGCTCGCGCTGACGTACGGCATGATGCCGAGCGCGAAGATGGAAAGCTGTTCGAGCGCGCCGCCGGTGAAGAGATTGAAGAGGTTCAGGAACCCGCCGCTCGTTTCGATCGCCTTCTTCATCACCACCCGGTTCACCCCGGGCGCGGTGACGAACACGCCGACGCGGTAGACCGCCAGCAGGGCGAGCGTATAGGCAAGCCGCTTGCGCAGCTCGGCGATGCGGAAGAGGTTTCCGAAGGCATTCGCGAACGACACGTCACCAGCTCCTCGCCGCCGGGCCGGCGGCCTTTTCTGGCGTGCGACTCTACTACGGTTTGCTGGCCTTCTTGGCGGCAGCGGCGGCCGCCTTCTCCTCTGCCTTGCGGTCTTGCGGGGTCTTCTTCTTGACCACCTCGATCAGCTCGACCGTGCCGCCGGCCTTCTCGATTTTTTCCCGCGCCGACGCGGACACCTTGTTCGCCCGCACGGTGATCGCCTTGGTGACGTCGCCGTCGCCGAGGATCTTGAGCCCGTCCTTGTGCCGCTTGATCACGCCCGCTTCTTCCAGGGTGTCCGCGGTGATGGTTCCGGTCGCCTCGAGGCCTTCCAGGAGTCCCACGTTGACGACCGCGTACTCGACCCGGAAATGGTTCGTGAAACCGCGTTTCGGCACGCGGCGCTGGATGGGCATCTGCCCACCTTCGAACCCGATGAAGTTCATGTTGCCGGTGCGCGCTTTCTGCCCCTTACCGCCCCGTCCGGCGGTCTTGCCGAGCCCGCTCGCCTGCCCGCGCCCGACCCGCTTCTTTTCCTTCACCCCTCCACCCGTCGGCGGAGTCAGCTTGCTGAGCTCGTTCATCGCGTTCTCCTCACGCGAGGCTCTCTTGGACCCTCGCTCGCTCGGCCCCGCCTGCGGTGCCTACACTCGGTAGCTGCCATTCAAGATACGGTACTCGGTGTCGAGGGAGGCGCCTTGCCGCTCGCCTCGCGCTGGCTCTTTGCGCGCGCCCGGCGGCCGAACTTCTGGAACTGCTCCTGTGTCTCCTCGACCTGGAGGAGATAGCCGACCTTCTTCACCATCCCGCGTACGGCGGGATTGTCCTCGAGGACGCGCACGCGCCCGACGCGGGTGAGCCCGAGTCCTCGCACCGTCGCGCGGTGATCTTCAGGATGTCCGCTGATCCCGCGGACGAGCTTGATTCGGAGGGCCATGGGTCATGCTCCCTGGTTTTCGATCGATGCTCCGCCCCTTCGGGCTCCGCCCGTCGCGGGCAAAGCCCGCTCCTCCTGTTGCCGCAACTCGGCGAGATCCTTGCCTCGGAGCCTCGCCATGTCCTCGGGGCTACGCAGGTGGCGCAGGCCGTCGAGAGCGGCCTTCACGACGTTGTGCGGGTTACGCGACCCCTGCGACTTCGTCAGGATGTTGCGGATCCCGACCGCTTCGAGCACCGCGCGCACCGAGCCGCCCGCGATGACGCCCGTTCCTTCGCCGGCCGGCTTCAGCAGGACGCGCCCGGCGCCGAAATGTCCGATCACCTCGTGCGGGATGGTGTTCCCGGCGAGCGGGACCTTGAAGAGGTTCTTCTTCGCTTGCTCGCCGCCCTTGCGGATGGCCTCGGGGACCTCGTTCGCCTTGCCGAGGCCGGCGCCGACGTGACCCTGCCCGTCGCCGACGACGACGAGCGCGGAGAAGCTGAATCGCCGGCCGCCCTTCACGACCTTGGCGACGCGGTTGATGTGGACCACCCGATCGTTCAGCTCCGGGAGGTCGTTGGGGTTGATCGGTGCGGCCATCCACTCTCCTCACGCCGCCCGCGCGCCGCGCGGAACGGCAGAAGCTGCTTAGAACTTCAACCCGCCCTCGCGGGCGCCGTCGGCGACGGCGGCGATGCGGCCGTGATAGCTGAACCCGTTGCGATCGAACACGACCGCGGCGACCTTCGCGTCCTGGCACTTCTTCGCGACGAGCTTCCCGACCTCCTTCGCCCGATCCTTCTTCTTGCCCTTCCCGTCCTTCAACTCCGGCGAGAGGGTGGATGCGGCGGCGATGGTCTTGCCCGTCGAGTCGTCGATCACCTGCGCGTAGATGTGGTTGAGGCTCCGGTACACCGAGAGGCGGGGCCGCTCGGTCTCGCCGAACACCTTGATCCGGATGCGCCGCTTGCGGCGCTGGCGCAGGTTGCGCTTCTCCTGGATGGTCGAGTCGCTCATGGCTAGGTTGCCCCCGTCTTGCCCTGCTTGCGGCGGATCGTCTCCTCCGCGTACTTGATCCCCTTGCCCTTGTATGGCTCGGGCGGGCGCACCTTGCGAATCTGCGCCGCGGTAAGGCCGACCAGGTGCTTGTCCGCGCCGCGCACGGTGAGCCGGTTCGCCTTGGCGTCGTACTCGGCGGTGATCCCCTCGGGCAGCGGGAACACCACGGGATGGGAGAAGCCGAGAGCGAGGTGGACTTCCTTCCCTTTCAGCTCCGCCTTGTACCCGACGCCCGCGATGTCGAGAGAGCGGGCGAAGCCCTGCGTCACGCCCTGGATCATGTTCGCGACGAGCGTGCGGGAGAGGCCGTGGAGCTGGCGCGAGCGCCGCGAGTCGTTCGGCCGCTCGACGCGGACCTGGCCCTGCTCCACGACGACTCTCATCTCGCGGTCGAGCCTCTGGCTGACTTTTCCTTTGGGACCTTCCACGGCGACGAGGCCCGGCTGGACGTTCACCTTCACCTTGTCCGGGACCTTGATGATCATCCTGCCGATGCGCGACATGTTCGCTCCTACCAGATGGTGGCGAGGAGCTCGCCGCCCAGGTGTTGCTTGCGGGCCTCGCGGTCGACCACGATGCCCTTGGAGGTGGAAAGGAGCGCGATGCCGAGGCCGTTCATCACCTGCGGGATGTCCTGGTAGCCGACGTAACGCCGCAGGCCCGGCTTCGACTGCCGCTTGATCTCGCTGATCGCCGGCCGCTTCTCCGCGTCGTACTTCAGGGTGACGGTGAGGATCCCCTGCTTGCCGTCCTCCTTGCTCGCCACCTCGCGGATGAAGCCTTCGTCCTTCAGCACCTCGCAGATGCGCTGCTTCATCTTGCTCGCCGGCACCTCGAAATCGGCGAGGCCGGCGCGCTGCGCGTTGCGGATCCGGGTCAACAGGTCCGCGATCGGATCGGTCATGCTCACGTGCGTTACCTCCGCCTGCCGTACCCGTGGGCGCGCAGGCTCTACCAACTCGACTTGATGACTCCGGTGATCTCGCCCTTCAGTGCCCGGTTGCGGAAGCAGATGCGGCACATCTGGAACTTGTTCAGGAAGGCGCGATTGCGGCCGCAGATGGGACAGCGCTTGTAGGCGCGGACCTTGAACTTCGGCTTGCGCTTCGCCTGGGCGATCTTGGAAAGCTTTGCCATTCGATAGCCTCTACGCGGTCCGGAAGGGCATGCCCATGTGGCGCAGGAGCGCGCGGCCTTCCTCGTCGTTCTTGGCGGTGGTGACGATGGTGATGTTCATCCCTTTGATCTTCTCGATCTTGTCGTAGTTGATCTCCGGGAAGATGATCTGCTCGCGGATGCCGAGCGTGTAGTTGCCCTTCCCGTCGAACGACTTGGACGACACGCCCTTGAAGTCGCGCACGCGGGGAAGCGCGATGCTCACCAGGCGGTCGAAGAACTCGTACATGCGGGCGCTGCGCAGCGTCACCATCGCGCCGATCGACTGTCCTTCGCGGAGCTTGAAGTTCGCGATCGACTTGCGAGCCTTGGTGATGACGGGCTTCTGCCCGCTGATCGCCATCATCTGTTCCTGGGCCTGCTCGATGAGCTTGTTGTTGGAGATCGCCTCGCCCAGGCCCATGTTGACGACGATCTTCTCGATCTTCGGCACTTGCATCGGGTTCTTGTAGCCGAAGTCCTTCATCAGTAGCGGGATCACGTTCGTCTTGTAGGCGTCCGCGAGGCGCGCCGGATGGTCGCCCTTGGCCTTGGCCTTCCCCTGCGCCGCCTGGATCGTGGCGGGCGCCTTCTTCTCCCTGCTGCCCTTCTTGGGCTTCTTCTCGCCCTCCTGCTTGGGGACAACCGGCCCTTCGCCCTTGGCGTGTTTCTCGTGCTGCTTCTTCTCGTCCTTCTCGCCTTTGCCCTTCTTGTCTTCTGCCATCGGCTATCCCTGATCAATCTGCGCGCCGCTCCGCTTGGCGACGCGGACGCGCTTGCCGTTGTCGAGCAGCTTCGTGCCGATCCGGGTCGGCTTCTTCGAGTCGGGATCGATGAGGGCGAGGTTCGAGAGGTGGATGCTGCCGTTCGTCTCGACGATCCCGCCCTCGGGCGCGGCAGGATTGCGGCCCCGCTTGTAGTGCCGCTTGAAGATCATCAGCTTCTCGACCACCGCGCGCTCCTTGTCGTGGTCGACGTCGAGCACCTTGCCGGTCTTCCCCTTCTCCTTCCCGGAGAGGACGAAGACGGTGTCACCCTTCTTGATCCGGGTGGACCGCTTCATCACAGCACCTCCGGAGCGAGGGAGATGATCTTCATGAACTTCTTCGCCCGCAGCTCGCGGGCGACCGGCCCGAAGATGCGGGTCCCGATCGGCTCGCCTTCCTTGCTCACCATCACCGCGCTGTTGTTGTCGAACTTGATGTAGCTGCCGTCGGGGCGCTTCACCTCGCGCTTCGTGCGCACGATGACGGCGCGGGCGACTTCGCCCTTCTTCACCTTGCTGTTCACCAGCGCCTCCTTGACGGAGACGACGATGACGTCGCCGATGGTCGCGTAGCGCCTCTTGGTCCCGCCGAGGACCTTGATGCAGGCGACCTTCTTCGCGCCGCTGTTGTCCGCTACGTCGAGGACGGTCGTCGTCTGGATCACGGCCTAGCTCCTCTCCGCTCCGGGCGCCGTCTTCTGCGCCTGGGTGTGGGCCTCGAGTACGGTGTCGGCGGGCCTGAGGATCTCCGCCACCCGCCAGCGCTTGTCCTTCGACATGGGGCGCGTCTCCACGATCCGGACCTGATCGCCTATCTTGCAGGCCTGGTCTTCATCATGGGCCTTGTACTTGTTCTTCTCGGTCAGGTACTTGCCGTACCGCCCGTGCTTCATGCGGCGCTGGACCTGCACCACCACCGTCTTCATCATCTTGTTCGAGGTGACGACGCCGATGCGGCTCTTGGGGCGTCCACGCTTCGCCGACGGGCGGATCTCGGTGTTCTCGGACATGGGCTAGGCCTTCTTCTCGGCGGAAGCCGCCGGCGCGGGCGCCCCGCGCTTCTTCTGGTTGAGCACGGTCAGGACCCGTGCGAGGTCGCGCCGGTGCTTGCCGAGATCGGCGCTCGAGTCGAGCGTCCCGGCGGCGTGACGGATGCGCAGGTTGAAGAGGTTCTCGCGCATCTCGTTCGCGCGTCTCGTCAGCTCGTCGACCGGAAGTTCTCTCAGCTCGCCGGCCTTCATGGCTACGCTCCGAGCTGCGACGAGCGCCGCACGAGGCGCGTGTGCAGCGGCAGTTTGTGCGAGGCGAGCGCCATCGCCTTCTTGGCGATTTCCTCGGTGACGCCTTCCATCTCGTAGAGGATGCGGCCCATCTTCACCACCGCGACCCATTCCTCCACGTTGCCCTTGCCGTGGCCCATGCGGGTCTCGGCCGGCTTCTTGGTGACGGGCTTGTCGGGGAAGACGCGGATCCAGACCTTCCCGCCGCGCTTGATGAAGCGAGTCATCGCGATGCGGCCCGCCTCGATCTGGCGCGCGGTGAGGCGGCCCGACTCGAGCACCTTGAGCCCGTAGTCGCCGAAGGAGAGCTCGCCGCCGCGATAGGCCTTGCCCGTGTGGCGGCCCTTCATCTGCTTCCGGTACTTGGTACGCGAAGGTTGAAGCATCTCTGCGATCTCCTACTGCACCGGCGTGGGGGTGGTCTGACCCGCACGAGGGGGAAGCGGCCGCGTCGGCCGGGCGGGGCCTGCGCCGCTGCCCTTCTCGGGCGCGGTGGCGACGCCTTCGGGAAGGACCTCGCCGCGGAAGATCCACACCTTGCAGCCGATCTTCCCGTACGTCGTCTTTGCCTCGGCGAAGCCGTAATCGATGTCGGCGCGCAGCGTGTGCAGAGGCACGCGGCCTTCGCGATACCACTCGTAGCGCGCCATCTCCGCGCCGCCCAGCCGTCCCGAGCAGGCGACGCGGATGCCCTTCGCGCCGAACTTCTGGGCTGTCTGGATCGCCTTCTTCATCGCCCTGCGGAAGGCGATGCGGCGCTCGAGCTGGGTGGTGATGTTCTCGGCGACGAGCTGCGCGTCGACCTCGGCTTTACGTACCTCGACGATGTTGAGGAACACTTCGTTCTGCGTGAAGGCCTGCAGCTCCTTCTTGATCTGCTCGATGCCCGCACCGCGCTTGCCGATGACGATGCCTGGACGCGCGGTGTGCACGTTGATCTTCACCTTGCTCGCGGCGCGCTCGATCTCGACCTTGCTGATTCCCGCCTGGCCGAGCTTCTTCTTCACGTACTCGCGGAGCTTGATGTCCTCGTGCAGCCACTTGGCGTAGTTCTTCTCCTCGTACCACTTGGAGTCCCAGGAGCGGATGACGCCCAGGCGGAAGCCAATCGGATTTACTTTTTGACCCATCTCGTTCTCCTTACGCCTTGGCTTCCGCGGCGGCGGCGGCGGCCGCCTCTGCCTTCTTCACCGCCGGCTTGCGAGTGCGGCGCTTCTTCTTTTGCGGCGCCTCGTCGCCCACCACGATGGAGATGTGGCTCGTCTTCTTCGTAATCTTGTAGGCGCGACCCATCGCCCGCGGCATGAAGCGCCGCAAGGACGGTCCCGGCCCGACCTGCAGCTCGCGGACGTAGAGCGTGTCGACGTCGAGCTGGCCCTGTGCGGCCTGGTCGGCGTTCGCCACCGCGCTGCGGAGGAGCTTCGAGAGCGGCAGCGCGGCGCGCTTCTCGAGGTAGGTGAGCTGCGCGAGCGCCTGGCCGACCTTCTTGCCGCGGATCAGGTCGGCGACGACGCGCACCTTGCGCGGGGTGATGCGGAGGTAGCGGAGTGTCGCGGAGGCTTCCATCGTCGTTCCTTATCCCTTCGCGGCCGGCGCGGAAGCGGCGGCCGGAGCACCGCCACCCGCGCCGGCACCGGGCTTGGCCGCCTTCTTGTCGCCGGTGTGGCCGTGGAAGGTGCGGGTGGGAGCGAACTCTCCGAGCTTGTGCCCGACCATGTTCTCCGTCACGAACACGGGGATGAACTTGCGCCCGTTGTGCACGGCGAAGGTGTGGCCGACGAGCTCCGGGACGATGGTGGAGCGGCGCGACCAGGTCTTCACCACCTTCTTCTGGTTGCTCCGGTTCATCTCCTCCACCTTCTTGACGACGTGGCGGTCGATGAACGGGCCTTTCTTGACCGAGCGGGCCATCGATTACCTCACGCCCTTGTCGCGGCGCTTGATGATGAACTTGGTCGTGCGCTTGTTGACGCGCGTCTTGTATCCCTTGGTCGGCTGACCCCAGGGAGAGACCGGGTGCGGGTTGCCCTGGCCGCTCTTGCCTTCGCCGCCGCCGTGCGGGTGATCGACGGGGTTCATGGCGAGGCCGCGCACGGTGGGTCGCCAGCCCTTCCAGCGATTTCGGCCGGCCTTGCCGATCCGGACGATCTCGTGCTCGGTGTTCCCGAGCTGTCCGACGGTGGCACGGCACTCGAGCAGCACCTTGCGCACCTCGGTCGAGGGCATGCGGATCTGCGCGTACTTGCCTTCCTTGGCCATGAGCTGGCCGAAGGATCCGGCGCTGCGGATGAGCTGCGCCCCGCGGCCGCGCTTGAGCTCCACGTTGTGGATCACGGTGCCGAGCGGGATCGCGTGCAAGGGCAGCGCATTGCCCGGGCGGATGTCGACGTTGTCGCCCGACTGCAGGACGTCGCCGACGTTCACGCCGACCGGCCAGAGGATGTAGCGCTTCTCGCCGTCCGTGTAGTGGAGGAGCGCGATGCGGGCGGAGCGGCCCGGGTCGTACTCGATCGCCGCCACCTTCGCCGGCACTGCGTCCTTTTCGCGGCGCCAGTCGATGACGCGGACGCGCTGCTTGTGGCCGCCGCCCCGGTGGCGGGTGGTGATCCTGCCGTAGACGTTGCGTCCGCCCGAGGATTTGGTCGGCTCGGTGAGCTTGCGCTCGGGCCGGGTCTTCGTGATCTCGCTGAAGTCGGGCGAGGTGGTGAGCCTGCGCCCCGGACTCGTCGGCTTGTAGCTCTTGAGCGCCATCGCTTACTTCCCCTCGAAGATGGAGATGGCGTCGCCCTCTTTGAGGGTGACGATCGCCTTCTTCCAGTTGGGGCGCATGCCTTGCGAGCGGCCGATTCGGCGCATCTTGCCGCGCACGATCGCGGTCCTCACGTCCACGACCTTTACCTTGAAGAGGCTCTCGACCGCCTGCTTCACCTCGGTCTTGCTGGCTTGCAGGGCCACTTCGAAACCGTACTTGTTTTCCCGGTCGCGCAGCCGGTTGAGCTTCTCGGTATCGATGGGCCTCTTCACCACGTCGAAGCGGTTCATGCGAGCGCCCCTTCCAGCGCCTTCGCGCCCGCCTGCGTGAGAATGAGCGCGCGGTGGCGGAGGATGTCGTAGACGTTCGCGCCTTCGACCGGGAGGAAGTCGAACTTGCGCGCGTTGCGGATCGACTTGAACAGGTTCTCGTTCTTCGCGTCGATGACGAGGGCGTCCTCGAGGCCGAGCTTCTCGAACGCATCGACCGCCGCCTTGGTGGACGGCTTCGACGGCGACCAATTGTCGAGGATGAAGAGCGCCTTGTCCGCGTTGCGCTTGGAGATGGCGGCGCGGATCGCGGCGCGGCGCATCTTCTTCGGCACGTGGTACTCGTAATCGCGGAACTTCGGGGCCATCGCCTTGCCGCCGCCGACCCACTGAGATGCGCGGATCGATCCCTGGCGGGCCCGGCCGGTGCCCTTCTGCTTGTACGGCTTCTTGCCGCCGCCCGATACCAGGGACCGGTTCTTCACCGTGCGCCCGCCCGAGCGGCGCGAGGCGAGCTGCGCCTTGACCACCTCGTAGAAGAGGGCGTCGGAGTTGGCCAGATCGGCGTTCACGAGCGCATCGGCGAGCTCGATGGTGCCGACCTTTTCCTTGGCGAGATTGATGACGTCGAGCGTTGCCATGTCGTCCCTCAGCTCTTGATCTCGACGTCCACGCCAGCGGACAGGTCGAGCTTCATCAGCGCGTCGAGCGTCTGCTGCGTCGGCTCGAGGATGTCGAGGAGCCGCTTGTGCGTCCGGATCTCGAACTGCTCGCGCGACTTCTTGTCGACGTGCGGCGAGCGCAGCACCGTGTACTTGTTGATCCGCGTCGGCAGCGGGATGGGGCCCACCACCTTCGCGCCGGTGCGCTTGGCCGTCTCGACGATCTCCCCGGCGGACTGGTCGAGGAGCTTGTAGTCGTAGGCCTTCAGCCGGATCCGGATCTTCTGGGTCGCCATGTCAAAGAACCCCTTGCTGCGCGGACCGGGGAGGCGAAAACGCCGCCTCCCCGGACGGGCTTACGCGATCACCTGCGTGACGACCCCGGCTCCCACCGTCCGACCGCCCTCGCGGATGGCGAAGCGAAGCTCCCTGTCCATGGCGATGGGCATCATCAGCTCGATCTCCATCTCGATGTTGTCGCCCGGCATCACCATCTCGGTGCCGGCGGGCAGCTTCACGGTGCCGGTCACGTCGGTGGTGCGGAAGTAGAACTGCGGCCGGTAGCCGTTGAGGAACGGGGTGTGGCGCCCGCCCTCGTCCTTGGTGAGGACGTAGACGTTGCACTTGAACTTGGTGTGCGGCGTCACCGACCCCGGCTTGGAGAGCACCTGGCCGCGCTCGATCTCTTCGCGCTTGGTGCCGCGGAGCAGGCAGCCGACGTTGTCGCCGGCCACGCCCTCGTCGAGGAGCTTGCGGAACGACTCGACGCCCGTCACCACCGTCTTGGCGGTCGCCTTGAGCCCGACGATCTCCACTTCCTCGCCGACCTTGATCCGGCCGCGCTCGATGCGGCCGGTGGCCACGGTACCGCGGCCGGCGATGGAGAACACGTCCTCGACCGGCATCAGGAACGGCTTGTCCGTCTCGCGGACCGGCTCGGGGATGTAGGTGTCCATGGCGTCGAGCAGCTTGAGGATGGAGCCCTGGCCCTGCTCGCCCTGGTCGCCCTGCAGCGCCTTGAAGGCGGCGCCGCGGATGATGGGCGTCTCGTCGCCGGGGAACTTGTACTGCTTGAGGAGGTCGCGGATCTCCATCTCGACGAGGTCGAGGAGCTCGGGATCGTCGACGAGATCGACCTTGTTGAGGAATACGACGATACGTTGCACGTTGACCTGGCTGGCGAGCAGCACGTGCTCGCGAGTCTGCGGCATCGGGCCGTCCACGGCGCTGACCACCAGGATGGCGCCGTCCATCTGCGCCGCGCCGGTGATCATGTTCTTCACGTAGTCGGCGTGGCCGGGGCAGTCGACGTGCGCGTAGTGGCGCTTCGAGGACTCGTACTCGACGTGCGAGGTGGCGATGGTGAGGATCTTGGTCGGATCGCGGCGTCCCTGCGCGGCCGAGGCCTTCGCGACCTCGTCGTAGGGAACGAACTTGGACCAGCCTTTGTCTGCCGAAACCTTCGTGAGGGCCGCGGTGAGCGTAGTCTTGCCGTGATCGACGTGGCCGATGGTGCCGACGTTGACGTGCGGCTTCTTCCTCAGGAACTTCTCCTTCGCCATGGTCGTGCTCCTCGCTAGTCCTTCTTCCTAGGTTCCTCGGCCGCCCTTCGGAGGGGGCGGGCCTTTTACGTCACTCAGAATCTCTTTGCAACGAGCTCCGCGGCGATGTGCTGTGGCACCGGCGCGTAATGGTGGAATTGCATGGTGTAGACCGCGCGCCCTTCGGTCGCGGAGCGAAGCGAGGTGGAGTAGCCGAACATTTCCGCCAGCGGGACGTGGGCTGTGACGACCTGCATCCCGTGCCGCGGCTCCATCCCCAGGATCTTTCCGCGCCGTGCGGAGAGATCGCCGATCACCGACCCCATGAACTGCTCCGGTACCACGACTTCGGTCGCCATCATGGGTTCGAGCAGGATGGGGCCTGCCTTGCCGGTCGCTTCCTTGAAACCGATCGACCCGGCGATCTTGAACGCCATCTCGTTCGAGTCGACCTCGTGGTAGCTGCCGTCGAAGAGCTCGGCCTCGATGTCGACCATCGGGTAGCCGGCGAGGACGCCGGAATCCATCGCTTCCTCGATGCCCTTCTGCACCGGCGCAATGTATTCGCGAGGGATCGATCCGCCGACCACCGCGTTCTTGAAGTGGAAGCCCTTGCCTGGATTCGGCCGCACCTTCAGCCAGACGTGCCCGTACTGCCCGCGGCCGCCGGTCTGGCGGATGTACTTTCCTTCCGCCTCGACTTCCTTGGTGATGGTCTCCCGATAGGCGACCTGGGGCTTGCCGACGTTCGCCTCGACCTTGTACTCGCGCCGCATGCGGTCGACGATGATGTCGAGGTGGAGCTCGCCCATCCCACTGATGATGGTCTGGCCGGTCTCCTCGTCGGTGCGCATGCGGAACGACGGGTCCTCGACCGCGAGCCGCTGTAGGGCGGTGACCATCCGGTCCTGATCGGCCTTGGTCTTCGGCTCGATGGCGATGTGCATCACCGGCGTCGGGAACTCGATCTTCTCCAGCAGGATCGGGTGATCCATGTCGCAGAGCGTGTCGCCGGTGGTCGCTCCCTTGAGCCCCACCACCGCGGCGATGTCGCCCGCCAGGATCTCCTCGATCTCCTCGCGCTTGTTGGCGTGCATGCGGAGGAGGCGCCCGATGCGCTCCCGCTTGCCCTTGGTGGAGTTCAAGACCGCCGTCCCCGACTCCAGCTTCCCCGAGTAGCAACGGACGAACGTGAGCTGTCCGACGAAAGCGTCGGCCATGATCTTGAAGGCGAGGCCTGAGAACGGCGCCTCGTCGCGCGTCTCGCGCACGGCGTCCTTGCCGTCGAGCGTCTTCCCGTGCTTGGGCGGGATGTCGATCGGGCTCGGGAGGTAATCCACCACCGCGTCGAGGAGCTTCTGCACGCCCTTGTTCTTGAACGCGGAGCCGCAGATGACGGGGAAGCAGTTGAGCGTGACGGTCGCCTTGCGAATGGCTCGCTTGAGCGGCGCCGTCTGCACTTCGTGGGATTCCAGGTACTGTTGCAGGCACTCGTCGTCGAACTCGGCGACCGCTTCGAGGAGCTTGAACCGGTACTCGTGCGCCTGGTCGTGCAGGTCGGCCGGGATGGGCGACACCACCACCCGCTCGCCCTTCTCGCCCTCGAAGCGCAGGGCCTTCATCTCGACGAGATCGACGATCCCCTCGAACTTCTCCTCCGCACCGAGGGGAAGCTGGATGCAGACCGGCTTCGCGATCAGGCGATCGACGATGGTGCGCACCGACATGAAGAAGTCGGCGCCGACCCGATCCATCTTGTTGATGAAGCAGATGCGCGGGACGCGGTACTTGTCGGCTTGCCGCCAGACGGTCTCGCTCTGCGGCTCTACGCCGTTGACCGCGTCGAACACCGCGCACGCGCCGTCGAGCACACGCAGACTGCGCTCGACCTCGATGGTGAAGTCGACGTGCCCGGGAGTGTCGATGATGTTGATGCGGTGGGTGTCGCGTCCGGCGGCGTCGGGCAGGCCCTGGGGGGGCCAATAGCAGGTGGTGGCGGCGGCGGTGATGGTGATGCCGCGCTCCTGCTCCTGCTCCATCCAGTCCATGACGGCGGTGCCCTCGTGGACCTCGCCCATCTTGTACGAGACACCCGTGTAGAAGAGGATCCGCTCGGTCGTGGTGGTCTTGCCCGCATCGATGTGCGCCATGATGCCGATGTTCCGGCAGCGCTCGAGCGGGAAGGTACGGGCCACGGAAGACCTCGCGAGAAGGTGCGCGCCTTGGCGCGCGACACCTGAGCTGGGGACTGGATGAAGGAATGCCTGAAAAAGAGCGCCTCCGGGCTGCCAAAAGCCGGGGGTGTCTACCGGAGAGGAAGCGCCGTGTCAAGGAACGCACGAGCTCCCGCACGAGGGAGCGAGCCCCGCGTCGTCCGTCCGTGGACCGGTTACCAGCGGTAGTGCGCGAAGGCCTTGTTCGCCTCCGCCATCTTGTGCGTGTCCTCGCGCTTCTTCACCGCGTTCCCGCGGTTGTTCGCGGCGTCGACCAGCTCGCCGGCCAGCTTCTGGTCCATCGTCTTCTCGCCGCGCTCCTTGGCGTAGTCGATGAGCCAGCGCATGGCGAGCGCCGTGCGGCGATCCTGGCGCACCTCGACCGGAACCTGGTAGGTGGCGCCGCCGACCCGGCGGCTCTTCACCTCCAGCACCGGCTTTACATTGTCGAGCGCCTTCTTGAACGCCTTGAGCGGGTCGTCGTTCGTCCTCTGTTGCACGAGGTCGAGCGCCCGGTAGCAGACGCGCTCGGCCACCGCCTTCTCGCCCTTCCGCATCATGTCGTTGATGAACTTGGCGAGCAGCCGGTCCTGGAACTTCGGATCCGGCAGGATCTTGCGCTTGGCGACTTCACGACGGCGAGGCATTTTACGGAGCTCCCTCTCAGGTCGGGCGTTTCGCGCCGTACTTCGACCGGCCCTGCTTGCGGCCGGCGACTCCGACGGAATCCAAGGTGCCGCGGATGATGTGGTAGCGGACGCCGGGAAGGTCCTTCACGCGGCCACCGCGGATCATGACGACCGAGTGCTCCTGCAGGTTGTGGCCGACCCCCGGGATGTAGCTCGTGACCTCCATCCCATTCGTGAGCCGGACGCGGGCGACCTTGCGCAAGGCGGAGTTCGGCTTCTTCGGGGTGGTCGTGTACACGCGAGTACACACGCCCCGCTTCTGCGGGCAGCGGGTCATCGCGGGCGCCTTGCCCTTGTAGACGACCTTTTCCCTTCCCTTGCGGATGAGCTGGCTGATCGTCGGCATTACGGCCTTTCGAGAGAGCGAAAATCATTTCGGCCACCCGGACGGGCAGGCGAAAAGGCGCGCCATGATAGCGGCGGACCCCGGTTAGTCAAGCGCGGTCATTCTCGGACGAGGACAACCTTCGGGTACAGGATCCGGAACCCGAACCGTTCGAGGTTCTTCTGGGACACGGAGTTGGGCAGCGTGCTGCTCGCCGCGACGTCCGCGCCCTTCTCCTTCGCGTAGCGCAGTCTCGCGGCGATGAGCGCGCGTTGCACCCCGAGACCCCGGAAGCGCGGCAGGACCCCGGCTCCCGACAAGACCGCGGCACGACCCGGCGAGACGAACACGGCCGCGCCGCCTGCCGGCTCTCCGTCGACCCGTGCGATGAAGCAGGTGACGCCCTCCGTGCTCGTGGCCGCGACGAGAAACCTGGCATCCGCGGAGGGTACGTCCTCCTGGAACGAGGCGCCAACGAGCGGGACCCACGGTTCCCCGTCGCCGGAACGGATCTGGGTCACTTCGACGACGCTCGGGCCCTCGGGAAACGGGGTCTCCAGCGGCCTCGCCAGCATCTGGTGCCACTCGACGACGCGGTAGCCCCTCGCGCCCAGAAGCGCCGCGAGTGCGGGTGTAGCGAACGGCGTCAATTCGATCCGGGAAGGAGTGCCGAGCACCTCCTCGATGCGGTCGAGGTCGTCCGCGGCAATCTCGCCGAGGAGCGCGATGGCGAGCGAGGCAGGGGATCCGCGTCCCGCATACACCGCCACTCCGCCGCCGATCGCGAGCGACCGCGCGGCCATCGTCGGATCGAGCCGGGGCAGCGCCGCCGCGAACGACTGCGCGTGACGCGCCATCGCATCCTCGATGCGGCGGGCAGTTTCCTCGACTCGTTCCATGACGCGGCTATCCTGCCCGACGAGACCGAGATGCGAAAGCGCCGGCCGTATGCTCCGCGCCCCCGGCCGCTCCGTGACTGGCGACCCAGGCAAAGCCCGCTCCTCCGATTCGCGCGGTGCGCATCGTTTGCGGCCGCGATGCTGGCCCTGCCCGCGGCCGCGCAGGCGCCGGAAGTGAACGCGTCCCTGTTCCGGCCCGCGACCGGCGGCGATGGCACTGTCGGTGTCGAGGGGACCGCACCGCTGGCAGCGGGAGTCTCCCCGGTCGAGGTGCAGATCGTGCTCGACGCGGCCAAGGACCCGGTGCGGCCGCCGCCCGCCCGCGTTTCCCGGCGAATCGACGGCTGGGCCGCCTTCGAGGGCCGGCTCCAGGATGGCCTCGCCATCTTCGCGCAGGTCCCCGTCACCCTCGACGAGGCGCTCGATCTGTCCGCGCTCTCTGGCCCCACCTCGGTCCCGGCGGGAGCCTCCGACGTCCGCGCCGGAGTCCGGGCCCGGCTTGGTGAGGCGTCGGGATTCGCTTTCGGCGGTCACGTCGCCATATCGCTCGCCACTTCCCAGGCGCAGGCGCTGACCGGCGATGGGCGCGTGGGCGTCGAGATCCTCGGAGCCGCTTCCCGTCGCGAGTCGAAGTGGGACCTGTTCGGAAACGCGTTCCTGCGATTCCGCCCGCCGCGGGACCTCGGCGAGGCGCGGATCGGGAACGAGATCGGCCTCAGGGCTGCCGCGCGTTACGATCGGTGGGAGGCGGCGAAGCCGTTCGCGGAGCTCGAGGGATCGACCTCGCTGCGCGACCTCTCCTGGCTGACGATCCCGCTCGAAGTGCGAGCCGGGGCGCGCTTCTGCTTGTTCGAGTGGCTCGCGGCGGACGCCGCCCTCGGCACCCGCCTCGACGACGCCGTGGGCGCGCCGACCCTCCGCGGGATTTTCTCGCTGCGGTACTCGCCGAGCGCCTGCGCGGTACGAAAGCCCGTGAAGCCTCCTCCGCAGATGGTTTTGGACGAGGTGGCGAGGGCCCGCGACCGCGCGCGGCGCGAACAGGCGGCGCGCGATCTGGCCGAGGCGGAAGCCGCCGCGGAGGCCGAGGCGCAGCGGCGGGCGCTCGCGGCGATGATCGGCGCCGCCGTGGAAAGCGCGGAGCAGATCGCCACCGCCCGGGCGGGCGGACTTCGCGAGGACGAAGAGCGCGATTCCGACGGCGACGGGATCCCGGACCGTGTGGACAACTGCCCGCTCGAGAAGGGCACCATCCTGAACCACGGCTGCCCCGCCGTGCGGAAGCAGATGGTGGCGGTGCGAGACGACCGCATCGAGCTGCTCGAGAAGATCTACTTCCCGAGCGGGAAGGCGACGATCACCGCGGCATCGCGAAAGCTCGTCGACCAGATCGCGACTCTATTGAAGTCGCATCCCGGGATCCTGAAGGTGACGGTGGACGGGCACAGCGACTCTCGAGGGAACGCAGCGGCGAACACGCGGCTCTCGCGGGTGCGGGCGGAGGCGGTGGTACGGGCGCTCGTCGCCCGCGGCGTCGCGCGTTCGCGGCTCGAGGCGCGGGGGCTCGGCCCCACCCAGCCGATCGCTCCGAACCTCACTGCGGCCGGACGGGAGCTGAACCGCCGGGTGGAGCTGAACATCCTCGAGCGCTCCGCCGGAGACGCGACGCGCAATCCGAGCGAGCGCTGATCAGCGTGGGGGATCGGGAAGCGTGGGATTGCCGTCCGGACCCGTCTGCCCGGCGTTCTCGCAACGACACACCTTGCAGCCGCGATCCTTGTCCACAGTGCATTCCTGCCCCGTGACGCAGCGCTGCCCGCGATACTCGGAGCAGATGGTCTCGTCGCTCTTCCCGTGCGCGCAGCCGAAGGAGACGGCCACCAGGATCGCGGCGACCGCCCGCATCACATCACCTCGTGCTTGCAGAGGCAGAGATCGCAGGCACGCTTCTCGTCGTACTTGCATTGCAGCCCACCAGAGGTGCAGGCGGCCTGGTCCGAGTCGGGGCAGCGCGGTTTCTGGTCCTCGGCGCGGGGCCGGTAGCAGCCCGCAACGCAGAGGAGCAACAGGAGGGCGGCGACTCGCATCGGGCCATGCTGACGTCGCGGCCGCGGAGGGTCAACGACGAACACGGGCGCCCCGGTTGCCCGGAGCGCCCTTCTTGGAATCCGACGTGCTGGAAGCGACTACTCTTCGGCGCCTGCAGTGGCCGCTACCGGAGTCTCCGCCCCCGCCGCGATGGCCAGCGCCTCTTCCGCCGCCTCGACCTCGTCGACCGGCGTCTCCACCTCGATGTCGAGGTGCTTGTACGCGTTGAGGCCGGTGCCGGCCGGGATGAGGCGGCCCATGATCACGTTCTCCTTCAAGCCGCGGAGGTGATCGATCTTCCCGCTGATCGCCGCCTCGGTGAGCACCTTCGTCGTCTCCTGGAACGAGGAGGCCGAGATGAAGGACTCGGTCGAGAGGGACGCCTTGGTGATGCCGAGGAGCAGCGGCTCGCCCGTCGCGGGCTTGCCGCCGATCGCCGTCACCCTCTGGTTCTCGGCGTCGAACATCGACTTCTCCGCCTGCTCGTCGACGAGGAAGGTGGTGTCGCCCACCTCGCTCACGCGCACGCGGCGGAGCATCTGCCGGACGATGGTCTCGATGTGCTTGTCGTTGATCTTCACGCCCTGCAGCCGGTAGACCTCCTGCACCTCGTCCACCATGTACCGGGCGAGCTCCTTCTCGCCGAGCACCTTGAGGATGTCGTGCGGGTTCGCCGCGCCGTCCATCAAGGGATCGCCGGCCTTCACCCGGTCGCCGGCGTGCACGTTGATGTGCTTGCCCTTCCCGATCAGGTACTCGCGGGCCAGATCGGTGCGGAGCTTGGCGTCGATCTCGGGCGTCACGATCACCTTGCGCTTGCCCTTGGTGTCCTTGCCGAAGGAGACCACGCCCTCGATCTCACTGATGACGGCGTGCTCCTTGGGCTTGCGGGCCTCGAACAGCTCGGCGACGCGGGGCAGACCGCCGGTGATGTCCTTGGTCTTGGTGGTCTCGCGGGGGATGCGGGCGAGGACTTCGCCGGCGTCCACCTGGTCGCCGTCGTTGACGGTGATGTTGGCGCCGACGGGCAGGTTGTACCGAGCGGGCTGGTCGGCGGTGGGCAGCTGCTTGACGTTCCCCTTTTCGTCCTCGACCTGGAGGC
Organism: Myxococcales bacterium; assembly: GCA_045802855.1. Classification (GTDB taxonomy): domain Bacteria; phylum Myxococcota; class Myxococcia; order Myxococcales; family 40CM-4-68-19; genus VBKO01. The sequence goes on along the minus strand of JBJMQD010000201.1, from coordinate 5,455 downwards.
GGGGCTGGGCGTCGGCATCGCGGCTCTCGATGATCGACTTGCGCGAGAGGCCGGTCACCTCGTCGAGCTGCTCGTTCATCGTCACGCCTTCGATGATGTCGGTGAACCGCACCGTTCCCGAGACGTCGGCGACGATGGGCACCGCGAACGGGTCCCACTCGGCCATGGTCGTTCCCACCTCGATCTTCTGGCCTTCCTTGACGTTGATCTTGGCGCCGTAGACGACGGCGTAGCGTTCGCGCTCGCGTCCGTTGTCGTCGGCGATGGCGATCTCGCCGTTGCGGTTCATGGCGATGATCGAACCGTCCTTGCGCTTGACCGTCTTCAGTCCATGGTAGTGGACGGTGCCTGCGTGCCGGCTCTCGAACGTCGACGCCTCGGCGCGCCTCGTCGCGGTGCCGCCAATGTGGAAGGTGCGCATGGTGAGCTGCGTTCCGGGCTCGTCGATCGACTGCGCCGCGATGACGCCGACGGCCTCGCCGATGTTCACTTTGCGCCCGCGCGCCAGGTCGCGGCCGTAGCACTCGACGCAGATGCCGCGCGGGGCCTGGCAGGTGAGCACCGAGCGGATCTTGACCTTCTCGATGCCCGCCTCCTCGATGTCGCGGACCTTGGCCTCGTCGATCTCCTCGTTCGCCTCGACGATCACCTCGTGGCTGAACGGATCCTCGACGGGTTCGAGCGCGACCCGGCCGAGGATGCGCTCGCCCATCGGCTCGATGATCTCGCCGCCCTCGACCAGGGCGCCGAGCGCGATGCCGTCCATCGTGCCGCAGTCGTACTCGGTGATGATCGCGTCCTGCGCCACGTCGACGAGGCGCCGCGTCAGGTAGCCGGAGTTGGCCGTCTTGAGCGCGGTGTCGGCGAGGCCCTTGCGGGCACCGTGGGTGGAGATGAAGTACTGCAGGACGGTGAGGCCCTCGCGGAAGTTCGCCGTGATGGGGGTCTCGATGATTTCACCCGAGGGCTTCGCCATCAGGCCGCGCATTCCCGCGAGCTGGCGGATCTGCTGGGCGGAGCCGCGGGCTCCCGAGTCGGCCATGATGAAGATGGGGTTGAAGGAAGGCTGCTTGCGGTCCTCCTTCTTCCCTTCCTTGTTGGTCCCGGTGACCATCTCGGTGCCGATCTCGCCCATCATCTCGGCGGCCACCTCCTCGGTGACCTGGGCCCAGATGTCGATCACCTTGTTGTAGCGCTCGCCGTCGGTGATGAGGCCTTCGAGATACTGGTTCTCGATCTCGGCCACTTCCTTCTGCGCTCGCTCGAGGAACTCCTGCTTCTTGGACGGGATCACCATGTCCTTGATGGCGATGGAGATGCCCGCCTTGGTGGCATAGCCGTAGCCGAGGCTGCGCAGCTTGTCGGCGAGGATCACCGTCTCCTTCTCGCCGCTCGTGCGGTAGCAGATGTCGATCAGGTTCCCGAGCGTCTTCTTGTCCATCACCCGGTTGATGGCCGAGAAGGGGATCTTCCTCGGCAGCACGTCGGAGAGCAGCACGCGGCCGACGGTGGTCTCGATGCGCGCGCGCCCGGCGGGATTGCCCTCCACGTCGAACTGGTCCATGCGGCAGACGATCTTCGCCTGCAGGTCGACTTCCTTGTGGTCGTACGCCGCACGCACTTCCGCGGGCGACGAGAACACCCTTCCCTCCCCGTGCGCCAGCGTGCGCTCGCGGGTCAGGTAGTAGAGGCCGAGCACGATGTCCTGCGTCGGCACGATGATAGGCTTTCCGTGCGCAGGCGAGAGGATGTTGTTCGTGCTCATCATCAGGACGCGCGCTTCCATCTGCGCTTCGATGGAAAGCGGCACGTGGACGGCCATCTGGTCGCCGTCGAAGTCCGCGTTGAAGGCGGAGCAGACGAGCGGGTGGAGCTGGATGGCCTTTCCTTCGATGAGGACCGGCTCGAACGCCTGGATGCCGAGGCGGTGCAGCGTCGGAGCGCGGTTGAGCAGCACCGGGTGCTCGCGAATGACCTCCTCGAGAATGTCCCAGACCTCGGGGCGCTCCTTCTCCACCATCTTCTTGGCGCTCTTGATGGTGGTGACGTGCCCGCGCTCTTCCAGCTTGTTGTAGATGAACGGCTTGAACAGCTCGAGGGCCATGATCTTCGGCAGGCCGCACTGGTGGAGCTTCAGCTCGGGGCCGACCACGATGACCGAGCGGCCGGAGTAGTCGACGCGCTTGCCGAGGAGGTTCTGGCGGAACCGTCCCTGCTTGCCCTTGAGCATGTCGGAGAGCGACTTCAAAGGCCGCTTGTTGGGACCGGTAATCGTCTTCCCGCGCCGTCCGTTATCGAAGAGCGCGTCCACCGCCTCCTGCAGCATCCGCTTCTCGTTGCGGATGATGATGTCGGGGGCGTTCAGCTCCTGGAGCCTCTTCAGGCGGTTGTTGCGGTTGATGACGCGCCGGTAGAGGTCGTTCAGGTCGCTGGTCGCGAAGCGGCCGCCGTCGAGGGGGACGAGGGGACGCAGATCCGGCGGGATGACCGGAATCACGTCGAGCATCATCCACTCGGGCTTGTTGCCGCTCTCGCGGAACGACTCGACCACCTTGAGGCGCTTGGCGAGCTTCTTCCGCTTCGCGTCGCTCGTCGCCTCCCGCATGTCCTTGCGCAATTCCACCGAGAGCGACTCGATGTCGATCTTGCGGAGCAGCTCGCGGACGGCCTCGCCGCCCATTCCCGCGACGAACGACTCCTCGCCCAGCTCCTCGACCGCCTTGTAGTACTTGTCCTCGCTGAGCAGCTCTCCCGCCTGGAAGGGCGACTCCTTGGGGTCGATGACGACGAACGACTCGCAATAAAGGACCTTCTCCAGGTCCTTCAAGGTGATGTCGAGAAGATTACCGATCCGGGACGGCAGGGACTTGAGGAACCAGATGTGCGCGACCGGCGTGGCGAGGTTGATGTGCCCGAGGCGCTCGCGACGCACCTTGGACTGGATCACCTCGACGCCGCACTTCTCGCACACCACTCCGCGGTGCTTCATGCGCTTGTACTTGCCGCAATTGCACTCGTAGTCCTTCACCGGCCCGAAGATCTTGGCGCAGAAGAGGCCGTCCCGCTCCGGCTTGAAGGTGCGGTAGTTGATCGTCTCGGGCTTCTTCACCTCCCCGTGCGACCACTGCCGGATCTTCTCCGGGCTGGCGAGCGAGATCCGGATCGCGCTGAAAGAAAGCGGGTCCTTGGGCTTTTCGAAGAAATTGAAGATGTCCTTCACCGGATCCTCCGCAAACCGTTAGAGACGAGTTCGATCACGCTGCCGCTCCCGGTACGGGCTTCTTGGCGGGCGCCGGAGCCGGAGCCGCGTCAGCAGGCGGGTTCTCCATCAGCTCGACGTCCAGACCGAGGGACTGCAGCTCCTTGATGAGCACGTTGAACGACTCGGGCAGTCCCGACTCGAGGGCGTACTCTCCCTTGACGATCGACTCGTACATGCGGGTCCGTCCGACCACGTCGTCGGACTTCACCGTCAAGAACTCTTGCAGCGAGTAGGCAGCGCCGTACGCCTCCATCGCCCACACTTCCATCTCTCCCAGGCGCTGGCCACCGAACTGGGCCTTGCCGCCGAGCGGCTGCTGGGTGACGAGCGAGTACGGCCCGATGCTGCGGGCGTGGATCTTCTCGTCGACCAGGTGGTGGAGCTTGAGCATGTACATGATGCCCACCGTCACGTCCTGGTCGAACGCCTCGCCCGAGCGGCCGTCGAAGAGGATCATCTGACCCGTCTTCGGCAGGCCCGCGTGCTCGAGTTGCGCGAGGATCTCGGGCTCGCGCGCTCCGTCGAACACCGGCGACGCGAAGTGGACGCCCTTCACCAGCTTCGTCGCCAGCCGCTGCACTTCCTTGTCGGGCAGCTGATCGAGGAAGTCGTGCATCTCCTTGCCGTCGTAGATCCGCTTCAGGTCCTTGCGGATCGCCTCGGGGCTCCACTTGTCGTCGATCATCTTCTGGATCTGCTCGCCCAGGCCGCGAGCGGCCCAGCCGAGGTGGGTCTCCAGGATCTGACCGATGTTCATGCGGCTCGGCACGCCGAGCGGGTTCAGGACCAGGTCCACCGCGCGGCCGTCCTCGAGGTACGGCATGTCCTCCTCGGAGAGGACGCGGGAGACGACGCCCTTGTTGCCGTGGCGTCCGGCCATCTTGTCGCCGACCGACAGCTTGCGCTTGATGGCGACGTAGACCTTCACCATCTTGATGACGCCCGGAGGCAACTCGTCGCCCTTCTTCAGACGCGAGATCTTCTCGCCGAAGACGAGCTTCACGAGCTCCTTCTGCTCGTTGAAGTTCTCCAGGATCTTGGCGACCTTGTCCTCCGCGCCGCCGACCGCGATCTCCGGCCAGTACTTCTCCGGGATCTCGTCGAGCTGGGTATCGGCGATCTGCTGGCCCTTGTTCAGGAGTACGTGGCCCTTGTCGTCCACGAGCTTCGCGGTCGTCTCCTTGCCGTGCAAGAGGCGCTTGATCCGCTTGTAGGCCGAGTCCTTCAGGATCTTGATCTCGTCGTTTTGATCCTTGAGGAGCTTCGCCTCTTCCTGGTTCTCGATGTCCTTCGCGCGCTCGTCCTTGTCGACGCCTTTGCGCGAGAACACCTTCGCGTTGATGACGGTGCCGGTCACGCCGGGCGGAACGCGCAGCGAGCTGTCGCGCACGTCGCCGGCCTTCTCGCCGAAGATGGCGCGAAGCAGCTTCTCCTCCGGTGAGAGCTGGGTCTCGCCCTTTGGCGTGATCTTGCCGACCAGGATCGAGCCCGGCTGCACCTCGGCGCCGATGCGGATGATGCCCGAGTCGTCGAGGTCCTTGAGGGCCTCTTCACCGACGTTCGGGATGTCGCGGGTGATCTCTTCCTTCCCGAGCTTGGTATCCCGGGCGATGCACTCGAACTCCTCGATGTGGATCGAGGTGAAGACGTCCTCGCGGGTGATCCGCTCCGAGACGAGAATCGAGTCCTCGAAGTTGTAGCCCTGCCACGGCATGAAGGCGACGACCACGTTCTGGCCGAGCGCGAGCTCACCCGTTTCCGTCGCGGGGCCGTCGCTGATCACGTCGCCCTTCTTGACGCGGTCGCCGGCCTTCACGATCGGCTTCTGGTTGATGCAGGTGTTCTGGTTCGAGCGCTGGTACTTGATGAGATTGTAGATGTCGACTTCGCTGGCGACGTCGATCGTCTCGCCCTTGCCTTCGGCGCGGACGACGATGCGGCCGGCGTCGACCTGATCGATGACGCCGTCGCGGCGGGCCACGACGCACACGCCCGAGTCGCGCGCGACGGTCCCTTCGATGCCGGTGCCGACGAGCGGAGCGGCCGTGCGGAGCAGAGGCACCGCCTGGCGCTGCATGTTCGAGCCCATCAGGGCACGAGGAGCGTCGTCATGCTCCAGGAAGGGGATAAGCGACGTTGCTGTGCTCAGGATCTGCTTGGGCGATACGTCCATGAAGTCGATGTTCTCCGGGT